>NZ_LR734846.1:8628-39597 GCF_900010725.2 Planktothrix serta PCC 8927 | reverse complement strand
ATCAATCTCTCTTGAGAAGCGAAGGTTATTACAGAAACCGGGTTTCTCAGGGTTAACAGTCAACCGCCAGGGGGCCAGAAACCGGGTTTCTCAATCAATCTCTCTTGAGAAGCAAAGGTTATTACAGAAACCCGGTTTCTCAGGGTTAATAGCCAACAACCAACAGTCAACAACTATTAAATAAATCCTATGGTATTTAATTGGTTTCGTCGTCAATTTAATGAAAAAACAGATCAAATTCAAGAGCCACAAACCGAGGTTAAAGCCGAACCAGAAACAGTAGAGAAACCGCCCGAAACAGCCGAAAGTTCTGAACCCGCCCCTCAAATTGCTGAGGATTATTTACAGTGGGCAAAAGCAGCTTATAAAAATATTCAAAAACAACAGGAACCTGAACCGGAAGTTGAACCCGAACCCGAACCCGAAGTCACGGTAACGAATGAAATTGAACCAACGGTTTTAACCCCAGAAACGCCAGAGGTAGAAACCGTTGTTGAAACTCCTGTAGAAACCGTTCAAGCCGAGGGAACAGAACCCGAACCCGAACCCATTACCGAGTCTGTTCCTGAACCAACGGCTGTACTTGTTGAACCGCAACCCGAACCCGTTGTGACAGTTTCAGAGACGGAAGCAGAAACCCTAGAACCCTTACCCTTCTGGGCTGTATCAGCTACAGAACGTCAAGCCAGACTAGAACGGTTAAAAGAAACCGCCATTGAGGAGGAAGAACCCGAACCCAGCGAAAGGGCATCCTCAGACCCAGGAATGGAGTTTGATCAGATGTTTATGTGGTCGGCGCAAGTCTTAGCCGATCAAGGTCGCCGTCCCGATCAAGTCGCTTTAGAAGAAATTACTTGGTTACAGAAACTCTGGAAAGCTTTAGGACGAACGCGCCGCAACTTACTCAACCAATTAAAATCCATTGTCGGTCAAGGGCCATTAAATCAACAGGCCGTTGATGAAATTGAATCCATGCTATTACAAGCGGATGTGGGGGTAGCCGCAACTGATCGCGTCATTGAAGCGTTACAAAGTAAACTCCGCCAAGAAGCCTTACCCCCGGAACAAGCGATCGCTTATCTCAAACAAATCTTAAGGGGAATTTTAGAAGAACCCTTTGAGAAAGGGTATCCCATTACCTTTGCACCGGAGAAAGATACCTTAAATATTTGGTTAGTCACCGGAGTCAATGGAGCCGGGAAAACCACAACCATTGGCAAAATCGCCCATTTAGCCCAAAAATCCGATTATCGCTGTTTAATTGCGGCGGGAGATACCTTCCGAGCGGCGGCCGTTGACCAGGTGAAAGTTTGGGGCGATCGCAGTGGCGTTGAAGTGGTGGCGAACCCTGGAAAAAATACCGACCCGGCGGCGGTGGTTTATGATGCTATTGAAGCGGCGATCGCCCGAAATACAGAATTGTTAATTATTGATACGGCAGGTCGCCTGCAAAATAAAAAGAATCTAATGGAGGAACTCAATAAAATCCGTCGAGTGATTGATAAACGAGCCCCAGGAGCCACAATAGAATCATTATTAGTGTTAGATTCTACTCTGGGTCAAAACGGTTTACGACAGGCAGAAGTCTTTTCCGAGGTGGCTCAACTCAGTGGGGTGGTCTTGACAAAACTCGACGGAACTGCTAAAGGTGGTGTTGCCCTAGCCATAGTCCAGCAACTCGGCTTACCCATTCGATTTATCGGAGTTGGGGAAAGTATCGAAGATTTGCGCCCCTTTTCCAGCTACGAGTTTATTGAAGCCCTCCTAAGTGGCTAGGGAGATTAGTGACAGGGTATCTAGGCTGTGGGTGGGGAAGAACGTACAGAGTGCAGAGAAGGAGTCAGAAGCCAGAAGTCAGAAGTCAGAAGTTAATTATTTCTCCCCTGCTCCCCCTGCTCCCCCTGCTCCCCCTGCTCCCCCTGCTCCCCCTGCTCCCCCTGCTCCCCCTGTTCCCTGTTCCCTGTTCCCTGTTCCCTGTTCCCTAAAACTGAACATGACAGCCTTGCCCCTACCCAGACGCTCCGATCAATTTGCTGACTCGATTACGGGTTCTGCAACACCAGAAACCACACCAGTTTTAACCCTGAAAGAACTGGTGTCGCGTTTGCATCGAGAACAGCAAAACGTGAACGAGTTGTTAAGTTCCTTGGGGTATGCCCTGCGTAGCTTCAACAACCTGAACCAATTTTTAGAGTTAACTCCCTTAGTGGCTAGTCGGGTAACGGATGCCGATGGGGGAGCATTAGTCCTGTTTAAACCCAACGGACAAGTGCGGTTTCAACGGCTCCACTGTCAGGAAGGTCGTCAGTGTCAGGATATTCGGCAAGCGATCGAAGCCGTGACCCGACAAATCTCATTGATGCCAAAAACGAGTCTGGGAGACTTGTCGGAATCAGCGTTGCATACTTATACAGCAAATTTAGATTATCAAGTGGGTCGCTATCTGGGCTCCGATGTGCAGTTATTCGGTACGCCAATTTTGGTGAATAATGTCGAGCGGGGACGGTTGTATGTTTTTAGTCATGATCTCAATTATGTTTGGACTCCCACCCGTCAAAAATTAATTCGATTAGTCGCGGATCAAACGGCCGTTGCCATTGCGAATGATGAGTTGGCAACCTCTTTGCGAGAAAAAGAACGTTTAGATCGAGAGTTAGAAATTGGGGCGGAAATTCAGTTACAATTATTGCCGCGAAAATGCCCGACTATCCCCGGTTTAGAAATAGCAGCCCAATGTCAAACGGCGAACCGAGTGGGAGGAGATTATTATGATTTTATTCCTTCTAATTTTGACAAACGGGGTTATCATCCCTCGATCCACCCTGATGAACGCTGGGGGATTGTGATTGGGGATGTTATGGGCAAAGGGGTTCCGGCGGGTTTAATTATGACCATGACGCGAGGAATGTTACGCGCCGAGGTGCTCAACCGCCATTCTCCGGCTCAAATTTTGGGACATTTGAATCAAGTCATGTATGCGGATTTGGAAAATTCCAACCGTTTTGTGACGTTATTTTATTCAGAATATGATCCGGTGACTCGCATCTTGTCCTATAGCAATGCGGCTCACCATCCCCCGTTATTATGGCAAGTGGCGACGAATCATATTCGACGGTTGGATACTCTGGGAATGTTGATTGGATTAGATTCTGATACTCACTATTATGAAGCTCAAATCCAACTTTATCCAGGGGATACTATTATTTATTATACCGATGGATTCACGGATGCAATGAATCAACGGGGCGATCGCTTTGATGAGGAAAATCTGAGTCAAGCTTTTCATTGGGCGTGTCAGAATTGTAGAAATCCCCAGGCAATTCTTGACTATTTGTTTGAACAAGTTCAACAGTTTATTGGTTCAGGAAACCGAAATGGGGATGACATGACCCTCGTAGTGTTGCAAGTTCAATCTAGCAACGGAGGCAATATCGATGATGCTGGTTTTAATACTGAATCCTGTTGATGGGTTTAATATTCTCCATCACGGTTTAGACCTCATGACTCAGGCTACGATTTTAGCTCAACAAGTGGATGTGGATATTGTTGCTGATTTTCAAAGAACATGGAACCACATCGTTAAAACAGGTCAAATCTGGGCATTTTTTATTGGGGTTGCTGCGGGATGGGGAATTAAGAGTTTATTACCTTAAAATACTAAAGCCTGCTTCCGATTTATCACTGGAAGAAGGCTTTAGTTTGATATTAACCTGGCACCGAGCTATTTTCCCAGGCGGCTACCCGCCAAGTATCTTCGCCGTATCAGCGTTTCACAGCCGAGTTCGAGATGGATCGGAGTGGTTCCACTGAGCCATAGGCACCAGGAAAGCTTTGTAAACTTTTCGGTGATTTTTGAGGATTTAGCGTTTCGCTTGTTTTCCTCTCACAATTTACTAATCTACTGCCTTTTTATGGGAATGTCAACCCCTTTTTCAAAAAAAATTTGAGATCGCTCAAACCCAGACTGTTCAGCGTTTCTAGGATTAAAGAGCAGCCCTCTAGCCCAAATATGGCAAAATAGAAAGGATTGTCTAAAATTGCCCAACTTGTCGAAACCCATGACTGCAACGACCCCAAGCCAAGCCACAAAATACGAACCCTTCAGTACCGAAGCCAAATGGCAACAGTATTGGGAAGCTCATCAGGTGTTTAAAGCTGACCCCAACCAACCGGGGGAACCTTATTGTATTATGATTCCCCCTCCCAACGTCACGGGGAGTCTGCACATCGGTCATGCCTTTAATAACTCCCTAATTGATGCTCTGATTCGGTATCATCGCATGAAGGGTGACAACGCTTTGTATTTACCGGGGATGGATCACGCCAGTATTGCTGTGCAAACGATTTTAGAACAACAACTTAAAACAGAAGGAAAAACTCGCTACGATTTAGGACGAGAAAAATTTTTAGAACGCGCTTGGGAATGGAAAGAAAAATCAGGCGGAACAATTGTTAATCAGTTGCGACGGTTAGGGGTTTCTTGTGATTGGACACGGGAACGCTTTACCCTGGATGAAGGATTATCAAAAGCCGTATTAGAAGCATTTATTCAGTTATATGAAGATGGGTTAATTTATCGGGGTAAATATTTAGTAAACTGGTGTCCAGCAAGTCAATCGGCGGTATCAGATTTAGAAGTTGAAAATAAAGAAGTGAATGGCAATTTGTGGCATTTTCGCTATCCGTTAACTGATGGTAGTGGTTATGTAGAAGTAGCAACAACTCGACCAGAAACAATGTTAGGGGATACGGCGGTGGCGGTTAATCCCAATGATATTCGCTATAAAGAATTAATCGGAAAAACCGTAACTTTACCGATTATGAAACGGGAAATTCCGATTGTTGGCGATGAATTTGTTGATCCAACTTTTGGCACGGGTTGTGTTAAAGTGACTCCGGCTCATGATCCGAATGATTTCCAAATGGGTCATCGCCATCAATTGCCGATGATTAATATTATGAATCAGGATGGCTCTCTGAATGAAAATGCGGGGCCATTCGTGGGACAGGATCGATTTGTAGCGCGAAAAAATGTAGTTCAACGCCTCAAAGATCAGGGATTTTTAGTTAAAGTTGAAGACTATAAACATACAGTTCCCTATAGCGATCGCGGTAAAGTTCCCGTAGAACCGCTATTATCAACCCAATGGTTTGTTAAGATTAGACCTCTAGCGGATAAAGCCTTAAATTGTTTAGATCAACAGGATTCTCCCGCCTTTGTTCCTGACCGTTGGACTAAGGTTTATCGAGATTGGTTAGTTAAATTAGAAGATTGGTGTATTTCCCGACAATTGTGGTGGGGTCATCAAATTCCGGCTTGGTATGTGATTAGTGAAACGGAAGGAAAAATTACCGATGAAACACCGTTTATTGTGGCGAGAACTGAAGCGGAAGCGAAGGAAAAAGCGATCGCCAAATTCGGAGAAGCAGTAATTTTAGAACAAGATCCTGATGTTTTGGATACTTGGTTTTCTTCCGGTTTATGGCCATTTTCAACCTTGGGATGGCCAGAACAAACCTTAGATTTAAGCAAATATTATCCCACCAGTACCCTGTCAACGGGGTTTGATATTATCTTTTTCTGGGTTGCTCGGATGACGATGATGGGGGCATATTTTACCGATAAAATGCCCTTCAAAACCGTTTATATTCACGGGTTAATCCGAGATGAAAATGGCAAGAAAATGTCTAAATCCGCCGGAAACGGGATTGATCCGTTATTACTGATTGATAAATACGGAACTGATGCCGTGCGGTTTACGTTAATGAAAGAAGTGATAGGAGCAGGGCAAGATATTCGCTTAGAATATAATCGAGAAACCGATGAATCTGCCTCCGTTGAAGCCTCTCGAAATTTTGCCAATAAACTTTGGAATGCTTCTCGGTTTGTGATGATGAATTTAGACGGGAAATCTCCGAAACAATTAGGAGAACCCAATATTAATCAGTTAGAACTGAGTGATAAATGGATTTTATCTCGCTTTAACCAAACCGTTAAACAAACCCGTGAAGATATGGACAATTACGGTATTGGTGAAGCAGCAAAAGGCATTTATGAGTTTATTTGGGGAGATTTTTGTGATTGGTATATTGAATTAGTTAAACCCCGTTTACAAGCAGAAAATACTGATTCTCGTCATGTTGCTCAACAAACCTTAGCCTATATTTTAGAAGGGATTTTAAAACTTCTCCATCCGTTTATGCCCCATATTACCGAAGAAATTTGGCATAGTTTAACGCAAACGGTCGAAGAAGATTGTTTAGCATTACAAGCTTATCCAGTTGTCATAGAAGAGAATATCTTAGAAGTACAACGGTTAGGAAAATTTGTTAAAGACCCTGATTCAATTGTCGGTCAATCCGTTAGAATTTTGTTGGAATTACCGGAAGTTTTAGGAGGTTTCTTTAAACAATATCAAAAACCTCTAATTCTGACGGGACTGTTTTTCATTGCCTTTTTAACGATTAAATGTTTTGCCGCTGCATTGAACGCAATTAATGAATTTCCCTTACTTCCCGCTATTTTTGAATTGATTGGGATGGGATATTCCGGTTGGTTTGTGTATCGTTATTTGTTTAAAGCATCCCAACGAGAGGAACTTGGGAAAATTTTAAAAGAGTTTAAAACGGAATTTATTGGCAGTGCTAAACCCCTTGCACAAGACCATCAAAACTTCCAAACTCCTACTATTTCTTCTACAGTTTCTCAAGATCTATCGAGTGAAATTACCGGGATTATTGATCCTAAATTAGAGGCAGATTTTGAGTTAATTATTGGAGCGATTCGTACCGTCAGAAATTTACGCGCTGAAGCGGATATTAAACCCAAAATGAAAGTGAATGCAATTCTGCAAACCGAAAGCACCAAAGAACAACAAATCTTGAAACAAGGACAAGCTTATATTCAAGAGTTAGGCAAAGTTGAAGTATTAACCATTACAGAACAATTAACTGGAAATGAAGGTCAAACCATTGCGGGAGTTGTGGGAACAGTTCAGGTGTTAATGCCTTTAGCGGGTGTGGTTGATTTGGTAGCATTCCAAACAAAATTACAGAAAAAATTAGCAAAGGTAGAAAAGGAAATTCAAGGATTTCAACGCAATTTGAATAACCCGAATTTCGTTAACCGTGCGGAACCGGAAATTGTAGAAAATACCCGCAATAATTTAGCAGAAGCTGAAAAACAGGCGGAAATTATTCGAGAACGGTTAAGTCAATTCTCTGAATAAATGGGAAGGTTACTTTATCCACAGCCTGTCAACTCTCATCCGTGAAATAGATTCCCAACCTAGGGAATCTAGGTATTTTTTAAGGTTAATAATCTGAATTATTCTTGATGCACTAAACTGTTAATCTATAGCAATGAGCAAGTTAGTCTTTACAACTTCTTGGTGCCTTTGTGTCTTTGTGGTTAAATTAAAGCTTAACCCTTGTATGCTATATATTCACTCAATTGATTAAATTATGACTGTTATTATTGCTGGAGAACGTAGTGGTGTTGGTAAAACAACCGTTACGTTAGCGATTTTATCCTATTTAAAACAACACAATTTTAACGTCCAATCGTTTAAAGTCGGCCCTGATTATATTGATCCGATGTTTCATCATTATGTAACGGGGAAATCTTGTTATAATTTAGATTCTATTTTAACTTCGGAATCCTATACTAAAATTTGCTATTTTAAACAAATACAAACATCAGAATATGGCTTAATTGAAGGCGTGATGGGTTTATTTGATGGCATTCCTGATGCCGAAAGAATTCCTCTGGGTTCAACGGCTCAAATTGCTTCGATTCTAAATTTACCTGTTATTTTAGTCTTAGATTGTAGTCGATTATCCGGTTCTATTGCTGCGATCGCATTAGGATTTAAAACCCTTAATCCCAATCTAAATATAGCCGGATTAATTTTAAATAAAATTGGCAGCGATCGCCATTTAGAATTATTAAAAACCTCGCTAAAACCTATTGATATTCCGATTATTGGAATGATTAAAAGACAGGAAAATATTACTATTCCAGATCGTCATTTAGGATTGATCCCAACGGATGAACTCCCTAAACTTAATTTATTAATTCAAGACTTAGCTAAACTGGCTGAAACTTGGTTTGATTGGGAACAATTATTACCGTTATTAAAGTACACCCCAACAACCCGGTTTCTTGAAGAAACCAGGTTTTTAATGCCCCTGATCTTGATGGGAAATAAAAAAATTAAAATTGCTATTGCTAAAGATGCTGCATTTAACTTTTATTATGCTGAGAATTTAGAGATTTTACAACAGTTAGGTGCGGAATTAATCGAATGGAGTCCCTTAAAAGATGACTCGTTACCCCCAGGAATTCAAGGATTGTATTTTGGGGGTGGTTTTCCCGAAGTATTTGCTGAACAATTAAGCCAAAATCAGATGGCTTTAAAAGCGGTTAAAAATGCTATTTTATCAGGAATACCAACCTATGCGGAATGCGGGGGGTTAATGTATTTATGTGAAAATATTATTGATTTTGAAAATAATTCTTGGTCAATGGTGGGAGTATTACCGACAACTACTATCATGGGAAAATCCTTAAAATTAGGCTATTATCAAGCCAAAGTATTAAAAACAACTCCGGTTTTATTAAAAAATGAAATTGTTATTGGACATGAGTTTCATCGTTCTGAATTGACTCAAAACTCAACCCAACCTTTATATGAAATGCAGCGTTTTTTCTCCTCAGAAATTAATAACCCTGTTTTAGAAGGTTGGGGAAATCTCCCTAACCTTCATGGGTCTTATTTACATCTGCATTGGGGAAATAGAATTGATATTCCAACTCGATTTTTAGAACATTGTCGCAATTACCAACTTTAGATAGATTTTTATCAGCCTCAATTTGGCTATTATGAAGAATAACTGATGAGTTAAAAAGTCTTATGAGTGCTGAAATATCAACAGCTTGGAGTAAGGTACAGGAGATGATTAATAGTTTCATCATCCTCTTACCAAATCTCGTCTTAGCATTTATTGTCTTCTTTATTTTCTTCTTCGTTGCCAGAACTATTAAGCGGATGGTTAGACGTTTTACCCAAAACCGTCGCCATGCTCGAAATTTAGGGTTAGTATTAGGAAGATTAGCACAAGGAACAACCATTCTCATCGGTTTGTTTATCGCCTTATCCATTATCATTCCTTCTTTAAAAGCCGGAGATTTAGTGCAATTATTGGGAATTAGTGGGGTAGCAATTGGGTTTGCCTTTCGGGATATTTTACAAAACTTTCTGGCAGGTATTTTGATTTTATTAACTGAACCCTTCCAAATTAATGATCAAATTGTGTTTAAGGATTTTGAGGGGACTGTAGAAAATATTCAAACCAGAGCAACAACAATTAGAACCTATGATGGTCGCCGAATTGTTATTCCTAATGCTGAACTTTTTTCTAACTCTGTTGTTGTGAATACTGCCTTTGAAAACCGCCGTTTACAATATGATATTGGCATTGGTTATGGAGATAATATTGAGGAAGCGAGACAGTTAATTTTAGAAGCAATGCACGAAACCGAAGGCGTATTAAAAGAACCTGAACCCGATGCAATTGTTGTTGATTTAGGTGAAAGTACGGTGAATATTCGAGCGCGTTGGTGGATTCAACCTCCTCGTCGTGCAGACGCATTAGATTTGCAAGATAAAGTGTTAACGGCGATTAAAAATAGACTGGTTTCTCAAGGAATTGACTTGGCTTTTCCCACTCACGTTATTCTATTTCATGACCAAACAGAAGAAAATGATGGCAACCGTTCTCGACAACGGGAAGGCTGGCCAGTCGGAAAAGGTGAAGTTCCTCAACCTCGAAGTATTGGGGGTTCTTTACGAAAACTAATCGAATTACAGACGCAACAAAATGGCAATTCCGAAACAGATTGATAGAGTCGGAAATTGGTAATATTCTATTGTAGGTGGTAATATTCTATTGTAGGGGTTTGGTTTTCAAACCCTCTTATTACCTGGGTTAGTAAGGGCGAGAAAACCTCGCCCCTACGATGTGCGATAATTTGTAGAAAAGATTTAGACTGACTATATCAACCTAAAACTTTCTCTAAAGCTTGTTGAAGAACCTCTACTCCTGCACCGGGAAGATGAGCATTTTCACTAATATATCGCTTCCAGGCTTTTGTTCCCGTTTGTCCCGCAAAGAGTTCTAATAAATGGCGAGTAATACTATTAAGTCTAATCCCGTTTTGTAGCCAATATTTAATATAAGGATACATAGATTCTATGACTTCTCGACGAGTTAAAGGAGGCGTTTTTTCTCCATAGATTTCTTGATCCGCCGTTGCAAATAAATAAGGATGATCATAGGCGGCGCGTCCGATCATAACGGCATCAACAAATTGCAATTGTTGTTTGACTTCTGCTAAGGTTTTAAAACCGCCATTAATTTCAATAAATAAATGGGGAAACTCTTGTTTTAACCGATAAACTTCTTCATAGCGTAACGGCGGAATAGTCCGGTTTTCTTTAGGACTTAAACCCTGTAACCAAGCTTTGCGTGCATGAACAGTAAATTGTTGACATCCAGCATCAGAAACAATTCTAACAAAATCCGCCATATCTTCATATTTGTCCTGTTCATCAATGCCAATTCGATGTTTAACCGTAACGGGAATATTAACCGCTTTTTGCAGGGCTTCTACTGCTTTTGCTACTAATTCCGGTTGCGCCATTAAACACGCACCAAAATTGCCATTTTGAACCCGATCACTCGGACATCCAACGTTTAAATTAACTTGATCATATCCCCAATCTTCAGCTATTTTAGCGCAGGTTGCCAGATGATCAGGATTATCCCCTCCTAATTGTAAAACTAAGGGTTTTTCTTCGGGAGAAAAGCCTAATAATTTTTCATGATCTCCATGTAAAATTGCTGCGGTCGTCACCATTTCTGTATACAGCAATGTTCGCCGGGTGATTTGTCGCATGAAATAGCGATAATGGCGATCGGTGCGATCCATCATGGGTGCAATACTCAGAGGATAAACCGGATTTAAGGTTGAAATTGATGTCAGATCATTCATGAAATTTATGATTTTGTTGCTTTTAATTCTAAGGTAATTCTGATTTTTCCACTGACGGAGGTGGGAGGTTGCCAAGTTAACAGCGATCGCCGAATTTGATCAATAATGATCGCTTGTTTTTGAGGATCATCTAAATCAACAATAGAGTCAAGGTCATCAAAAATTGCCCGTTGGACATTACCTTGATCAACAATCATTTCAAAAATCACTTTTCCATTGATTTGATCGGTTAAATTTAACCCTTGTAAATAACGATTTAAGTCATTTATAAGGGTGCGATCGCTAATTCCTGTAACTTGAACAACTGTAATGGTAGAAGACGTATTTCTGACTAAATTAATAGCTTCTGCTTCTGGAGTTAATACCCGCATCGGAGAGGGAGGAGGCGCAAGTTCTGGACTGCGTTGACTACTATAATAATTGTAACCCGATGCAGAACGAACTCGTCCTACATTCGTCGGAGTTGCTGATTGAAGTTGGCGAGTTTCTGGAGTCCCAAAAATTCCCTCATAACTGACTCCTTCGGGTAATTCTATAGGAACTTCTACGGTGTGACGAGTTCCATTAGGATTAACTCGAACTTCTTCACTCACAGCTACAAACGCAGTATAATCTGAGAGTAATTGATAGGATAAAGCGGTGCGTGTTACGCTATCAACTGCTGATTTTATTTCCCCGGAAAACATCTGATTCATCAATTCTTTAATTTTAGCACGTCCCCACAATTTAGCGATCGCAATATTACCCGATTCCTTTGCATTAATCTCAGGAAAACTAACAGGTAAGGTTTGTTCATAGCGATCGCCTTTTACGGTTGTTCCCGTTATTTTTAATAACCCATTGCGTCGATCTAGTTTGCGTCCAAATAACACTAAAGGTTGATTATCAAATAAATCCGATAAGGTGATCGGATAAATTTCTGGTTTTAACCCTTCCCCTTGCCAACTGATTTCAATATCGGTTAAAACAGGATTATTAATCTGTTTAAAAAAGGTTTCTACAACGGTTTCTGTGGGTTCATCTTGACGAACAATCTGTACAGTTCCCCGTCCCATTTCTCCCAAACGATTGAGTAAAAATCGATTTACAGAACTTCCCACCCCAAAACAATAAAACCGATTTCCAGGTTTGAGTTTATTTTGTACTTCTGCAATGACTTCCTGATCATTTCCAATATAGCCATCGGTGAGTAAAACAATACTGCGTAACCGACCCGGAGGCGGCGAGGGGAACTGCATCACCGCTTGAATTCCATTTAATAATTCTGTCCCCCCATTGGCTTCTAATTGATTAATATAAGTGATGGCTTTTTCTCGGTTAGCCGGAGTATTTTCTAAGGGAGTTTCTGATAAAGTATTCGTGGTATTAGCAAAATCAACAATCGTAAAAGTATCTTCCGCATTTAATCCTTGAATAAACCGTTTCATTAATTCTTTAGATTTTTGCAAAGGTTCTCCTTCTTGGGAACCGGAAGTATCCATTAAAAAGATAACGTCTTTGGGAATAATTTGATTGGGATTATAACGAATTGCAGGTAACAAATAAGCAGCAAAATGTCCCCCTTGCGAGTCAGCTTCTGTTAATACCGTTGCCCTTGTATTTTCTCCTGAAATCTGATATCTTAAAACTAGGTCTTTATTGGGAATTTGATCGGATTGATCTAAATTTACAAATACCCGATTCCCTTGTTGTTGAGTGATAATTTTATGGGAGGTTGAGCGAATATTTTCAATAGCAACTCCCGCATCAATTTCCACATTCACTTGAATTTGATGCTCTGATTTTGTATTCGGTTGAATAATAGGAGGTATAATCCGATCGGCATCAGGAACTTGATTAGTATTGGGTTGATTTTTATCAATTAATTGACCGGGAATATAACGGGGGCCAACCACCATCGGAAATACAAACTCATAATCTCCCCCTTCAAATTTTAATTGATCAATATAGCGAATCGTTACGGATATTTGTTCACCCGGTTGAATATTGGCTACAGACTGAGTAAAAATATTATCTCGTTCTTGTTCTAATAATGCAGCCGTGCGACCTTGATCTTTAGCGCGTTGATAGATTTCTCTCGCTCCTTCTCTGGTTTCAATTCTGGATTTAATTGTGCGATCGCCGATTTTAATCACCATCTGATCAACCGCAGCTTGATCGGGAAGGGGAAATACATAAATTGCTTCTAACGGTTCTTTAAAAGGGTTTTCAAAGGTTTGAGAAACTTCAACCTGTGAAACATTTCCCGAAATTTTAGCATTAACTTGGGTTTGTTTTAGGGGGAAAACTTGGCTTTGAGTTTCAGACTTAACATATAAACCCCCTAATTGTTTCTCCGATTGTTGTTGAGGAAGTTGTGCTAATTTTAACGTCGGATTTTGCCGATCTAATTGTTGAGGTAAACTGGCAAACGTGGGGGTAGTATTTTCAATAAAATTCAAACTATTAAAAATGATAATCCCCAAGGAAAGTCTTGCTAAACTGGATAAAGAGTTCATGAATAAAAGTGCCATTATTTAAGTTAGACTATCAATCAGGTCTACTGACTAAGACCTAATCCTGATCATAAACGTTCCTGAGCGACATGACTTTTTAATGTCCCGAAGACTCCTGTATAGACAGGTACAGTTCGCGCTTACAATTGATGATTGTATCGTTTTTTTACCCCGTCTCGATCCTCAAATTTCAACAAAAACCCGGAAGGGACTCAATAAACGGCTATAATGCCAGATTAGGTTATTCAGAAAACTGCTCTAATCAGGCCTCACCTTATTAATCATTGATTTCTAATGCTTCAAAACCAACCTCCTATTCAGATTTTTATTAGTACAGGTGAAGTCTCCGGTGATTTACAAGGATCAATGTTAGTAGAAGCCCTTTTTAGACAAGCAAAACAAGCCAATATTGCTTTAGAAATTAGGGGGTTAGGTGGGGAAAAAATGGCGGAAGCGGGAGCTATTTTATTGGGAAATACCACAGAAATAGGTTCCGTTGGAATTTTAGAGTCTTTACCCTATATTCTCCCGACCTATTTGATGCAAAAACAAGTTAAACAATATTTAAAAAATCATCCTCCTGATTTAGTGATTTTAATTGATTATATGGGGCCAAATATTGGGATCGGAAATTTTATTAAACATAATTTGCCAACAATTCCTATTTTTTATTATATTGCACCGCAAGAATGGGTATGGTCGCTAGGATCTCGGAGTACAGCACAAATTGTTAAATTAACCCATCGAATTCTAGCTATTTTTCCTGAAGAAGCACGTTATTTTCAATCAAAAGGTGCGAAGGTGACATGGGTAGGTCATCCCCTATTAGACCGAATGAAAATAGCACCGAGTCGTGAACAAGCTCGCCGAAAATTAGGCATCCAACCGGATGAAATTGCGATCGCTTTACTTCCCGCTTCCCGATGGCAAGAAATTAAATATTTAATGCCAATATTATTTAAAGCGGCTCAACAAATTCAAGCCAAAATGCCGACGGTAAAATTTTGGATTCCCTTATCTTTACCTAAATATAAAATAGCCATTGAAACGGCGATTAAAAAATATCAATTGAATGCTGTTTTAGTTTCAACTCCATCGGATCACTATCAAACTTTAGAAGTCTTATCCGCCGCCGATTTAGCGATCGCAAAATCAGGAACAGTTAACTTAGAAATTGCTTTATTAAATGTTCCCCAAGTTGTGGTTTATCGACTCAGTGATTTAACAGCTTGGCTGGCTCGTCATCTGTTAAATTTTTCAGTTCCGTTTATATCCCCAACTAATTTAGTACAAATGCAAGCCATCGTTCCCGAACTGGTTCAAGAAAAAGTAACTCCTGAAAATATCGTTCACGAGGCGATAGAATTACTAACGAATCAACCCAAACGACAAGAAATGTTAAATCACTATCAACAAATGAAGCAAGCGTTAGGAGAGGAGGGAGTGTGCGATCGCGCGGCTTTAGAAATTCTTAAAAGTCTCCCCAAGTAAGCAGTCTTTAATGTTTGATTTTTGGAACCCCTGGTTGTAAAATAGCGATCAATAGACGATTTAGGAGGATAGTTTTCTTGTCTATTATCGTAGTTCAAGATTTAACCCCAACGCAAATACAAGATTTAGAGAAACTCTATAAACAAGGATGGTGGAGTTACCAACGAACCTCAAAAGACATTCAAAAAATGTTAACTAATTCCGATATTATTATCGGTTTAGTAGACTCTAATACTCAAAAATTAATTGGGTTTACAAGAGTTTTAACCGATTATACTTATCGAGCTTTGATTTGGGATGTTTTAGTGGAAAGTTCTTATCAAAATCAAGGATTAGGAAAAAAACTCATAGATGAAATTCTGACTCATCCCGATTTACAAGAGGTTGAAGCCTTTCTATTAATGTGTTTACCCGAAATGGTTCCTTTTTATGAAAAATTAGGGTTTCATTTATCCGATCAGGTCAAATTAATGAGCTTAAATTTTTAGCTGATTTAGATAAAATTTCTGTATTCCCAATTCCCAATTCCCAATTCCCAATTCGTAATTCGTAATTCGTAATTCCCAATTCGTAATTCGTAATTCCCTATTTAAATACACTTAAATTTAGAGTTTGAGCTATTTTTTCAATTAAAAATAAACTGCCAATAGAACTTCCTTCGGGATCTAGAGGGGGACTGTAACAAGCGATCGCTCCTTGTTGAGGAATAATAGATAATACTGCTCCACTGACCCCCGATTTAGTAGGAAGTCCGACTTGTGCCGCAAACTGTCCTGATGTTTCATATAATCCACAAGTCATCATTAAAGCTTTGACAATACGGCCGGGAATTTGCCACTGGAGATCGGTCGGTTGCACCAATAATAGACCCAATTGAGCCAAATCTAAAATAGTGGCTGATAAACAACAGATTTGGTTATAAGTATCTAGGGTTAAATCGGGATCATCCACATAACCAGAAGCTAAAAGTGCTGAAACGAGAGCTTGGTTTTTGGGGTTAGGAACCGAACGCACGGACTCCAGAATATCTTGATCTAAAAATAACTGACAATTAGCATATTGATTTAACCAGGAACAGAAATAATCACAGCGAGAATTAGCATCCTGTCCAGGGAGTAATGCAGCCAGAGCGAGCGCCCCACTATTTAACATGGGGTTACGCGGCCATCCGTCATCGGCTTGCAATTGTTCCAGGGAATTAAACGTCTGGTCAGAGGGTTGAACACCCACGCGCTGGAAAACGTTATCCTCTCCCAATTCCACCAGTCGGTTGAATAATAAAAACGGCTTAATCACACTCATTAGGGGAAAGGATAAGGTTGCATCGCCAGCACAGTAAGATTTTCCCTCCAGAGTCAGGATTTGCACCACAAACTCTTGCGAGTTCACCTGCGCTAATTGGGGGATGTAAGTGGGTAATTGACCCAATTGACTACGCCGTTGTGCCTGATCCACCCAAGTTTCCAGTTGTTTTTGAGTTAATCGATCTAATTCCTGAACCCCTAGATTCACTCCGAATGACTCCTGATTGATTTTCTTCAGTCTAGCTTTTTGGCGACGATCACTCATATAGAGCTAGGGAACAGGGAACAGGGAACAGGGAACAGGGAATAGCGAATAGGCAATAGGCAATAGGCAATAGGCAATAGGCAATAGAGAATAAGTTTGCTGGATTTAGTAGAGACCGACCATGATCGGTCTCTACAACTTTAATGCGTAGAGCTATAAGCCATGAGTCAGAGGCTAACCCACTCCCCAAAAAAAAGATTGTAGGAAGTGTTGACAAATTCAAAAAAAGCAGTAATAATAAAAATTGTCGCAAAAAAAAGCGAACCACAGTAAGGGACTGTAGTTCAATTGGTTAGAGCACCGCCCTGTCACGGCGGAAGTTGCGGGTTCGAGCCCCGTCAGTCCCGTTCTTAACAATTCTGTTAACTAGGATTTTGATAGTTAATTTACAATCTCGAAAAAATCTGTTATAATCAATTTAAGGTTGTGCTGCGACGTTGGTGGCTTGCCGATATGTTTTTTTGATCTATAGCTTTAAGAATAAGGGAACCAAGAGAATTTACAGACGGCAGTATACCGAGCTTGAACTCGGAAACTTTAAGTCTGGTCGAGGTACCCACCTGGTTTTACCCAGGTCAAAAGCTGAGGCGACACGGCGTTGCGGTCAACCTTATTTAAAGATAGAAAATAGAAAAATTTCTATTTAGTTTTAATCTAGTGATTTTTTGATTAAATTTGATTACCTCAGATTTTCTGAGGGTGAGGTCTACTCACCCTAAATAAAAATTATAATAAACCGTCCATTTCCAAGTCTTCAATAATTTGTAATCCTCGCGGATCACCGACTCTTAATAAAGACGATTTAGCATCATCTTTAACCCCCATATCTTCGTCTTCTTCTAGGGCTTCAATTAAAGCATCAATCGCCACTGCATAAACAACATTTGAGGGGAGTTCTCGACAGAGTTGGCCCAATGCCCAAGCACAATTACTTCTAACCGCCGCGACGGGATCTTGACGTAAAGCTTCAATCATCGGGGGAATGGCTCGAATTACGATCTCATAACCGACTTTCGCCATTTGACCCAGGGAACTCGCCGCCCATAACCGTACCGCAGGAATATCAGTTTTCAGGGCATCAAGTAAAGGTTCTAAGGCTCTGCGATCGCCACAGGTTCCTAATGCCCAAACTACCCCTTTACGGACATAGCCATTCCAGTCTTGATTCAATTGTGCAATCAACGCTTCAACGGCTTGAGCATTAGAATTGCGACCTAACGCATAGGCCACACTCACCCGAACTAAGGGGCAAGCATCCTGTAACAATCCAATTAAATCAGGAATAGCCCGTTGATCCCGAATTTCACAAAATGCCCGTGCTGCAATCATGCGCTGTTGGGGTTCGGGTGATTTTAACAACAGCAACATTTCCTCTGGATCAGGTTTGGCCACTTCGCCATCATCCAACTGATCCAAAGGACTCTCTAACGGGTCTTGGGTATTGATTACGCTCAGTTCTTCATCCTCCATATCATTAATTTACAGCAATTTGTCACCGTTGATGTTGATTGAGTCATTAGAAGTTAGCTGTTTTCTAACAGCACGGGCAATGAGAGGCGCTTTCTTTTCCAGTCCTGCGAGTGTAATTTCACCCGCTAAATAGCAACGATACCACGCACACCGTTGACGGATCACTCGTTCATCGTCCCGCAAGTGCAAACGTTCTAGGGTAAATGCTGCTCGTTCGAGTTCTTCTGGAGGAACTTGATTTGTTAACACTAACTGAAGAGAAGGAAGAATAATTTCAAACCAATCATCTCCAACTTGAAAAGGATCAAGCACTTGATCATCTAAGGTTTGCTTGCTGCTATTAATCCAACCTGAAGCATAGCGGTAATTGCTCCATTCATAAGCCAAATTACGATGATTTCTGCAACAGAAATAATGATCTACTGTCCCATTAAGATCATAGATAGCTGAATAGCCACACAGATTTCCAAAACCATCAGCTAAATCACTTTTGAAGTTTGTCCAATAACTAGGAAATTCTTTTTTATCTGGATTTTTGTCTAACCAAATCTTTCCGGGTTTCCGAACTTTTTGATCAAAATCTGGGGGTTCAGGAGGAGGGTTAAATTTAATCATCCTTGACTCGCCTCCATCTTAATAATCCAGCGCGGCCAGAAGGGGTCATGTCCAGGGAGAAGTTGCATTAGTTGTTGGTGAATTTGTTCTGAGGTTTTTAGATAATCTGGAAAAGCATTCATATTATCAGAACGCATCCAAGCTTCGGCTGCTTCGATCGCTTTTTCAGCTTCTATAGAACGAGCTTGCTTTAAACCAAATATATCAGAAGTTAACCAACCAATTGTATCTCCTTGTTTACACCAGGGAATTTCATTAAGAGTGACTTTTTGTGACTCTAATTGAAATAGGAATAATCTGTCTGTTTCTTGATCAAAAATAGGTTCGACAGATGCCAGAACCAGAGGAGAATGAGTGGTGACTAAAGCCTGTATTTTCGTCTGTTCCTGTAACCCGGTTAAAACTTTGAGAATGGCGGGTAAAATTGCACGTTGCCACCGGGGGTGGAGATGAGATTCAACTTCATCCATTAACAAAACAATTTGATCAAGAGGAGATTGGTTTCGCAATTTAGAGGCTTGGGTGTGTTCATACCACGTCCACACTAGGACATAAGCCAACCCTAAAATCCGCTTCATCCCGGCTGATGCGTAGATGATAGGAACATTACCGTAAGGAAGATTGATTGTCGGAATATCACGAATATCTTCAACAGAAACCCGCGTGGGTTCTCCCGGTTCTATCCCTTCACCGGGATGGGGAGAAAGTTGTCTAATGACATCAGATAAAAGTTTAAATGTAGTTTGATCAGGCTGTCGTTGCCAACTCACCCAATCTTGAATTAAACCATTACATAAAACCTTTCCATCTGTTCTCAATCCATCCCAAAGTTTATTCGGGGTAAAGTTGTAAACCCCCTTGCGTTTGCGGGCTGGATCTAAAACGGAGAATCCGCCATTTGCATGGGCATAAATGACTAACCCTCTCAACTGATAAGACATCTGAAAACTCCCCCATTTGAGAGTGGAGAAATCAAAATAACTGCGATCGGGTTTTGATTCTGTGCGATTGTTTAAATAGCAGGTAATTTCTGGAATTTGTTCCCTTTCCCGTTGAGGAAACGCAGGTCGATCTGCCCAACTTCCGGTGAGTACCCACCAAGCAATATCTAATAGAAAGGTTTTACCTAACCCATTATCCCCTGTAAAAATGTTGAGTCTATCGGAAAGTTCTACATCCAATTTAGGGGATGGCCCGACTAGCTTAAGGTGAAGTTCTTTTAACATCATTTAACTCCCGATAGAATCTTCTGCATCAACAAAGATTGAGGTTGATAGCCAAGTTTTTGATAGAGGTTGAGGGCGGGGTGGTTGTTGGTGAAAACTTGCAGGCTAATTTTGCGATCGCCTCGTTGCGTCGCCCACTGTTCAGCATGAGTCACTAAAGCCGAACCAATCCCCTGTTTACGGTGTTCTGGGGCTACATATAACAGAAAAATATGGGCGGTGCGTTCTCCATCCCCTTGATCAATTGCATTCCCTAACCATAAACAGGCAATAGTTTCTGGGGTTGAACAGTCTGGGTTAAATCTGTCCACCCACCAGATGGGTGTCTGAGGAGAAAAATACTGCTCAACCGTTGGGGGAAGATGGCTTAAATCCTGATCCGGGAACTGCTCCTTATAGGTGCGATAGACAAACTTGAGTAATAAAGCCCGATCCAAACGTGACCCCTGACGCAGACTGTAACCGGGGATAAAGACCTCAGACACGGATACTACTGACAAAATATTGAGCGAATATTGTAGAACCCGAAACGGTGCTGATGGGTGCAGGGGCCATCATATCTTCAGGGAGAAAAATTCGCGCACTGACAACGAACAGAGCGAATAAAAATATCAGAACCACAATCAACGGAGCGATATATTGACGAAAGAAAGCCATATTAGGGACACAAAATTTTTACAATTCTAACGCTTTCTGGCTATAGGGACGTAACATTGTTACGTCCGTACTTTGCTATCGGCAGAGAACACGCAAAGTCATTAAGATAGAGAGAAACCTAGACAACCCCTAACAAAACGAATGACTTCTATCCTGGTTAAACCGTCTTCGCCTCGACCGATTAATACTCCAACTGTTCATCACCTTTCCAATGGTTTAACCATTGTGGCCGAACAGTTACCCGTTGATGCCGTCAATCTTAATGTTTGGATTAATATCGGCTCGGCGATTGAATCCAATGATATCAACGGGATGGCGCACTTTTTAGAACATATCGTTTTTAAAGGAACACCCCATCTGCAAGTGGGAGAATTTGAACAAAAAATTGAACAACGAGGCGCCGTCACCAATGCGGCCACCAGTCAAGATTATACCCATTACTACATTACCACTGCCCCTCAAGACTTTGCGGATTTAGCACCTTTACAGTTTGATGTGGTTCTCAATGCCAGTATTGCAGATGAGGCGTTTGAACGAGAACGATTTGTGGTCTTAGAAGAAATTCGTCGTTCCGAGGATAACCCAGGTAGGCGTTCCTTCCGTCAGTCGATGGAAATGGTTTTTGAGCAACTTCCCTACCGTCGTCCTGTTTTAGGGCCAGCGTCGGTAATTGAACAGTTGCAATCTCAACAAATGCTGGAGTTTCATCGCACTTGGTATCAACCTCGCTCGATGACGGTAGCCGTTGTCGGAAATTTACCCGTTGAATCTCTGATTCAAACGGTAGAGGATGCCGTGACTGCGGTTTATCCCACCTCAATAAGTTCTGCACTCCCAGAAGTGCAAAAATGGACTCCTGAAGCCAGTTTTAAAGAAATTGTCCGTCAGGAAATCATTGATGATACGTTACAACAAGCTCGATTATTAATGCTGTGGCGTGTCCCCGGTTTAGAAGAACTTGATCAAACCTATCCCTTAGATGTTTTAGCTTATATTTTAGGTCAGGGAAGAACAGCACGACTATTCCAAGATTTACGCGAAAATCGGGGGTTAGTTTCGTCGATTTCTGCGAGTAATATGACGCAGCGCTGGCAAGGGGTATTTTATATTTCAGCGCGTTTACCTGTGGAGAATCTTGCCGAAGTTGAAGCTATTCTCACCGATCATATTCGTCAAATCCAAAACGAACGAATTACAGAAGAGGAAATGGCAAAAGTCAGAACACAAGTGGCTAATCGGTTTATCTTTGGAAATGAAACTCCGAGCGATCGCGCTGGCTTGTATGGATACTATCAATCTTTAGTGGGGGATTTAACAGCAGGTCTCTATTATCCTGATCGAATTCAAGCATTGAGTTCAGCAGAGATTCAACAAGCCGCACAACAGTATTTATCTCCCAACGCTTATGCGATAGTCATCCTGAAGCCACCCGTTCACCCTACGGATTTAGACGGTTGATCANAGGACATTTTTGAATCCTGAAACCCTTTCACTTCTTACTGTTGCCTGTTGCCTGTTGCCTGTTGCCTCTTCAAGTAGCGCTATATAAGTTGTCTTTGTTCTCAAAAACAGGCAACTATCAAGTCAAGATCTAGAATAATATCTCTAAATTCTTCCCGAATCTAGGTAAAATTGTCCTGAGTTGACTATCTCCATCCTTTTGAGTTCTTGATAAAAGCCAATATGAAATTACAGGATTTTCTCGGTAAAGATACTCGATATGATATTAAAGCCATTGCTGAAGATGACGAACTTAGTCGTCAAATCCAAACCCGACTGATTGATTTAGGACTGCTTGATCCCCCTGTGGATGGTATTTTTGGCCCCAAATCAACAGCTTCATTACACCAATTCCAAAAGTTGATGCAGTGTGGTGAAGCGGGTTATCTGGGTGCAATTACCGGGAAAAAGTTGATCGAAACGAAGCGCGAACAGATTCCGGTGATGACCCCGATTTTAAAAACGGTTAAAACTACCATTTTTAAGGTTAAACCGATTGCTTCCTCTCAACTGAATGACTCGGAAAAATTTACAATTCCCGGTGAAAAAGAATGTGCTGTTTTAGCTTATGACCCCATTCGCGGTCATTTACGAGTCGCTTTAAGAAATGAATCCTATGGGGGCTATTCGGTTTTATATGTTTGGGGAGAACACGCTGAAATTTATGAAAATGGAAATCGGGTTTATCCTAAACCCCTTCCTAGCAGTTACCGTTTAAATGTTCCCTATAAATCTCAATTAGACAACTGGTTTAATCCGACGGGATCGTGTAATGTTACGTCTATATCAATGTGTTTGGAATATTTCAAAGCTCGTCGTAAAACCAGTTCGGGTCAACTGGAAGATGAACTCTATGAATATGCTATTAATAAGGGCTACAGTCGTCATGATCCCTACGATTTAGCTCGAATTGTTCGAGATTATGGGTGTCAGGATTATTTTACTGAAAATGCCCTCATTGATGATATCAAAGATTGGATTGCTGCTGGAAATCCTGCCGTAATTCATGGATATTTCACCTCCTTTGGTCATATTATGCCTGTGGTGGGTTATAACGAATATGGGCTTATTGTTCATGATCCCTATGGAGAATGGTTCTCCTCTGGTTATCGCACGGATTTGAGCGGGGCTTATTTGCAATATTCCTATCGGTTAATCAACCAGGTTTGCATCCCTGACGGCAGTTTTTGGGTGCATTTTATTTCTAAATAGGTATTAGAAAAAGTCAGGAATTCCCCCTAATTAAGGGGGATTTTATTTGATTATTTTTAAGTTATAGCAGGAAACAGGGAACAGACAGGAAAAGAGTTCTCTGTTTGGGATCAACATCATGCAATCTCTGGACAAGTCCCTGAATTTCTGCTTCAAGTTCAGGAATGGGGCGATCGCACAGTTTACACAAATACTTTGGACAAGTAGGAGTAACGATTATACTGTTACTGTGTGGGGGTGATAAAAGTACCCAAAAACAGGATATTGATCAAGCTCAAAAATACTGGAAACATTACAGGACATCAGAAAATGCTTAACAGTTTGCCATACCAACCCTTTCTGATCTCACGACTTCAAGACCTGACCTATGCAGCAGGTTACATCGAAACTTGTTTACTAGAAACTTCTCCAGAACCGGAATTATTAAAACTGGTTTTAAGTGATGTTTCTCAAGCATTAGCACCGCAAACTATGACCCCAGAAGAAGCTAAACAACATTTAGCACAGTTGGACGAAGTATTATCAAAAACAGGACAGGAAGCAATTTATAGTTTAGGGTTTTGGCTAAAATCTTTAGGATTAAAATTATCTGTCAATGTAGACCAACTAGACCAACTAAACCCAAATAAATTGGACTCAGAAACTCCCGTTTTACAATAATTATTATCTAACCCAAAAAAAGAAGGCTAAAATACCAAATGTGGTTAAATTTCCTACCCTATCATTGAGTCCGCGCAGGCAGACTTTGTTTGTATAGCTGCGAATTCTATTCGCCCCAAACTATTCGCCCCAAACAAAAAGGATTTATTTATGCTCTGTATTCAATTGTTTTTCTAATTTCTGACTGGCTACGGACATCGCATAACAAAAAACCCAGTACAAAATCCCAATAAACAGGTAAACTTCTAAATAACGTCCGAGAAACTTCGGGTTTGCTAAAATAGATCGACTGATTCCCAATAATTCTACTAATCCTACAATTGCTAATAAAGTTGTATCTTGGAATAAACTAATAAACTGACCCACAATGGAAGGAATAGAAACTTTTAAGGCTTGGGGTAAAATAATTAAACTCACGGTTAAAGGTGTATTTAATCCTAATGCTTTGGCGGCTTCTGTTTGACCTCTGGGAATGGATTGTAAACCCCCTCGGATGTTTTCAGCTAAATAGGCTGAACTAAACATGGTTAATCCAATAATAGCGCGTAAAATCCGATCCGGTCGTGTTCCTTCGGGGAGAAATAGGGGGAGTAAAATTTGCCCCATAAATAGAATTGTAATTAAGGGTAATCCCCGGATAATTTCAATATAAACTGTTGATAAAATTCGGACGACGGGTAAACTACTTTGTCGTCCTAATGCTAATAATACGCCAATAGGAAAGGATAATAATATACTGATAATTGACATCAATAATGTTAACATCAGTCCTCCCCAGAGATTGGTTTGAACTATTTTTAATCCGAGTCCGCCACCAATAAACCAAACACAAATTATCAATAATAAAAACCAGGAAAAGGGCAACCACTTTCCTAACTTTGGCTGAGTATTTCCTATGATTTTACCAGCCCAAGCTTCTGCTACTAGCAACAATAGCATTCCAATTAGGAGAAAACGGAAAATGATGGGAACTGGAGTAATAACCGCCAGAATTCCAATAAATCCAAGACTAACTAAGGTATTTTTACTAAATAAAAGTCTTGAATTTCGGGCTAAAAATCCCCAGGTAATCCCAGAAAGAATAGAAATTATCCCTAACATTACCCATAAGCGCCAATATTGATCATTGGGAAATCTTCCCACAAAAAACAAAGGTAAATTAGCAGGAATTACACTCCATTTAGCTGTAGTAAATGCCCAAGAAATAAACCTTGTTAACATGAATAATAATAAGCCACTAATCCCCAAGGTAATCAGGGTATTATACCAATTATTAAATAGATTTTTTTGCAACCATTCCTTTGCAGTTAATACTACGATCTGAGGAGGTTGATGAGATGGCGTTGATGGTACAGAAGTCATGGTTAAGAATAGATGTTGACGGTTGACGGCTTTGCACTGAGCTTGTCGAAGTGTCGAAGTGTTGACAGTTGACTGTTAACACCCTAATTTATCTTTCTCGTAATTGAACACTGCGGTTTAATTGATTCATTCCTAAAGAAATAAATAGATTAATTGTTAGATAGGTTGCCATAATAATTAACATCACTTCTATCGCTCTTCCGGTTTGATTAAAGGTTGTAGTGGCAACATTATAGACATCTGCATAAGCAACAGCGATCGCTAAACTGGAGTTTTTTGCTAAGTTCAAATATTGACTATTTAACGGTGGAATAATCACTCGCAATGCTTGAGGAAATACGACTAACTGCATGACTAAACCTGATTTTAATCCTAAAGATCGGGCAGCTTCCCATTGACCTTTGGGAACAGATTGAATTCCTGCACGCACAATTTCAGCAATATAAGCCGCCGTATACACCACTAAACTAACTAAAAGTGTTGTAAATTCAATGGTGAGTCTTAATCCCCCTTCAATATTATTGGTAGTAGGATTAAACATAGGACGTTGCCAATTTAATCCTACTATTAATGTTAATAAGGCAATGATTCCAATAATTCCTAAAGTGATTAATTGAGGTTGTCCAGATTCCCCCCTTTCTACCATAACTTTTATTCTTTTTTTCGACACAATTAGGGCTGCGATCGCACAAATCACTAAAACCCCAAATCCAATTATCCCTTGAATTCCTGACGGCCAAGGCAGAAAAATTCCTTGTTTAGACAAGAAAATAGAATTTGAAATTGTTAAACTGTTTTTGACAGGAGGCATTTGTACAAAAATACCATACCAAAATACAAGCTGCAATAATAGAGGCGTATTGCGGACAATTTCGACATAAATAAATGCTAACTGACGCAGAAGCCAATTATCCGAAAAACGGGCAACACCAACGGCAATTCCTAATAAAGTTGTTAGGATAATTCCAAAAAACATCACCCGCAGAGAATTCAATAATCCAGCTAATAAAACCCGACTATAGGGATCAGTTGGAGTATAGGGAATTAAACTATCGAGAATATTAAATCCCGCCGATGTATTTAAAAAATCAAAGCCAAAATTGCTTCCAGTTTGTCTGAGATTTCGAGTTAGGTTCCCGCCTAAAAGAGCGAATACACTAACGACAATCACAATCACTAAAACCTGCAAGGCAATTCGCCAAAATCGCTCATCTCGCCAAAGCGGAATTTTCTGATCTCTGTTGATGGTCATATCAGTTATCAGTTATCAGTTATCAGCTATCAGTAAACTATTCCCTGTTCCCTGTTCCCTGTTCCCTGTTCCCTGTTCCCTGTTCCCTGATTCGGTGATTTTAACGCAAAGGCGGAGAATACATCAAACCGCCATTTGTCCACAGTGCATTTTGCCCACGCGGAAGTTTAAATTGTGAACCTTCACCGAGGTTTCGTTCATAAACTTCACCATAATTTCCAACAGCTTTAATGGCATTACCAGCAAAATCATTACTTAATCCTATTCCTTTACCTAGATCCCCTTCTGTTCCCAGGAATCGTTTAATATTGGGGTTATCGCTGGTTTTAAGTTGATCAACATTGGCTTGATTTACCCCTAATTCTTCGGCTTCAATTAACGCAAAGGTTGTCCATTTGACCACATCAAACCAAGCAGAATCATTATTTACAGTTACAGGGCCAAGGGGTTCTTTGGACATCGTAACATCCAGAAGAATATGCTCATCAGGGTTGGGGAGGGTACTGCGGCGGGCCACCAGTTGAGATTTGTCAGAGGTCATCCCTAGACAACGGCCTTCTGCATAAGCAGCATAAGCGGGGTCAGCTTGTTGGAATGTAACGGTTTCAAACTGTACACCCCGTTGACGCATGGCATCGGTTAAATTGAGTTCGGTAGTGGTTCCCGCTTCTACACAAACGGCTTTTCCTTGTAAATCTTCTAATTTAGTAACACCACTATCTTGACGAACCATCATTCCCTGACCATCGTAGAATGTAGTCGGGGCAAATTCTAAGCCAACGGAGGTATCTCGGCTAATTGTCCAGGTGGTATTGCGCGAGAGCATATCGACTTCCCCCGCTTTTAAGGCTTCAAATCGTTCTGTTGAATCCAAATTGCGAAATTCAACCGCATTAGCATCACCCAAAACGGCTGCGGCTACCGCTTTACAAACATCAACATCCAGGCCGGAATATTGGCCCGTTTCATCCACAAAGCTAAATCCGGGGATTTTACCATCGACACCACAGATGAGCTTTCCGCGCTGCTTGACAATATCCAGACGACTTTGACCAGTTCCTGTATTAGCCGCAGATGTTGAGTTTCCTCCAGGAGAAGCTGTACTGGTGCTAGTAGTATTCGATGATTCACAGGCTGTTAGGGGTGCAACTAACAGGAATGTTGCTACTAGCAAAGAACCGTATTTGTGCATAGTTTTATGTTGTTCGTGTACGGGTTAGGTAAGTTTACAGTTCTAAAGGGGTTGAGGTTATTGACGCTCAAGAAGTTACCTCAAGCGCTTTAAGCTTACCTTAATCTGAGAATTTTCTATGCAATTTTTGGGAAAGATTCAGGTGATCAATGTATTCCTCAAACTGATTGGATAACCTTGAAGTCCCCCGAATCAAAAAACAGGGGATAGATAGGGTTTAAGCTGAAGCGTCTCCAGATAAGCGTGCTTCTGCCATATCTCGAATCAAAGAGATGCGAGAGCAGATGTAATCGCGTAATAGAGCAGCTTCATTTCCATTGATAGCAGCTTCTTTATTGAACTGTTTCAGTAAACACTGGACAAGACTGGCATCATCAAGATTAACGAGAGTGGATGCTTGAGTTGTTTCGACCAGCGACCAAAGTTGACGAAGCATTGAAGGAGTCATAAAACCTCCGATGGATGCAGTTTTGTCGGCTTTTATACAGAAAATAACGATGTTCTTGTGAGTGAGTCAGAAAGCAGTCCTTCTCGTCATCAACGAGTCAGCTTAATACTTTCTTTAAATTTCAAGAATAACCGAGTTTACTCAAATTAAACCGAAAAAAATACAAGATGTCACAAGAGGTACAACTCTCTTAATCTAGTGAATTAAATCTTGACAATTCCTGGAATGTAGAGTTAAGATTTGAAAATTTTGTTTTCGATTGAGCATTTTAGAGTCGCATCAGCCCGCATTTCTACTTAGGAGGGGGAACCAAAACTGTTAAGGCTTGGGGAATTACCCGAAAATGAGCAGGTGTCCTGGTTGTGATTTCCCCATCGGTATTAATGGGGTAGGGTTTACTGGTATAAATTTCAAAATCTGAGCCATATACAGCCCTAACCCCTAATTCTTGGCGATGTCTTCCTGTTCTCAGGGTTAACCAGACCAAGGGAATTTGCCACCAATGCTTGATTTCTAAGCTATAAAGATCTAAGCGTTGATCATCGATGGTCGCATCGTGGGCAATGGACATTCCACCCCCATAGTATTTACCATTTCCGACAGCAATTTGTAAGGTTTTGACCCGTTCTCTCTGACCATCGACTTGAATTAAAGCATGGAAAGGTCGAGCCGTCAGCGTCGCTTGAATCGCCGCCCACGCATAGGCTAAAACCCCCCAGCGTTTTTTAGATTGGGTGGTAAGTTTACGAGTAATATTCACGCTCAACCCAAAACTCGCCACATTAAAAAAGTGTTTACCATTCACCCAACCTAAATCAATCTTTTGTTTATGTCCACTGGCAATAATTTGACAAGCTTCTGTCACGGTGGGGGGAATTCCTAAAGTTCGGGCTAAATCATTGGCCGTCCCCAAGGGTAATATAGCCAGGGGTAAACCCGTTTCTACCAGTCCATCCACCGCAGCGTTGAGAGTTCCATCTCCGCCCCCCACAATCACAAAATCCACTTGCTCTTGATACCGTTGAATCGTTGGGGTAAATTCTTGGGGATGTTCCGGGGACTCTTGAATAATATCGAAACCCAAGGCTTGAAGTTGATACACCACTTCCGATAAATTCTTTTGGGTTTTGCGAGCATGGGGATTAACCAAAAGTAAAGCCGTTTTCGGATAGGGAAGTTGGGGAAAAATCGCCATATCAGTTTTTTGTTGTTGGCTGTTGACGGTTGACGGTTGACGGTTGACGGTTGACGGTTGACGGTTAGCGAGGGAGGACGCTCCCCTTGGCTCCGGTGCTCCCCCTGCTCCCCTTATTGTGCTGCTTCTGAGGGAATTCCTACCCGTTTCTGTAGAGATTCAACCCGACGTTTTGCGGTTTGATTGTTGGGGTCAATTTTCAGAGTTTGTGAATATGCTTCTAACGCTTGGGCGGTTAGCTTTTTCTTTTCATAGGCATAACCCAAATTATTAGAAGCAGTGGGATAAACTGGATTTAATTTTAAGGCTTCTTTATATTGACGAATGGCAATATCGTACTGTTCTTTAGCTAGATGGGCATATCCTAACGCATTATAAATCATCGCTAAGTTTTGAGGATCTTCATCCTCACCCGCTTTTAAAGCTTTTTGCAATATGTTAATAGCTTGAGAGTAAAGTTTTTTATCGTTATAAATACCGCCTAATTGATAGTATTCCTGTGCATTTCCCGGTTCTTTTGCTAATTTAGTTTGCAAATCAAAGAGGGTGGTTTCTATCCGACGAGTTTTAATAATTTGACGAATCAGGAAGACAATGGCGCCGGAAAGTAACACCACTAAAATTAATAGATAGGCAATAGGAAGATTAGTATCCATGATTGAAAAAGTAAAAGTTTAATTAAACACAAAGGAGAAGGATCGATTGAATCTGATCCTTCACCTTAGCCGATAATTGGCAATCTGTCTATTTAGTTTAAAGCAGGGAACAGGGAACAGGGAACAGGGAACAGGGAACACCGGAGGAAAAGAGTTCTCTGCGCGGGGTTTTAGCATCAGTCTATGTCCTAACACCCCCGGCGCGACTGCTATGAGAGTCTGTTTTAACTGACGAGGGGGTTTGGGGGAGCGATAAGTCCCACACTGAATTTCACGCTCACCAAAAAATAACCACCAAATCAGTGTGGGATACTTCGACCCTTCGGCAAGCTCAGGGCATCGCAAGCTCAGTAACAACATGGACTCCCCCAAGTTAATTTTGTATGTCCCAATTCCGACCAAATTAACAATAATATGCTAGAGTATATCAAAGAGTTTTGAAAGCCACAATGTTTCAAGGGTATAAACTCCGAATCTATCCAGCGATTGAGCAGCAAATAGCCTTAGCCAAAAGCTTTGGTTGTTGCCGTTGGTATTGGAATTATGCCCTAAACTTGTGTCAAGAAACTTATAAAACAACAGGAAAAGGGCTATCAAGAAAAGCAATTCAAGGATTATTACCTCAACTGAAGCAGGAATATCCTTGGCTAAAAGATGCTTATTCCCAATGCTTGCAAGTTGTCGCTCTCAATTTATGTACAGCTTACAAAAACTTCTTTGAGAAACGAGCAAGATTACCTCAATTCAAATCCAAACACGGCAGACAATCAATCAGTTATCCTCAAAGCGTTAAATTTGAAGGGGATTACCTGAAATTACCCGGTAAAGTGGGGTTAGTTTATTGTTGTCGCCATCGAGAAATTGAGGGAACAATTAAAACCGTTACCATCTCCAAGAATCGTGATGGGAAATA
>NZ_LR734846.1:0-8618 GCF_900010725.2 Planktothrix serta PCC 8927 | reverse complement strand
TCAAAAATGAAGCCTTGCGGATTCTATCGTTGGGAACCAGCGATACTGCCACGTCGAGGGGATGTCAGTCATCAGAACAAGCTTCTGTTTCTTCTGATGCTATCCCTGTTGAAACTGGAAGCCCACACTTACTCGTAGAGAAGTGTGGGTAGTTCACAACTACTTTGTTTCACTCTTAGCAAGATCAACCACTTTCCCAAAGGTTTCAGGATCTAAAACGGCAAGTTGTGCTAACATTTTGCGATTCAGTAAGATATTGGCTTTTTTCATATTGCCAACTAACTGACTATAGCTGATACCATTGATTCGAGCCGCTGCATTAATCCGGGTAATCCACAACCGTCTAAAGTCCCGTTTGCGGTTACGACGATCTCGATAGGCATTTTTCAACGCCTGCATGACTCTCTGATTCGCAGTGCGGAAGTTAGTGGACTGACACCCCCGGAATCCTTTGGCAAGTTTCAGTATTTTTTTGCGGCGTTTGCGAGCAACATTACCGCGCTTAACTCGGGTCATTTTACGTTTCCTTTAATTAAAATTTGCTTAGAGCCTTACAAATAGGGCAGCATCAAACGCACGTTGTCTTCTTGAGTCTCACTCACCAGCGCCATATTAGACAGATGGCGTTTGCGAGCAGAGCTTTTATGTTGTAATAAATGGCTTTTATAAGCCCGACGACGTACAATTTTTCCACTGCCTGTGACTCTAAAACGTCTGGCTGCGGATTTACGAGTTTTGAGTTTGGGCATGGATTAGCCTGAATTCGACACAGCCTACAATTGTATCATGGGAGTTGAAATTCTCACAAGAGCAGGGAACAGGGAACAGGGAATAGGCAATAGGCAATAGGCAATAGGCAATAGGCAATCTGGCAATAGGCAATAGGCAATAGGCAATAGGCAATAGGCAATAGGCAATCTGGCAATCTGGCAATAGGCAATAGGCAATAGGGAAGAAATAATTTCTTCCCCCTGCTCCTCCTGTTCCCTGTTCCCTGTTCCCTGTTCCCTAGCGCTATATACTAGGATTCTGAGTTCTGCTGGCGATGTTCGACTTCCACAACGGTATGAACATTACCACGAGGGTTAAAATCCCCTTTAATTCGGACTTCTAGGGGATTAGTCGCCGCTACAAAGTCATCTAAAATTTGGTTAATGGATTCTTCGTGGGAAATATAGCGATCGCGGTAGCTATTAATATAAAGTTTGATCGATTTTAATTCCACAACCCGTTCATGGGGAACGTAGGTTAAATAAATAGTCGCAAAATCGGGATAACCGGAAAACGGACATTTACAGGTAAATTCAGGTAAGGTAATCTGAACTTCATAACGACGGCCAATTCTAGGATTAGGGAAGGTAATCAGTTGTCCTTCGGTGATTTCCCGTTCACCATACTTTAATTCTGCTTCTGGACTTGCTGCGGGGGATTTTGTGGCTTCAGTAAAGGAGTGGCTCATGGAGTTGAGGTTCAAGAGGGACTCTTTAAAGTTTAGTGAATCAGGCGGAAGTTTTTCTGAAATTTTTTCAAGAAATTCGTTCAAAGCGTTCTAATCACAGTTATCCTGAAACATAATAAACTAACCTGACCCTGGTTAATTTGATAGTTCCTGATCCGATGTTCACCTTTTATCCTAAGTCCTATGCAAAATGCTGACACATCCAGCCCTAATCCGTCAGTGGCATCTAATACTTACTCTCCATCGATTCCAATTTCTATTTATCGAGAAGTCACGGCTGAGTTGCAAACGGTTCAATCTCAACTACAAGCCCTCAAAACCCAAAATCAACAGCTAACACAACAAAATCAACAACTTCGCCAAGAACTGGAAAACGTGGTTCAATCGGCGATTCAGTTACACCAAGCGATTAATAAAGCTCAAAACGTGGGTCAGGGGAAAAAAGCTTCCTTTGCGCCGTCAGGAGCGAGTTCTTTTAGTTTTGATGTTCCAACTCCTCTGGGTGGAACTGGGACACCTGCTGCTTCTCCGTTTATGGATATCGCCCCTCCAACTCCATCGGAACCCCAGGTCAGTGAACCGAATTTTCGCTTTCCCCAGCCACCCCAACAACCGTTAACGCCCGAAGTGGCAGAACCGTTGTTTACAGAACAAACGGAGGCTCGGTTACGCCCGTTATCTAAATCTCAACGTCCTGAACTGAGTGGGTTTTGGTTGATTGTGTCGATTGTGCTGATTGTTGTCGTTGCTTTTGGTGCAGGATATTGGATTGTTCGTCCTCTGCTGAACCAACAACGCTAAAGCAACGGATTTGGAACTGACAACGGGTCAGGAGTTGCCGATTTCAAAAACAAATAATGGCGGAAGATTTTTCTTCCGCCATTATCCGGTTTAAAATTGTAACGAAGTTTTTTGAAAGGAATTGTTACTTCTATATTAGTTTTAATCTTCCATCAACTGAATTGCGAGGAAAACCCAAAACTAACGAAAGGACGAAGAACAAAACTTTTCTTGACTTAATTCCGATGACCGACAAACGGGTTTTAACCGCGATTTCCAGTCTCAACTAAAGTTGCTAAGGATTCTTCACTAATTGAATCTGGAATTTCAGTGTCGTCGGGTTCATAACCGCGTTTAAATTCCCGGAATCTTACCTGTTTGGCTTGAAGCGCGGTTTCTAGAAATTTAATGGCTCGCTGAGGATTTCCTTTTCCACAAAAGAACAAGTCGGCAGCGAAATATCCCAGTTCTGGCCAAGTGTGTATAGCAATGTGAGATTCAGCCAAGGTTGCTGTTGCAGTTACTCCGTGAGGACTAAACTGGTGTACACATAAGTCGATGAGGGTAGCCCCTCCAGCAGAAATTGCATCAAGAATTGCGCGACGGATGCGTTCAGGATCGTTCAGAAGTTCTGCGGGACACTGCCAAGCGTCAACGACCAGATGAGTTCCCAATTGTTTCATTCTGTGTGGTTTTACCTCCACTCTAAGGTGTTTCAAACTTTACTATCATATCATACATTTTTGGAAATTGTGCAAGGGTTTCACTGAAACCCTTGACAGTTTTAAGCGTGGGTGGCTCCGTTAGGAAGAATTGCCCCTTCGAGAGCAGCTTCGTTGAGGTTAACCACACTCAGACTTGCACCAATGAGATTGGCTTCACAGAGGTTGGCTCCGGTTAAATTAGCGCCTTTGAGGGAGGTCAACAGCAGTCCGGCTCCCGTGAGGTTCGCATGGCTGAGGTTTGCACCGCGCAAGTCGGCTTCTAACAGAGTCGCTCCTCCTAAGTTAGCCCCACTGAGGTTAGCTCCCCGGAGGTTAGCTTGGGTCAAATCAGCGTGTCTTAAATCGGCATTTTGTAAGTTTAAGCCGTTTAAATAGGCATTTTTCAGATTGGTATCTTGTAGGTTAGCTCCGTTTAAGTTAGCACCGTTCAAGTTCGCGCCACTTAAATCAGCACCTTGGAGGTTAACACCGGTTAAGTTAGCAACACAAAGATTCGTTTCTCGCAAACTGGCTTCACTGAGATCGGCATGATTCAGGTTAACCCCACTGAGGTTGCCTCGGTTCAAATGCGATCGCACTAATTTTACATGACTTAAATTAGCACCACTGAGATCCACTTCGCTTAAAATAGTTCGAGTTAAGTTAGCACCCGTTAAATCAGCACCGCTTAAAATCGCTCGGCTGAGAGTTGCACCCACCAAAATTGCATTGGTCAGTTTGCAACCATTGAGCAGACAAGCTGAAATTAAACTGGCTCCGGTGAGATTCGCCCCACTTAAATCAGTCTGGGAAAGAATCGCACCACTGAACATCACCCCACTCAGGTCAGCATGGCGTAGAATCGTATTAGTCAGACTGGCACCACTGAGATTGGCTTCGACTAAAATCGATAGGGAGAGGTTGACTTGACTCAGATCAGCCCCATTTAGATTAGCTCCAATCAGGCGAGCGCGAGATAAATTAGTACATTGTAAAGCAGCATTACTCAGATTAATGCGATTAAGATTCGCATCTTTTAGACAGGCTTCTATCAGATGGGTGCCGCTAAAATTTCTTTCTCCTGTGGCATATCGCGTTAATAGCTTATGGGCATCGATAATTTCACTGGACTTCATAAAAAATCAACGATTTAGTTTAATGTGTTAATAGTGGAAATTCACCACGAATCGCTTTAAACGAAGTTCATGGCAACGACAAAAGAATACAGAGGAGGCGGTTGAAAAATTGGAAAAAACCCAACTGGGTTGGTTAGTTATTCTCAATAACTCAGCCTCGATAGTTTTTAGTATAAATTCCTGATAGAAATTTAACTGTATCGGGCTTTGCTACTCGACTGTATTCAGGTGAACGGCTGATCCTAGAGTGAATTCAGCTTAACTCGTATCACCCGCAATGCGGGTATATTGTTGGATTAATCGCCAGAATATTGCTGAATAAAATTCCTGAAAATCGTAGTGGGGCTGAAGTGGAACATCCCCCAGAATGTAAAAAACAACGCCAGAGTAAAAGCGCTCAGAAACCCTAGAGATGGGTTGACAACAATTGATTGGGGATAACTGATCAATCGATAATTTGACCGAGCTTGAGTCTAATATTGAGTTCAAACGAATATAACGGGCTAGATATCTACCCCGAAAGAGACTCCTCCATCGCTGTTGATTTGGGATATTCATAAAAAAGTTTCAATTCTCAACCCCTAACAACCCATTTTCCTAATTGCTGATCCGTTAAGCAATTGTGCTTAACTGACCAATTCTAGGGGGTTTCTATCGTCTAGGATTGAGGATAACTTATGTTTTCACCTTGATCCGTGATAATTGATCCTTAATTAAACATAATAGCTGAAGATAGAACGGGACAATGCAGGTTTTTCTCATCAAGTTGGCTCTGAGTCAGGTTAAAAGTGCTGATTGCTGAATCAGGAACCCGAAAAGCCTCAATATTAAGATAAAGTGCGGTTATGTAGGAGGTTCTATGGAAGTTCGTGGTGTCTGGCTGACCAATACCGATAGTCGAGTCATGTTTTCTCGACAAACCATTGCCGAAGCGATGGAGTTTTTAGCGAACACAGGTTTTAATGTTGTGTTTCCGGTGGTTTGGAATAAGGGCGTGACGTTGTATCGCAGTCAAGTCATGGCTCAAACCTTTGGTGTGGAAATCGATTTCTATTCTAAGGGACGTGACCCCCTGCAAGAAGTGATTGAGGAAGCTCATCGGGTGGGTTTAAAAGTCATTCCCTGGTTTGAATTTGGATTTGCCAGTTCTTATCAACAAAATGGAGGCAGAATTCTGGCTCAAAAACCGGGGTGGTCAGGAATTAATTCCACGGGTGGGTTATTAGTTAAAAATGGTTTTGAGTGGATGAATGCCTTTGATCCAGAAGTCCAAGATTTCGTTCTCAGTTTGGTTTTAGAGGTGGTGAGAAAATATAATATTGATGGCATTCAAGGGGATGACCGAATGCCTGCGATGCCCTCGGAAGGAGGTTATGATCCGAAAACTGTTGCTCGTTATCGGGCAGAATTCGGTCGCCAGCCTCCGGCTTATCATAAAGATTCCCAATGGGTACAATGGCGAGCGAATATCCTCACAAATTTTTTAGTCCGTTTACGTCGAGAAGTCAAAGCCATTAAACCGAGTTTGTTAATTTCTATGGCTCCTAGTATTTATAAATGGGGTTTAGATGAATATTTACAAGATTATATTGCTTGGATTGATCAAGATTTAGTTGATTGGATTCATCCTCAATTATATCGGCGCAATTTTTGGAGTTATAAAGGGTTAGTGGATCAATTAGTTGATGTTCAGTTTAGAGATTGGCAATTACCTAAACTTTCTCCGGGGATTTTAGCTAAAATAGGTTCCTATTGCATTTCTACTGATGATTTATTAAAGTCGATTGATTACAATCGCTTTAAAGGAGTTCAAGGAGAAATATTTTTCTTTTATGAAGCCCTAAGATTGAATAATAATGCCTTGGCTACAGCCTTGAAAAAAGGCCCTTATGCTACTCCTGCGAAATTGCGATAACTACATTTTCCGGGTCGGGTGCCGGTGTCATATTGATGCAGCACCCCTACCCCAGAATTTCAGACAAAAACGATAATTTTTTAACCTGAAATTACCTCAAAACCTAGCACGCAATAACGTAACAAACCTAAGCGACTCGCTATTTCTATAAGTCCGGTCACATTGGCAGAGTCCTGTTTCCCAGCTTGCTCAAAAAAACGGCGAACTATTGGGTAAGTTGGGAGTGTATTTCGGGTAATATCTTCTTTTAAATTCAAGTTAAATTCCGTAGCTATTGCTAGTTTTTGATAGTCATTTAAGGTAAATTCAGTATTTACGTTCCCGTAAGTTGAATTAATAGAAAAAGTAGGTATTTTGCGTAAAAAATTGTACAAATGATAAAAGACTGAGACGGGTACAAAATCAGAAATTGCTAATCTACCGTTGGGACGAAGTACACGCTTGGCTTCCCGAAAAAAAGCTTCCCGACTGGGAAAATGAAAAATGCACTCCACAGCTAAAACCACATCAAAAGATGCGTCTGGAAAGGGAAGACGACAAGCATCTCCTTCGACAAATTCGATTTGGTTATTCTTCTGGGGTTGAACTTGCTGTCTAGCTTTTTCTAATTGTCGAGAATCAATATTTAAACCCACTAGCTGCATCTGATTAAAGTTCTCATTCAAACTGGCAATTGTGCCCCCAAAACCACATCCTGCATCCAATACGCGATCGCCATCTTTTACTCCGGCGGCTGCATAAATTCGCTGGGATAATTGTTCGGCTGCGACGGTAAAATCCGCAATTGACCCATCAGCTTCGACTGGATTTTCCCAGTAACCCCAGTGGACGTGACGACCAAATACTTGTTCTGCATCTGTATCACCCTCAGCGAAACGTTCTAGTACAATATCAAAGTAAGGGAGAGAAATCTTAGGAGGTTGCATGATCGGTAGAATTTAGCGATAAACAGTTCGTTTTTATTATGCCATATTTAAAAGTAGTATGCTAGAAATTTTAGATTTAGAAATAATTCAACTCTCGGTGATTATTCCCTACTGGCAACAGAGAGATTTTTTGTTAGATATGATTATCAATTTAGAGTATAATCTGGAGGTAAACTATGAAATTATTATTTTAGGCGATCGCAATTTATTAAATTTTGATTTAGCAGATATCCTAAATTATTTAAAAGCGCAAGGTCATCGAATTTTATTCTTTGAATGTCCCTTTCAAGCACAAGAAATTTTTAATCAAGCCATTGCTCAAGCACAAGGTCAGTATATCCTTTGGGTACAATATCCGGTTCTATTTTTCCCTGAAGGGTTGCGAGAAGCAATCACAATTTTAGAGGAAAATTTAGAAGTTTGTGGAGTTTATAGTAACAGTTTGTTTGCTTTAGATGATATTAATCAATCCCTGAATTTTAAAGAAATTGGAGCAATTTTTAGAAAAACAATTTGGCAAACTGAAATTATATTAAAAGAAGATTTACTGAATATTGAAACTTTAAATTGGGAATTTCAATTTAAAAGCAGTTCAAATGATTTAATTTTTTATCCTATTCATAATAAAATATTAGAACCTATAATTAACAATCGTTCAAAACCTGAAACTCAAGAATTTAAAATTCAAGAATATCCTTTAGTTAGTGTTTGTATCCCCGCTTATAACGGAGAACTATTTATTGCTGAAGCAATATCTAGTATTTTATCTCAAACTTATTGTAAAATTGAATTAATTATTTCTGATGATCATTCTCAGGATAATACAGTGGCGATCGCCCAATCTTTTCAAGATCAAACCACAATCCCCCTTTCTATTTTAACCCCTAATCATCAAGGATTAGCTCAAAATAGTAATTTTTGTATTGAGCAGTCTCAGGGGAAATATATTAAATTTCTCTATCAAGATGATATTTTAACGCCCAATTGTATTGAAAAAATGGTAACTTTAGCGGAAACCGATCCCGAAATTGGATTAGTTTTTTCACCGAGAGAAATGTTTTTTCTCAATCAAAATGATATCGATTTAGATCTCATAGCCGTTTATCAAGAATTTGCCAATTTACATCAAAGTTGGTCAAATTTAAACTCAATTCAATGGGGAACAGAACTTCTAGCTGATCCAAATTTATGGGAACATCCCATTAATAAAATTGGAGAACCTAGTACGGTATTATTGCGGAAATCAGTATTAGAAACCGTAGGCTATTTTGACCCGCAATTAAATCAATTAGTGGATTTAGATTTATGGTGGAGAATATTAGGACAATTTAAAGTCGGTTTTGTTGAAGAAACTCTTTCTTATTTTCGCCTGCATTCTCAACAAAAAACCCATCAAAATATGCAGGAAGGGAAAGCAACAGATATCAACTTTTATGATAAAATTTACTCCCACCCGGATTATAATTTTTTGACACCCCTGTCTCGTCACCAAGCCTTCTTGATTTATAATTTTATTTTAAAAGATTCATGAAGCTTTTAACGTTCTTGAGGAACAATTGCTAGAATAGCGTTGTCTTGTTGTTCAAGTTCAAGCTCAACTCCATCAAAATAAAGAGGAGAGTTGATATAGCGCTACGCATTACGGTTAGGACATTTTTAAATCCTGAAACCCTTTCACTTCTTACTGTTCCCTGTTCC
>NZ_LR734845.1 GCF_900010725.2 Planktothrix serta PCC 8927 | reverse complement strand
TTTTTTCTATCCCCTATTCCCTATTTTCTTTTCCCCTCTGTTCCCTGTTCCCTGTTCCCTGTTCCCTGTTCCCTTTTAAATCCAGATTTTGGATACAACTCAAATAGGATTGCTATATTATTATTGTTGAATTGTACCATCAGGCATAATAGCCCCTTGAAAATTAGCTCCTTTGATGTCGGCTCCAGTTAAGTCGGCTGAATTCAAATCAGCATCCTTAAAATTAGCACCCTTGAGATTAGCATTATTGAGTTTAGCACCTCGAATAAATGCACCTGTAAGATTCGCTTGACTCAGATTAGCATTCGTTAAAATAGCTTGAGTTAAAGCCACTCCAGTTAAATCAGCCCCCGTTAAATTAGCCCCCGTTAAATTAACACTATCTAACAAAGCGCCTTGGAGATTAACTCCTTTTAAATCCGCTTGACTGAAGTTAGAATTATTGAGTTTAGCTCCGGCTAAATTCTGCCCTTGTAAGCTTTTACCACTAAAATCACATCCAAAACATTCTTGATCTTGACCTAACTGCACTTGAGTCGCAGGTTTTTGACAGCCAGTAACCGTTAACAAAAAAAGACCTAAACCGATGATAATAACAGAAGTGAAAGGGTGTATTTTTTTGGATTTCATATTAAACTTTGTCATTTCTAATTACCCCAATATCGTCGCCAATGAAATAGATTCTCAATCCCATCAAATAATACTGTATTTTGACGACGACGTTGATTAACCCAGGCGATCGCACTTTGATGATAAACTTCTGAAAACGTCGGTATAATAGCCGGAAATTCTGCTAAGGTTTTCAAGTTTACTCCTTGACGAATAGCTAAGGCGAGGGTATGAATGAACTCACTCCCTTGGGAACCCACCACCGTAGCCCCTAATAGTTTACCATTAGATAGTCCAACAAGTTTACAAAATCCCGTTGTTTCTCCCCAAATGTGAGCGTGAGCGATCATTTTCAGCGATTGTCGTTCTACAATAACCTGAGTTCCATACCGTCGTTTAGCTTGGGTTTCTGTTAACCCGACTCGCGCTAATTGAGGGTCAGAAAAAATAGCCCAAGGAATGCCTTGATAATTGACCTTAAACTTCGGCCAATATAGGGCATTTTTGATGGCAATTTGGGCTTCATATTGGGCAATATGTTCAAAGGAATAACCTCCTAAAATCTCTCCACACCCATAAATTCTAGGATTTGAGGTTTGTAATTTTTCATTAAAGTCCAAATTATTGCCTTGAAAAATAACTCCAACCCGGTTTAAATTTAAACCTTCTAAATCCGTTTGAGAGCCACAAGCAACCAGAATTTCATCGACTTCTAGGGCAGTATTTCCGGCTTGAACCCATTTTTTATCCTCAATTTGTTTAACTTGAATTACCGGAGTTTGGGTAAAAATTCTAACGCCTTCTGCCTCTAATTGTGCTTGAATTAACTGCACCGCTTCGGGATCTTCTTTACCTAAAATTTGAGATCCTTTGACAACCATAATCACTTCTATTCCCAAACGGGTTAACAGTTGAGCCAACTCAACACCCGTTGGATCACCGCCAATAATAGCTAACCGTTGGCGAACAGTTTCAGAGCCATTCTGTCGTTTATCCAAAAATAAATCTAGGGTTTTTGAGGTGATAAATCCTGTCGATAATAACCCTTCAATGGGGGGAATTTTGGGTGGGGATGCTAGAGCTAATAAATAAGTCCGCGATCGCAAAATTCGGCTATTAATACTAAATCCTAGACGGGGAGACTGAATAAATTCTCCTTGACCCATAATCAGATCAATTCCCCAACTGGCTAACCGTTGAGGAGAATAAATCTCGGCACAATTTGCTCTGATCAAATCTCCCCAAAGTTTTGCTTGTTTCCCATTCAAAGGAGAACGGGAATTACAGTTTTCTGGGAGGGGTATTTGCCGAAGATTTTGGACAGATGCAGCCAAGGGAAATAACTCTTGATATCCCTGTTTTAAACTGGGTTCTTTGGGTTCAACTAAAGCGACCCGTGCTTGCATTTGAGCCGCTAACAAAGCCGCATACCGTCCCGTTAAACTCCCCCCTAAAATCACCAGATCATAATCCAACATATTATCCGTTTTTAGCAATTACAACTTGAGAGGACAGCAATTCCAAAGCCGCTTGATATTGTTGATCGGCTTCCGTTGCGACTTGATTCCGAAATAATGCTTCTGAAGGAATCACCCGATCAGGCATAATCCCTAATTTATTAATATCAGTATGATTGGGCGTTTCATATTTAGCAACTGTTACCGCTAACCCAGCGCCATCGGATAAATCAAATAAGGATTGAATTAACCCTTTACCAAAGGTTTTATCCCCCACTAAAATAGCCCGATGATTATCTTGTAATGCTCCGGCTAAAATCTCACTCGCGCTCGCCGTTCCAGGATTAACTAAAACCACTAAAGGAGCTTGGGTTAAAGCTGAACCTACCGCTTCAAAACTTCCTAATATTCCCTGACGATTAACCGTATAAACAATTGTACCTTCATCTAACCAAAGACGGGCAATTTCTATTCCCGATTGTAATAAACCACCGGGATTATTTCTTAAATCCAAAATATAGGCTTTTGCCCCTTGTTGCTCCAAAGATTGAATCGCATGGGCAACTTCTTCGGTAGCATTAGCGCTAAATTGACTTAAACGAATATAACCGAAAGGAGTTTGTCTTAAATCAGACCGCAGTTCTGCAATCACGGAGTTGAGAGTAATTCGATCTCGAACCAGGAGAACATCTTCCGGGGTGGTGCTACCATCTCGTAATAGGGTTAAGGTAACGCGAGTCCCCCTAGGCCCCCGCATCCGGGTAGCAGATTCATCTAGGGTTAATTCAGAGGTGGGAAAGCCATCAATCTTCAAAATCCGATCACGGGGTTGAATTCCGGCTTGTTCGGCTGGAGAACCATCTAAGGGAGTAATGACGGTTAAATCTCCGGTTTCTGCATCTAGGGCTATTTGTAAGCCCACACCCATGAGTTCCCCGGAGGTATTGACCTGTAAACTGCGATATTGATCCGGTCGTAACAGACGAGTAAAGGGGTCATCCAAGGTGGCTAACATTTTCTCAATGGCATCATAAGCGTCGTCCCTGGTTTTAAAGGGTTGTCGCAATAGTTGTTCACGGATAGACCACCAATTTTGATGGTTGAAGCTTTCATCCACATAAGCTCGATTAATAATGCGCCAACTTTCGCTAAAAAGCTTTTGGTCTTCGGTCAAGGCAAAAACTGGGGTTGTCCAAGAGAGCCAGGTTAAGGTGATTTGCAGAATGATCAGCAATAGGATTTGAAAAACTCTTTTGTGCATGGTGGTGATAAAACGCTATTTTAATATTCGGGTTTGAGATTAACCCCTGAAGAACCTTGAACTTGATTTTAAACTAAGACCGTTAGGGACTCTCAGCATCCGATGTTGATTCTCAACTTTTGTGAAAATTGAGTTGAAGTTATGTTACATTTTTGATCGTAGGGGAGAACACACCAGGCGGTTAGCCTAAGCTTTCAATCGGAGCAAACCGAAGCCCCTGCTCCTTATGGTTACGGCTTATTGATTGCCAGGTTCCTCTGGCTGCCAAAAGTCCAGCCTGAAGACATCTCTTAATGATGGCTAAAAGGAACGATAATAGACAGCAATTAATTTTTAGGAATTCTAGCTTCATGTTTTCTAAGGGAATCAAAGAAACTCAGACTTTCAAGTGGTTTGATGAACGGCTGGAAATCCAAGCACTTGAGGATGACATTACGAGTAAGTATGTCCCACCTCATGTCAACATCTTCTATTGCTTGGGTGGAGTTACTTTAGTTTGCTTTTTAATCCAGTTTGCCACTGGATTTGCGATGACGTTCTATTACAAGCCGACCGTCACAGAAGCCTTTAATTCTGTTCAGTACATTATGACGGATGTAAGCTTTGGTTGGCTAATTCGTTCTATCCATCGCTGGTCTGCCAGTATGATGGTGTTAATGATGATTCTGCACGTTTTCCGCGTGTATCTGACGGGCGGTTTCAAGAAACCCCGTGAATTAACCTGGATTACAGGTGTGATTTTAGCGGTGATCACGGTTTCCTTTGGGGTAACGGGCTATTCTCTGCCTTGGGATCAACTCGGTTACTGGGCGGTAAAAATTGTATCCGGGGTTCCTGAAGCGATTCCTGTTGTGGGTTCGACCATTGTTGAACTGATGCGGGGAAGTACCGCCGTCGGTCAAAGCACCCTCAGCCGTTTCTACAGCTTACATACTTTTGTGCTGCCTTGGCTGATTGCCGTCTTTATGTTAGCCCACTTCCTGATGATTCGGAAGCAAGGGATTTCTGGCCCCCTGTAAACCTACAGGCTCGGCAAAAATCTGTTAGATTTCCTCAAAAAGGAGCGCACTGTTTATCATGTCCATCTTAAAAAAGCCGGATCTCAGTGATCCCGTTCTTCGGGCTAAATTAGCTAAAGGCATGGGTCACAACTATTATGGTGAACCTGCTTGGCCGAATGACTTGTTATATACGTTCCCCGTTGTGATTTTGGGAACTTTCGGTTTAGTGGTGGCGTTGTCCGTTCTTGACCCCGCGATGGTAGGAGAACCCTCTAATCCCTTCGCAACGCCTTTAGAAATTCTGCCCGAATGGTATTTGTGGCCCACCTTCCAAATTTTGCGGGTGGTTCCCAATAAACTGTTAGGAATCATGATGATGTCTTCGATTCCTGTGGGTTTAATGGCAATTCCTCTGATTGAAAATGTTAACAAGTTCCAAAACCCGTTCCGTCGTCCTGTGGCGACTGCAATTTTCCTGTTTGGAACTTTAGTAACGCTGTGGTTAGGAATTGGGGCGGCACTTCCCATCGACAAGTCTTTAACTTTAGGCTTTTAAACAGACTTGATCTGAAAATTATTGGATACCTGTGAGTTTACCAGGGTAGCGTGTTAGGCTAAATCTTGGGGGCGATCACAGGTATCGTTTTTTATAGGAATAGAAGTCTTCAGAAGGGTCAAGCCTAATTTAACCACAAAGACACAAAGACACGAAGACACGGAAGTTGCTGTAAACACGCTCGCTGCTTGCTGATTTTTTGTGCCTGGAACAATATATCCTTGAAACCCAGATATGTTATTTAAAAAATACCTAAACTTAAATCAAAATCGTTTAATTTGGTGCTTTTTAGCTGTTTTTTCTTGTGAAGGTGGGATTCAATCTTATGTTAAAGATATTTTAGAGGCTTCCCAGAATATTAACCCCAATAGTTACGTTTTAATTTTACGCGATTATCCGGGATGTTCTAACCCCTTTGAAACGACATTAAGTCCGTTTAAATTTGAGTATTTTAAATCTCTAAATCCCCTCTGGGGAAGGATTAAATTAGCAATATCTTTACTAACTAATTTAATCAAATATCGGCCGCAAAGAGTTTTGTGTGGTCATATTAATTTAGCCCATTTGGTGCAAACAATTTGTCAACCTTTGGGCATTCCCTACACCGTATTAACCTATGGTAAAGAAGTCTGGGAACCTTTGCCGAAAAAGTGTCAAAAAGCCCTACAAAACGCCGATCAAATTTGGACAATTAGCCGATATAGCCGAGATCAAGCTTGTATTGCTAATCAGTTAAATCCTAAGCAATTTGAAATGTTAGCCTGTATGGTCAATGGGGAACAATTTACTCCCGGCCCTAAACCTCAACACTTGATTGAACGCTATGGTTTACAGGATGCACGGGTGTTAATGACCGTGGCGCGACTTTGGAAAGGCGATCCTTATAAAGGAGTGGATGTTACCATTCGCGCTTTATCCCAAATTGCGGAAGTGTTTCCCAATATTAAATATTTAGTCATTGGTCGGGGAGATGACCAACCTAGATTACAACAGTTAGCTCAAGATTTAGGAGTGAGCGATCGTGTCATATTTGCCGGGTTTGTTCCCACCGAGGAATTAGTCGATCATTACCGCCTCTGTGATGGTTATGTGATGCCTTCTCAAGAAGGGTTTGGGATTGTTTATTTAGAAGCGATGGCCTGTGAAAAACCCGTTATTGCTGGGGATAACGATGGTTCGGCTGATCCCTTACAGGATGGAAAATTAGGCTGGCAAGTGCCTCACCGAGATGTGGATGCGGTAGCTCAAGCTTGTATAGAACTGCTCAAGGGTGAAGATCAACGTTGCAATGGGTCTTGGTTACGCGAGCAGTGTTTAGCCCATTTCGGCAAACCTGCCTTTCAAAGCCGAGTCCAACAGTTACTCCAGCAAAAAGTAGTATGATGGAAGTTAAAGATAATGTCAACATACACATTTTAAAATTTACATCAGATTTAATCTGGCTTGAATAATTAAGGAGATAGCTGTGAACCAAGAGCGGTTCAAAACTCTACAAATCCGACTTTCCGGTTTGAGTAACTGGCTAATTACATTAGCTGTAATTGGCATTTTAATCTCTATTGGTCTGGGTTGGTTAGTTAAGGGGATTCTGATTTTAATTGTGGTGATTGTAATTACTCCTATTTTGTTAATTTTGGGTGTGCAGTGGTGGTTAAAACGCAATTTAATTCAAGATAAATGTCCGGTTTGTAGCCAGGAATTTCCCGCTTTTAATACCACTCAGTTTCAATGTCCAAACTGCGGCGAACCTTTAAAGGTGGAAGCCGGACATTTTAGTCGGTTAACACCGCCCGGAACAATTGACGTGCAAGCCGTTGATGTTTCAGTTCAACAATTAGAAGATTAACTTAAACTCATTGGACTTAACAGAGGGAGAATAAAATTGTGTCTCAAGATCAAACCACTATTTTAGTGACTGGAGGAGCAGGTTATATTGGCTCCCACGCTGTCCTGGCTTTGCAACGTTCTGGTTATCAAGTCATTATTCTCGATAATTTAGTTTACGGACATCAAGATTTAGTAGAAACGGTTCTCAAAACCGAATTAATTATTGGGGATACGAATGATCGTCCGTTACTCGATGAATTATTTTCCAGTCGCAAAATTGATGCCGTGATGCACTTTTCTGCCTATGCTTATGTGGGGGAATCTGTCACCCATCCTGATAAATATTATCGCAATAATGTGATCGGAACGTTAACGCTTTTAGAAGCAATGAAAGACGCAGGAATTAATAAATTTGTGTTTTCTTCCACCTGCGCCACCTATGGAGTTCCTGATATTGTTCCCATTCCTGAAGATCATCCCCAAAATCCGATTAATCCTTATGGGGCGACTAAATTAATGGTAGAACGGATTTTATCAGATTTTGATATTGCTTATGATTTTAAATCGGTACGTTTCCGTTATTTTAACGCTGCTGGAGCCGACCCAGAAGGGTTATTAGGAGAAGATCATAATCCTGAAACCCATTTAATTCCTTTAACGTTATTAGCAGCATTAGGAAAACGAGACTCAATTTCCATTTTCGGAACAGATTATCCCACCCCGGATGGAACTTGTATTCGAGATTATATTCATGTCACTGATTTAGCAACCGCCCATATTTTAGGGTTAGAATATTTATTAAATGGGGGACAAACGGATGTATTTAATTTAGGAAATGGACAGGGATTTTCCGTTAAAGAGGTAATAGAAACCGCCAGAGAAATTACCGGGAAAGAGATTAAAGTGATTGAATGCGATCGCCGTCCTGGAGATCCGCCCAGTTTAGTTGGAAGTGGAGAAAAAGCCCGAACAATATTAGGTTGGAATCCTGAATATCCCGATATTGAAAATATTCTCACCCACGCTTGGAATTGGCATCAAAAACGACACGCCTAACCGTAGTAAGCCCTTCAGGGCTTTCTTTCTAATAGTAGGATCTAGGATCAGAAACCGTGTTTCTAACAAAATATGTCTATCTTTAATAAAAACTGTCTCAGAAACCCGGTTTTTCAATACGATGACTAGGATTAAGCCTCGTAGTAAGCCCTTCAGGGCTTTCTTTCTAATAATAGGATCAGAAATCGGGTTTCTAACAAAATATGTCTATCTTTAATAAAAACTGTCTCAGAAACC
>NZ_LR734843.1 GCF_900010725.2 Planktothrix serta PCC 8927 | reverse complement strand
ACTAACGACAGAGCCAGGGACTAGCTACGCATCCAACAGGGTGTCTTGACTCAAAAAACGTAGTCAGTTAAGACTTAGGCTGGTCAACTATTACGTCATGTGAGGCATGAAGCCCCGTCACTTCAGTACGGGGTGCTGACGGCAAGTTATATTCCATTTTAACTTCTTCAATACTACGCTCCAACGCCGGAATCCTTGCTTGGGTTCGTGCTATAGCTCGTTCTAGTAATTGTAGCATATCAGGAGAGGCCTGATGTTGAGCTTTGGCAATTTGAAGCTGGATATTAGACAGTTGAGAGTAGGAAGATTCAGCATCTTCGGCGGCACTTTTCATTTCATCTAGTGCCGGAATCGTTACCTCTGTCTCTCCAAATAGCTCAAAAATAGTTAATTCCAAGGCTGAAGCTTCATTAACAATGTCTAACGCCTGCTGTTTTAATTGATTGATAGTTTCAGTTGTTCTTGATAGTAAATTAGCCATAATTACACCATTTTATAAGTTATTAAAATTAAAATTTAACATAAAATAGTACAATTTTTTGACAAGTATCGCTCTTTCCCCAAAAAAAGTGATAGCCCTTAAAATTAGAATAGACTAACAATATCTAATGTGTTATAATTGAATAAAACTCTACCCTAGGGAGTTTTACCTAATTTTATAATAGCTAAAAGATATGTTTTGGATTCTGAAAAACTTAATCAGCACAGATCCACAAGGATGCCTCAGTTTAAACCTCGAACCCAAGTCAACAAAGTATCGCGTTCTTATCAACGAAGCCGGACAAATTTTATTAGACCCAATAACCAATATACCTGATCGTGAACAGTGGTTGTGGCAAAACCCCCAAGCGTTAGCCTCAGTCAAGTGCGGCCTTGCACAAGCAGCTAAAGGTGAAGTACATGATTTGGGTGACTTTTCTGAGTATGCTGATTTGGAGATTGAAGAGGAATGAATTTTCGGATAGAATTTTCTTCATCAGCTAGAGATAGCTTAATTAATCTTCAAGAACTCGATGCCAAAAAATACAATAAAGTGCTGAAAACACTAGGATTAATGGCAACAAATTTACGCCATCCCAGCTTGAAAACTCATAAATACGACACATTATCAGGCCCTAATGAAGAAGAAATATTTGAGGCTTACGTCGAAAACAAAACCCCGGCAGCGTTTCGAGTATTTTGGTATTATGGCCCGGACAAAGGAGTAATCACAGTTATTGCCATTACATCTCATCCTTAAAATGCGATCGCTACCCCTGGACGACAGGATCTACAGGGCCCACCTTCAAAATTTTGTAAAGTTTTGTAAAAAAATGAGAGAATGTTTGATACCATACTTAATAAACTTTAAGCCTCAGACTCATATTCATGACTTTATTAATTGTCGGTGCGACTGGGACATTGGGTAGACAGGTAGCGCGTCGCGCTCTGGATGAAGGGTATACCGTGCGTTGTCTAGCACGCAGTTACCGAAAAGCCGCATTTTTAAAAGAATGGGGAGCCGAACTGGTTCCTGGGGATTTATGCGAACCCGAAACCTTAAAATCCGCCTTAGAAGGGGTAACGGCCGTAATTGATGCGGCAACGGCCCGTCCCACAGATTCATTAGGCATTAAGCAAGTAGACTGGGAAGGAAAAGTGGCTCTGATTCAAGCCGCAGCAGAGGCAGGAGTTGAACGGTTCATCTTCTTTTCCTTTTTGGATGCCGAGAAATATCCTCAAGTTCCCTTATTAGAAATCAAGCGCTGTACGGAACTGTTTTTAGCCGAGTCCGGTCTAAACTACACCATTTTAAAACCCTGTGGATTTTTTCAAGGGTTAATCGGTCAATACGCCATTCCCATTTTAGATAAACAAGCGGTTTGGGTTCCGGGGATGAGTTCTCCCGTTGCCTATATGGATACCCAAGATATCGCTAAATTTGCGATTAAGGCCTTATCCGTTCCTGAAACCGAGAATAGAAGTTTTCCGGTGGTGGGTTCCAAAGCCTGGACAGCCGAGGAAATTATTCGTTTGTGTGAACGACTTTCTGGTAAACAAGCTAAAATTACCCGTACCCCGACAGAAATCCTGCGTCTATTCCGTCAAGTCACACGCTGGTTTCAGTGGACTTGGAATGTGTCTGACCGTTTAGCCTTTGCGGAAGTATTAGCCAATGGTCAGTCCTTGCAAGCTCCAATGGATGAAACCTATCAAGTTTTTGGCATTGACCCCCAGGAAATCAGCAGCTTAGAGACCTATATGCAAGAATACTTTAGTCGAATTATGAAAAAACTTAAAGAATTAGAATATGAACAGGAAAAACTCAAAAAACGCAAACAAAGAAGCAATCCCTTTAAGCCCCTCTAACTCAACGCAATCGCCCAAAGACAAGGTATGCTTTAACAATTGCTAAATTTTTGTGTCCCATCAGAATTGGGATGAAAATCCCTGTTCTGAGACAGACCATGACTCTGTTTAAACTCAATTTAAGAAGACTTCGTGTGTCAAAAGTAGGGATTATTTATAATGATGCTAAACCCGCCGCTTGTCGTGCTGCGACCGAGATCAAAGACAAGCTAAAAGAGCGGGGGGTGAAGGTTTGCACTGCACCCGGAACCGGGGGAATATTGGGTTATGCAACTCAACCTCATCCTTTACACCGAACTCCCATTGATAAAATTGCCCCGGACGATTTTGATCAGGAGATGATGTTTGCGATTGTTCTCGGTGGGGATGGTACAGTTCTCTCAGCATCTCGTCAACTCGCACCTCCAGGGATTCCTTTGTTGGCGGTGAATACAGGTCACATGGGATTTTTAACCGAAACTTACCTGAATCAACTGCCTTTGGTCTTGGAACAAGTTCTTGAAGGAAACTACATCGTTGAAAACCGCACGATGATTGCGGTTGAGGTTTGTCAGGCAGACGAAGTGTTATGGGAAGCATTGTGTCTGAATGAAATGGTGTTACACCGAGAACCCATGACCTGTATGTGCCATTTTGAAATCAAAATTGGTCGTCATGCTCCGGTGGATATTGCCGCCGATGGGGTGATTATTTCTACTCCGACGGGTTCAACGGCCTATTCCTTATCCGCCGGAGGTGCGGTGGTGACACCAGGGGTAGAAGTATTGCAATTACTCCCCATCTGTCCCCATTCTCTGGCTTCACGCGCTTTAATTTATGGGGAAAAAGAACCCGTAATTATTTATCCTGCTAGTCCTAATCAGTTGGTGATGGTGGTGGATGGTAATGGAGGCTGTTATGTTCTTCCTGAATATCAGGTGAGAGTTCAGCGATCGCCCTATCATGCTAAGTTTATTCGTCTCCACCCTCCCGAATTTTTCCAGGTTCTCCGCGAAAAATTAGGCTGGGGACTTCCCCATATTGCTAAACCTACTTCTGTAGAATTACCCTAGGGAGAGGAGAAGGAGTGCTACGCCAACCTTAGCTTGCTGACTTTGAACCATCAACCGTCAACCGTCAACCATCAACCGTCAACAATCAAAAAATCAATGAGTAAGTTGGGGTTAGATCATCATCCTTCGATTTTGGTTATTGAGCCAGATGAACTGTTAGCTCAACAGATTAGCCTGGATTTGGAAGAAGCGGGTTATTATCCGATTGTGGTCAATAATGGAACAGCAGGCTTAGATCAGGTAAGGGAATTACAACCTGCATTAATTGTGATTGACCGACTTTTGGGGGGAGAGTCAGGACTGTCTATCTGCCGTCATTTGCGGGATTTGGGAACTCGCACTCCTCTATTAGTATTAATGGCAAAAGATGCCATCGAAGATCGCATCGCCTGTTTAGAGTCGGGGGCGGATGACTATTGTTTAAAACCCTATCGGACAGAAACTTTTTTAGAACTGGTGAATCTCTATTTGCAACCTGCGACTAGCAATAATGAACAATTGCGGTTTGGGGAGTTAGTCTTAGATTTAGCCACCCGTCGGGCGTTTCGCAATGGTAGAACGATTGATCTAACCATGAAGGAGTATGAGTTACTCAAATATTTAATGGAACATCCACGCGAAGTTTTAACCCGTGAACAAATTTTAGAGAATGTCTGGGGTTATGACTTTCTGGGAGAGTCTAATGTTATAGAAGTTTACATTCGTTATTTACGACTCAAAATTGAAGACGAAGGGGAAAAACGCCTAATTCAAACCGTTCGAGGCGTTGGATATGTCCTTAGAGATGGTTGACTGTTGGCTGTTGACGGTTGAGTGTTAACGGTTGACTGTTGACGGTTGACGCTTCAAAGTCAGCAAGCAAGAACGCTCCCACTCCTTCCCTTCCCTTCTCTTCTCTTCTCCCCCTGCTCCTCTTCTGCTTCTGTTCCCTGCTCCTCTTCTGCTTCTGTTCCCTGTTCCCTGTTCCCTGTTCCCTCTTAAAAAAATATACCAAAGTTGCCGAAGATGCTGTATGATCTTTTGTCGCTGAGGATACGGATTTTTTGAGAAGGTTGAACATTCAACTGTTAATACGATTTGAGGGGGTTTAATCTTGGCTTCTATCCCAACGGCCTTAATATCGATGAGCCTTGGGGTGATCGGTATTTTATTGGTTAGCTGTTCATCTCTGTTTTCATCGGTTTCAACAGCACAACCCTTGAGCTTAGAAACTGCGGTTTCTCAGTCTCTTGTACAAACCCCAAATAATCAGGGTCAAATGTTACCCATTACGGCTCAAGCCAAAATAGGGGGCCAAGAGATTCAGCTTGAAGTCGCTCAAGCCCCCCATCAGCAAGCATTAGGCTTAATGTATAGAACTGATTTAGCTGATGATCGGGGAATGTTATTTCCCTTTGATCGACCTCGCGTTGTGGGATTTTGGATGAAAAACTGCAAAATTCCCCTAGATATGCTTTTTATCCGTAATGGAGTTGTTCAAGCCATTCAAGTTAGTGCTCCTCCTTGTCAACAGGAACCTTGTCCCACTTATGGCCCCGATCTGGCGGTGGATCAGGTGATTGAACTACGGGGCGGACGTTCTCAGGAATTAGGTGTAAAAGTGGGCGATCGCATCCCGATCACAGTCCTGAATTCTCAGCAATAAGCCTTAAGTTTAAAAAACTTTACAAAAGTTCATGTAATTTGTTAAAACTTTAATGATATCGTCTACACAACAGTAGACAAATTTGCTAACCTGTTTATTCCAGCACTGTTAAGCGGATCAGCAGTTAACTCTAAACAGTTGATTTATTCTTTTTAGGTGTGAGGAGACACAAGCAAGCCAAGGAATCATCCACGACAATCGATTTGCGGTTGTCAAGGCTAATCTTGAGTCAAGTTCGCTTCAGTGAACGAAGTAGGGTTGAATAACAATGACACTGTGACTCTAAAGTTTAGAGTTTCGTGATTTCTCTCGTTTGACAGGGAAACCGTTCTGTCGGTAGACAGATTAATTTTAATAGCTTCACCTGTTCTACTGGTTAGTAATTCCTTGAGAAAGCTAACCTGTGACAGAACATAATGTGGCTACTCATTAATTATGCGGAATTTTAATCGCAACTAATGTAGATGCGTGAGGAGAAAACTGAAGGAACGATCGGATAAAATTGCGATCGTTTTCAGACAACTCAATAGTCCCAAATTAATGTTCTGAAGTTAGCAAATTCAGACTTTATAAGCATCTCAATTTATAACAAAAGGCCATCAGCCCCCGTTTATCAAAAAACATTTTTTAATCCCTGGATGGATTTTATATTAGGAGGTGAATGTTAAAATGACACCAATCAATTACTCTCGGTTTATCCGTTTTTTACAAGATGATTTATCTCTTTCTCCTGACTCAATTGCCATGGCAGAACGAGCCAATCATCCGGCGGAATCTCAACATAAATATCTCGATGCGAGTCCGGTATCTATGACCCTGTGGCAATATGGTTTAGTCACATTGGAACAGTTAGATAAAATCTTTGACTGGTTAGAAACCGCTTAAGTAGGATGGGCTTCGCCCATCTTACAATTTTCCCCTTAATTATCAAGAAGGTGGGCATAGCCCACCCTACAATTAAGGAAAAATTAGCTCAAATTTCCTTAAGATTCTGCTAACACACGAGCCGCAGCAGCCACACCCGCACCGGGAGTAAACCCTTCATAACCGAGTTCACGCAACGCTGCTTCTAAAGATGCGATCGCAGCGAGAATATCTCGATCACTGACAAATCCTAAGTGACCAATACGGAAAATTTTGCCCTTGAGATGATCCTGTCCTCCGGCTAAAACAATATCGAATTTCTTCTTAACAACAGCCCGGATATCTTCGGCATTTAAGCCTTCAGGCGGAGCAACGGCTGTAATTGCAGGACTCGCACATTCATCGGCTGCAAATAACGATAATCCTAAAGCTTTAACCGCTTCCCGGCTAATTTTAGTTAACCGTTGATGACGAGCAAAAATATTCTCTAGCCCTTCTTTTTTCATCATTTGTAAAGTGACTTGTAACGCAAAAAACAAGTTCACTGGAGGGGTAAAGGGAGTTGTATTTTTCTGGGTAGATTTGCGATATAAACCCAAATCTAAATAGTAACGAGGGAGGTTAGCAGTTTTGTAGGCTTCCCAAGCTTTATCACTCACCGAAACAAACCCTAAACCTGGGGGAATCATATACCCTTTTTGAGAACCGGAAGCGACAACATCCAGACCCCATTCATCGATGGGAAGATTAACCGCCCCTAAGCTAGTGACTGCATCGACAATCATTAACGCACCATGAGCTTTAACATGGCGATTAACGGTTTCTAAATCGTTAATCACACCCGTCGAGGTTTCGCTGTGGGTGAGAATAACGGCTTTAATTTCTTTGTTGGTATCCGCTTCTAATTTCGCCCGGAATTGTTCAGGGTCGAGAGGTTGTCCCCATTCAGCCGTTACGGTATCTACGTCTAAGCCGTAGGCGGTAGCAACTTCGGCCCAACGTTCTCCGAATTTACCATTACAACCGCATAACACCTTTTCCCCCCGACTGAGGAAATTAATAATTCCGGCTTCCATTGCCCCAGTACCACTGGCGGTTAAAATCTGGACATCATTTTGGGTTTGGTGTAACCATTTCAGGTTTTCCGTCACCTCCGCCATGATTTTGCTAAAATCGCCACTGCGATGTCCGATGGGGTGTTTGGACAGGGCTAATAACGCCTGTTCAGGAACGGGGGTCGGCCCCGGAATCATCAACATTAATTTATCGTCCATAGTCTGTTTTCACTCTTTATGGGTTTGGTGTTCTGCGTGAGTCACAGAAGGAACATTGTCCCTCAAAATTGCAACTCAATTCTCAATTCTTAATTCTTAATTCAACCCTTTATCCTTCTGGGAAATTAATCCGTTTGGGATTAACTTCATTCAAAGACCAGCAATAGTCTACAGGTAGATGGGCTTGAACACAGCTTTGCTCTAATTGCTTGTTTGACATCCGCCCCGCCGTAAACGGACGGGGATTCCATCTATTTAAGTAGATCAAAAATTGACAACTGCTTAAATTCTGGTGGGGTAATAATCAACTGATCAATCTTCTCGTATTGAGGAGAGTTACGTTGGACTGCAAACCTCGTTTTTTGTTCTAGAAATTGCAGGAGCAGTTCATCATGAACATAAGCGGGAAGAGGAATTGGTTCCATCAACTTTAACTATATCTCCAGTAAACCAGACTGCATGATCGATTGAAAGTCGAGGGCTTCAATGGGGTTAAAAATGATCTCAAGATGAGAATATTTAACTCAGGAAATTGGGTTTTCCTGGCGTTTCCCTATCATATCACTAAGTGGCAATCAGTTGATTTAATGCAATACCTGGATCAGGTTGTTTCATCAAAGATTCTCCCATCAAAACGGCTCTCGCCCCGGCTTGGGTGACTAAACTTAGATCTTCACGGGTATGGAGTCCTGATTCACTCACCACTAAAATATCACGGGATTGTAATTCAGAATGTCGGCTGTGTAACAATTGGCAAGTGGTTTGTAAATCAACGGAGAAATCTTGTAAATTGCGGTTATTAATCCCAATTAAGTTAACGCCATCTAGGGTTAATACCCGATCTAATTCTTCGAGGGTATGGACTTCTATTAAGGCGGTCATTCCCAAAACTTTCGCAATTTTGAGAAAATATTGTAAGTCTTGATCAGACAAAACCGCAGCAATTAATAAAACCGCATCTGCTCCATAAGATCGAGCTAAATAAATTTGATAGGGATAGATGACAAAATCTTTACAAAGTAAGGGTAAATCAACAACATCCCGAACTTTGGATAAGTTATCAAAACTCCCTTGAAAGAATTTTTTATCGGTTAAAACTGATAGACAACTCGCGCCTCCTTGTTGATAGGATTTTGCGATCGCAACGGGGTCAAAATCTTCTCGAATTACTCCTTTACTAGGGGAGGCTTTTTTGACTTCAGCGATCACCGCAGGTTGAGTTTGACTCTGTTTTAAGGCTTCAAAAAAGTTACGCGGGGTAGAAATAGTATCGACTTTTTGCTTTAATTTTTCTAGGGGTAAACGTTCCCGGAGGTCGGTAATTTCTTTTTCTTTATACCAAACAATTTCTTCTAAAATATTCTGAGGTTCTGCACCAGGGATAGCAACCTGATAGCGTAAGCTTAACACTTCAACGGCGGGATTGGGCTGACGACGACGAATAAAGACCATAGAAGTTGAGGAGGTTGATTGTTTAACTCGACTTTCTTCAATTTAAGCATAAAATGTGTTATAATTTGATCTATAATCGAAAATAGGGTATTAATTCAGGCAATTAGGATAAAACTGCATAACCAGAGCTAGAAAGCTAGAGCTTTACAATAAAAATATGCACATCAAGGAAATTCAGATTAAAAACTTTAAATCTTTTCAAGATGTCAAGATTCAATTAAATTCTGATATCAATATTTTTACTGGTAAAAATAATTCAGGTAAAACAACTATTCTGGAAGTCGTTTCTCTGTGGCATGAATGCTTTAATAAATTGATTCGTCAGGCAGGGCGAGGAACTACAAACTATAGAAGAGGAGATTATATTCTGGGGAATACTCAGGAAAAATATTTCCCTTTTGAAGAAATCAATAGCGTTTGTAATCCTAATTTTGAAGATATTTTTTATCAATGTGATAAAACTAAAAAAATAGAAATTTATACAGAATTAGAAAATCAAGATGAACAGATAAAAATAGGGTTTAAAATCGGAGCTTCTGGATTAAATTATATTATTGAACTCATTAATTTTAAGACTTATGACTTTGAAAAGTTTAATAGCTTTTTTAGGAATTTGCCTTACCCTATAGGATTATACTACGCTTCCCCTGTGTTAGCCATTCGTCAACGAGAGAAATTTGTGACTCCTCCTCAACTTCGAGAAGTGATTCAAAAGAGAGAGTCGGCAACGGTACTGCGTAATCGTTTATATTCTTTATACCATCAGCAACAAGATTTATCATTATATAATAATTTTATTTCTGATTTGTCTTATATTTTGTTTAATAATCAAGAACAAATCGAGTTTTTTACTTCCAGCGATATTCAGAAAGATACTAGGGTAATTGTCAATTACAAACTCAATAGTAGAGATAGCGAGAAAGATATTGCTTTATTGGGAAGTGGTACATTACAGATTATAGAAATTTTGTTAAATTTATATTATTATGAACAGAGAACTGATATGAATCTGGTTTTGCTTGATGAACCGGATAGTCATATTCACAGGGATATTCAACAGCGTTTACTAGAAATACTCACGAGGTTTTCTAACCAAAATCAATTATTAATCACGACCCATAATGAAGCCATCATTCGGCATTCATCCCTAAATCATTTATTTCATTTAGATCAAAATAGTGCAGAAAATTATTATAAACCCCTGAGTCATACTGAAATCCAGAGGTTAGGCGAGCGTTTTAAGGGTATTTATCCGATTCCGACAAATCCTATCATCAGTTCTTTAGGAAGTCCCAATGGTTTAGACTTTATTAATGCTATTGAAGCTGATCACTTAATTTTTGTGGAAGGTGAAGATGATGCTAGAGCAATTGATTTGCTTTTGCAAAAAAGTGTATCTCCTAGAAATACGAAAAAATATGTTTTTTGGGTATTAAATGGAATTAGCCATGTTTTTAAAGAAATACTACACTATAAAACAGTTTTTTCTGCTATCAAAAATACTAGAACTCTCTGGGAAAAATCTGTTTTAATTATAGATAGGGATTTTTTGATAGATGAAGATTGTGTAAAACTTGCTCAACAAATGGAAGTAAAACTAGGTTTAAAAACTTATATTCCACAAGCTTATACGTTTGAAGCGATTTTGCTGATGAAATTAGATTTACTCAGTCGTTTATTAGTCAAATGGATTAAAAATAAGTATTCCCAGGATATCGATCAAGAAGAACTTTTGAGATTTTTGAATACTGCATATCAGAATATAAGACACGATTTAGAAGAAAAATATTTTAATGATGAATGTCTTAAGGAAACAGCGCACAAATATATAGCGATTAAACAAAGTCTGAATACAATATTCAACTATAAATTTATTACTAAAAATGAAGTTGATCTCACTATTTTATGTAAAAACTATATCAAAAATACTCTGGAAAATCAAGAGTATTTTAAACTCACTAGAAAAGAAGATGTTGAAAAAATATTAAATGAAGCTTTACAAGTGTATAGTATTTCATTTAATATAGAAACTGATTTTCTGGATTTACTTAAAACTGTAGATAGATCAGTTTGGTTTGAAGAGTGGAACTTTCTAAGAACACTGTAAAATATTAACTTTTGGATAAAATTAAACCCTTCAACTTTATCCTAACTTTTGGGTAACTCTGGAATCCCCCGCCGTTCACGGCGGGGAGGATGTTATAATAATCCTGATAGTTCATAGAGTCTTCTAACTAACGCTAAAATTTGATCGCCGTAGGTGGGGTCGTCTGACCATCTACCACTTAATTGTTGTAGATAGGGGGCGATTCCTCTGGTGACAAATTCAAACCGAGGATCGACAATATCTTGTACTAAAGGTTCATGACTGGCGTAGGCTTTTAAATGTTGAATATGTGCTCTAATTCCGATTTCGGCTGTGGGGAAAGATGCGCTTTCAGAAGCTCCTCCTAAACTTCCTAAACCCCCAAAATTATTTTGTTCGGGTTTAAGGATTCCTCCAAATTGTAAAAAGTGGGTTTCTAAACACATTTGACAAAAGGCAATATCATGATTAACCCCTTCAATACTGGCTTCTTCTCGATAGAGTTTGGCAATTTGAGGAACAGTATTGATCAGATCAGAATCATGGGTTTTGATAAACATAATCAGTTGAACTTCTGTGGTTAACCCATTGCCCATAATCTGATCCATTTGACTATTATAGGGACGAATATTAGAACGCAAAACCACACTGCGATTGGGATTATCCCAAGTTACAGAAATGCCCAAATTTCTTAAATCAATCGCGCGAATATAAACAATATTATTGTATCGAAGTCTTCTCACTCTATTAGAAATTTGAGAGAGGTTTAATCCTAATTTATCGACTAAATCAATCGGAATAAACGCATTTCCATTGACTAAAATTCCATTTTCTCCATAGCGCCGACCATTAATATTAATCCCAATAGAACCATAAACGGGTGTACCTGGCGGAACAGTTGGAATAGGGCTTATAGCGCCGTTATTTAACCAAGTAATCAGTCCATTAGTAATTCCAATGGCAATATCTCGTCGTCGGCTTTGAATTAAAGCGCGATCGGTGGGATTTGTTAGAAATCCTAATTCCATATAGAGGGAAGGAATTGCAATCCAACGGGTAAAAATTAAACTTCCTAATCCCGTTTCGGTGTCCGGTTTTGCTCCTCGATTCGGAAGTTGAGGAACTTGTTGCAAAAGGGATAATAACAGAGATTCTGCATCTTTTTTGCGTTGAGAATTTCCAGCTATATAAAAAGCAGTTACTCCCCGAATTGAAGGATTAGAAGAACCTCCTGTTTGTATTTCTAACGCAATATCTCCGAATTGAGAATGAGCATTAATCCAATCAATCGTTTGAGTTTGGCTGAGATCATCAGGAACTACAATCACTTGAAACCCCCTCGAACGCAATTCGCTGACGACTAAATCCCGAATGCGAATCATTTCTTGGGCTTCCGTTGTCCCTCCTGCTATAGTACCGGGATCTCTTACACCATTTTCAAATCCTCCATGACCTGCGGATAAAAAAATTCGTCCCATTGTTTAAGCTCTCGATTTCAAGTTTAATATTAAGGGTGATTTCGTGATTAAATTTTTGATTCCCTTTATGGTTTTACACTGCAATGAGGCGTTTGTCACCCTTGCTGACCCTAAAATGGAAATTTTGGTTGAGTTTTATGCTCAATTCTTGGGAATACAACCCCTAAACCATATTCCCCATCGTTATGCAGAATTTCAATTACCGAGTTTAAGATTGGGAATTTTTCAACCCAAATCTTCCCATGTTTCTGAATTTTATTCTCAGGGGAAAACAGGGATGAGTTTGTGTTTGGAAGTGCAGAATTTAGAAGAAGCGATCGCCCATTTACAAGTTCTTGGATATCCACCTCCTGGAAAAATTATAACCGCTTCTCATGGTCGGGAAATTTATGCCTATGATCCGATGGGAAACCGTTTAATTTTATATCAAATTCATGCCAGTAGTTCAGAAAACTAAATCAATCAGAGTATAAACACTCAGCATTAATAATAATATTGCCAGGGCTTGGGTTAATTGGAGATGAGGGGAAGGAATTAGAGCTTCTCGAATTAACATCGACGTTGATGAGCCCACAACATAACTGAGACAAAGGACTAAATAGGGCCATTGATCAGTTAAAGTCCAGAGGAATAGTAACAAAATTCCTAACAGTAACATTAGTACCTCAACAAACTGAGGTGGGTTATATTGGGTTGAAAAAACTAAGGTTTGCCACCAAATACGCCAACTTCTCATAACGATCAATCATGAACGGTGAATCGTTATTTATTTTAGCCAGATTTGTTGTTGCAAATACGATAAGGCTGTTTCTGTTTCAACTTGTTCAAATTCTTCATAAAACCGACTGACACTGAGAAACGGATGGGGAGTTTTTAACACAATAACGCGATCGCACCATTGCTGCATATAGGGAATTAATTCTAGGGGCGCGAGGGGGACACAAATCCAAATCGCCAAGGGTTGATGAACTTTTAACGCCTTCGCAGCAACGGCCATCGTCATTCCGGTCGCAATTCCATCATCTACAATTAGTGCTAATGCGCCTTGAGGGTTGACATCAGGACAACTGGGAGATAAATTATCCCAGGCTTGTTTGGCTTTCGTCTGAGCCTCTTGTAACATCCTCTGTTGAAGACTAAAATTAGGGGGTTTTCGTTTTGACCACAGCACATAACCATCGGATGTGACCCCACCCAAAGCCAATTCTGGGTTATCGGGGAGGGTGATTTTTTTGGCCACAATTACACTCAAAGGAGACTGTAAACGTTCAGCAATGGGGAAAGCAACGGGTACACCCCCACGCGGTAAAGCATAAACAACGATTTTCCTGTCCTCCTTCGGGTGCTCCAAACTCATCTGTAACAAAATTTCTTTTGCTAATTCCTGACCCGCATGAGTTCGATCTCTAAATAGGGGTGTGAATAACATCTGCAAGCCCTCGGCAATCGCATCACCTCTATATTGACCGTTGTAGGGGAGAGTTGCAACTTCAGAAATTCCCAGTGCAATTAAAATGGTGTTAGTTGACTGGGTACGGGCGGGGTAACCCATCAGTGTCAACTTAAGCCGAAAACCTCTGAATTATAGCCCAGATTAGATCCCCCTAAATCCCCCTTAAAAAGGGGGA
>NZ_LR734842.1 GCF_900010725.2 Planktothrix serta PCC 8927 | reverse complement strand
AGGGAACAGGGAACAGGGAACAGGGAACAGGGAACAGAGGGGAAAAGAAAATAGGGAATAGGGGATAGAAAAAAGTGATTAGCCACCCGACAAGTATTTGTAGCAAACATTGAAAGATGGAATATAATATTTTATCCTTACCCCGAAATTAGAAATCCCCCATCACCGACAATGAGGGATTTCTGTTAATCTTGAAAGAGAGAAAGAACAATGAAAGATCACAAATTCAATAGTTTTTATTTTTAGTGGTTCCGACGAGGATCTTTGTTAGGAGTTCCTTCAAAGGGTTGAGTACCGACTGACGGGTACACATCATCACTGACGACAAACATCCGCCCAGCAGCTTCGGTCAGATAAGCCATCATTTCTTTAACAGATTTTAAAATATTCATACAGCCTCCCCTCAAACTAACCATTTAGGGCTTCTATACTTATTATTGTAGAGGGAAAATGAGAAACTGTGTAGGTTTGCAACATTTATTTGCACTTAGGGAAGGGTTTACATTTGTTTAAATAATGTATAGCAGGGAACAGGGAACAGGGAACAGGGAACAGGGAACACCGCAGGAAAAGAGGGACGCAAGTTTAGGTTTTAGTATCAGTCTATGTCCTAACTGCCTTGGCGACTGCTTTAATGTTTTTAAATGTAATAAATACTTAAGTATTTTTACAAAAAACTCATGTAAAGAGAGTAAAGTTATCTATTTCTACATGAGTTTGTATCGGTTTCCTCCTCTCGTCTTCATTTAAGATTGCAATCCTTTTAATACTTTATCAGCAAAAGCATTAATCGATTTACCTACGGTTTTTTTCAATCGCCATGCTTTGAAAGCCGTTTCATAATCCTCTCCTTCTAGTTGGTAAGTTTTCCAAGTTCTCAGACTTAAGAATAATCCCCAAGTTAAAAAGATAAAAGCAGCAAATCCGATGCTATGCCAAACCACCAAGTTAATTACAATCAAGAAAGAATTAACAATACCAAACTGAACTAAATTTTGTTTCAGTCGATTTCGGCGATAGGCATTGAAGACTAACTTTTCATCCGCTTCTTGTTTTTGTAACCGCCATTGCTGTTCAGCAAGTTCTAAATCCTGGGAAGAAATTCCTAACTCTGTGGCGATGTCTAACAATTCTTGACGAGTCATTTCCTCGTTATCTTGTTTACGACAAATAGCAATATACAGAATTTCCTGTATATCTTCCTGTAAATAGGTTCGCGTGATTTGACTGTCTGAGTTTGTCATAGATAGATAACCGGGTAGGATTTTTTAAACCATCAAAAACCAGGAAATCATTATGGGAACGGAGAGGGAGGGATTCGAACCCTCGTTAGAGTCACCCCTAAACGACATTTCCAGTGTCGCGCCTTCAACCGCTCGGCCACCTCTCCAGGGGAATATTTCATTTTTACCCACGAAAATATATATTATCATAAGTTTTGGAAAGTCAACACTATCTCACAAAATTTTTTTTATGTCCCGTTCCCATCGGATAGAAATTCATTATCGCCAGACGGGTGAACGTTTTTACGTCAACGTTCCTGAAGATCGGTATATCCTCCAGTGTGCCGAAAATCAAGGGGTAGATTTGCCCTTCTCCTGTCGCAATGGCGCTTGTACAGCTTGTGCGGTGCGGGTAATTTCTGGAGAGTTATACCAATCAGAAGCCCTGGGACTCTCGGTAGACTTACAAAAACAGGGGTATGCGTTGCTATGTGTGAGTTATCCCCGTTCAGATTTAGTTGTGGAAACCCAAGACGAGGATGAAGTGTATGAACTTCAGTTCGGGCGTTACTTTGGCCAAGGCAAAATTAAAACGGGATTACCCTTGGACGAAGATTAATCAACTCGATTTCCGTTTCCGAGGAAAATGGGATGGTGGGATCTTGTTGGGAATTTTGCTGCTATTAACCAGTTGTTCTCAACCTGACCTTCCCAAAGGCATTTTTACTAAAGTTGAACGGGTAATTAGTGGTCAAACCCTAGAAATTCTCGATAAAACGAGTAAAATTCCGGTATTACAACAAGTTCGGTTAGCGGGAATTACGGCCCCCGACCTCAAACAAGACCCCTGGGGAGTAAAAGCCAAACAATCTTTAAAACAACTTTGTGAAGGTAAAAAAATCTTATTAGAAGGAAATTTAACCGAAAAAGATCGCTATGGTCGCATCTCTGCCTATATCTGGCTGGACGGAATTCTGATTAATGAACAGTTAGTTAAACAGGGATATGTTTTAGCAGAAACTCCCTCTATTTATCGACCTGTGACTTCAAATTTTAAGACTCAATATAGTCAACGGTTTAACGATGCTCAAGAATATGCGCGACTCATGGGATATGGGATTTGGAACCCAGAAAAACCTATGCGTTTAACTCCAACAGAATTCCGAGATCAACAACCTCAGAGTAATTCTAGTTTGCCTTAATTTGCTGTTGGTTATTCAAAGATGGTGCGTGCGTTGTCACTTACGCACCCTACAACTGATTACTGATTACTGATTACTGATCTAATATGAAATCCTTTAATGTTTGCTACAAATACTTGATCGGGTGGGTAATAACTTTTTTCTATTCCCTCCTATTCCCTATTCCCTCCTATTCCCTATTCCCTGTTCCCTGTTCCCTGTTCCCTGTTCCCTTGCCATCTGTAGCACTAATTTAAGGATTTCATATAATATGACTAAAAACGAATTACAGTTTTTTTTAGATATTGCTACCTTAGCTGCTCAGGCGGGTGGTGCAGTTTTAAAATACTATTTAGGGAACTTAAAAGATATTCAAGAAAAAGGACGGTCTGGGGATTTAGTCACCGAAGCGGATAAAGCTTCGGAAGCTGCGATTTTAGCCGTGTTAGAACGTCATGTCCCTGAACATGGAATTTTAACAGAAGAATCTGGGGAATTAGGAGATATAAACAGCCCCTATCTTTGGGCTATTGATCCTTTAGATGGAACCACTAATTTTGCTCATCAATATCCGTTTTTTTCCGCTTCTATCGGGTTGTTAATTAACGGGTTTCCTCAAGTTGGGGTGATTTATGATCCTTTTCATGATGAATTATTTCAAGCCGCCAAAGGATTAGGCGCAACCTGTAATAATCGTTTAATTAGTGTTTCTAAAACCGATAGCTTAAATAAAAGTTTATTAGTCACAGGCTTTGCTTATGACCGTCGAGAAACATCTGATAATAATTATGCGGAATTTGCCTATTTAACTCATTTAACCCAAGGGGTTCGTCGGAGTGGTGCGGCTTCAATTGATTTAGCTCATACCGCCTGTGGACGGTTAGATGGCTATTGGGAACGAGGTTTATCTCCTTGGGATATGGCGGCAGGAATTGTATTAGTAGAAGAAGCCGGAGGGAAAGTAACCGCCTATGATACCAGTCCGTTTCAAATGAGTTCCGGTCGAATTTTAGCCACTAATGGTTATTTACATGAAAGTTTAAGTCAAGCCTTAATAGAAACTCCTCCATTATCGAGTTGGAAGGATAAATAAACTCCATGTTCCCTGTTTCCTGCTATAATTGAGATCAATTCTGGAAGCCTATTTTTGAGGAAAAATTGCCCTCTCTGATAAACAGGGCTGTTTCATTTTCTCCGAAAATTTGTATGACCTAACCCCCCAGCCCCCTTCCCTGCAAGGGAAGGGGGAGCAATTAATATTACTAAATACCATTTCTGATTTAAGAGTAACAAAAATTCTCCCCTCTCCATGCGGTCGAGGGGCTGGGGGA
>NZ_LR734841.1 GCF_900010725.2 Planktothrix serta PCC 8927 | reverse complement strand
TTAAACCGTAGGGGCGGGTTCCGAGACGAGCTTTAATGATCAGTAATTATCTCCCTAAACCCGCCCTCTATTCTTAGGCGATCGCATTTTAGATCCGAGAATGAAACAGCCCTGACTATAACAATTTTACCCAGTAATTTTACCAATCAATCTTGAATTTGGGCTGCATATTGTTCTGCACCCAAACCGACTAATAGATGTAATATGCCATCCGGTAAACGTAAAACTCCTTCTACTCCTGCGGTTTTTAAGGCGTTTTCATTAACAAGATTACTATCAATAATTTTGACTCGTAATCGAGTTAACGCCACTGCATCAATGCTTTGAATATTCTGTTTTCCTCCTAGAGCAATAATCATCTCCTGAATTCGATTTTTAGCCTCGGCATCTAAGGTTATTGTGGGTAAAATAGCATCATTTGATGTTGAATTAACCTCTGTCGTTTCCGGTGTGATTTCCTCCACAATATCCGCTTCTGGCCCAGCAACTTTCAGATATTCGATCATATCTGTTTTTAAATTTTCTGAACGGGGGCCAAATATCGCTTGAGCACTATTTCCGATTTCTAAAACTCCCGAAGCTCCTAATGCTTTCAGTCGGTTTTTATTCACCTTTTTGATATCATTAACCGTAATCCGTAACCGAGTAATACAAGCATCTAAAGTAGCAATATTACTGCGTCCGCCAAAAGCTCGAACTAACTCCATCGCCATACTCCCAACACCTGTTCCTGCGGTAGTTTCTACGGTTTCTACATCTTCTTCTCGACCCGGAGTTGAGAAATTAAACTGTCGAATTCCAAAGTAAAACACACAGAAATATAAAGCAGCAAAAAACGGCCCCAAGGCAGGAATTAACCAAGCTTTTGTTCCTAAACTATTAAACAGGAAAAAGTCAATAAACCCTTGGGAAAAAGTAAATCCCATCCGTCCACCCAAGGCAACAAATAACCAATCACAAAACCCAGCCATTAACGCATGAACAGCGTATAAAGGCGGGGCTACAAACATAAATGAAAATTCAATCGGTTCGGTAATTCCGGTTAAAAAAGAGGTAAAAGCAGCAGAGATCATAATCCCTCCCGTTAACACTCGATTTTTAGGTTTTGCAGCCCGCCAAATTGCGATCGCAGCCGCAGGTAAACCGAACATTTTAAACCAATAAGCACCCCCTAAAATTCCCGCCGTTGGGTCGCCTGCAAAGAAGCGATTAATATCTCCGGTGACGACTCTATTTGTAATTGGATCAGTAAATGATCCGATTTGGAAAAAGAAAGGAACATTCCAAATATGATGTAATCCAAAGGGTAATAATAATCGTTCTACAACCCCATAAATTGCTGCGGTAATACTCACATTTCCACCGGATGCAGCAGCATTAGCAGCCGTAGAAATCGCGTCTCCAATGGGCGGCCAGATGACGCTCATTAGTATTCCCATTGCGATCGCAGCAAAGGAAGTCACAATCGGAACAAATCGTTTTCCGGCAAAAAATCCCAAATATTGAGGGAGTTGAATTCTGAAAAAACGGTTAAATAAATAAGCCGCCACACAGCCCATAATTAAACCGCCAAATACCCCCGTATCTAACGAAGGAATTCCCATCACTTTAACTAAATCATCAGGATTAAACCCAAATAAAGTAGTAGAAGCAGCCCCTAACGCAGCCACAAAAACCACAAATCCCACCGTCGCAGCTAAAGCCGCAACCCCATCATTTTCAGCAAATCCAATCGCAACGGAAATCGCAAAAATAATCGGTAAATTCCCAAAAATTGCATCCCCAGCCGTCTTCATAATGTTAGCTAACCAGTCGGGTAACCACCAAAATTTAGGGGAAGAAATCGTTCCTGATGCCAGATTTTGTATTTCAATTAAACGAGCGCTACCCAATCCCAATAATAAGCCAGCAATGGGTAAAACCGAAACGGGAAGCATTAAAGACTTTCCCATTTTTTGTAATAAAGCAAAAGCGTTTTTTAGCATTGTTTTTCTTAAGTAGTGAGTCCTTCAGGACTCGATCAAATGTAGTGAGTCCTTCAGGACTCGATCAAATGTAGTGAGTCCTTCAGGACTCTATCAAACATTGTTACTGATAACTGATAACTGATAACTGATAACTGATAACTGATTAAAGCGCCCGAACATCCGCCCCCGTTTCTGCATTTAACGCTTTTTGGGCTAATTCTTGACATTGAACTAAACTTAATTCTCGAATTTGTGCCTTAATTGTGGGAATACTCGGAACACTTACACTTAATTCCTTCACCCCCAAACCAATTAATAATGGAATTGCTTGCGGATCACTAGCAATACCGCCACAAACTCCCACCCATTTCCCTTGTTTTGTGGCTCCTTTTACCGTTAAATCAATTAATCGTAAAATAGCCGGATTTAACCCATCAACATAAGGAGCAAGTTTAGGATGTCCGCGATCCATCGCTAAAGTATATTGGGTTAAATCATTAGTTCCAATCGAGAAGAAGTCAACCTCTTTAGCAAACTGTTCAGCCATTACCGCCGCCGAGGGAACTTCCACCATAATTCCCACAGAAATAGCCGGAAGATTTAACTTTTCTCGTTCTTCTTCTAACATCGCTTTTGCCATTTTAATCTCTTCTAATCGGGCAATCATCGGGAACATAATTCGCAACATTCCCGCCTCAGATGATCTTAAAATAGCTCGGAATTGAGTTCTTAAAATTTCAGGACGATCAAACCCAACTCTAATTCCCCGTTCCCCCAAAAAAGGATTCTCTTCATGGGGAATCGGTAAATAGGGTAAAGGTTTATCTCCTCCGACATCTAACGTCCGAATAATTAACGGCCGTTCCTTCCCTAAAACCTGGGCAATACTACTATAAATTTCCGTTTGTTCGTCTTCTGTAGGCGCAGAAGCACGCTCCATAAACACAAATTCCGTTCGCAATAAACCAACCCCTTCTCCTCCTAATTCAACGGCTGTTTCCGCATCTAATTTACTGCCAATATTTGCCACAATTTCCATCCGATATCCATCGGTGGTGATGGCGGGTTTCATGGCATTAGCAACATCCTGTTCTCGCTTTTTAGCAATCTGAATTTGCAGGGTTTTTACCCGTTCCATTTCCGTCGGAGTCGGGTTTAATTTCAACGTTCCTTTACTGCCATCTAAAATAACAGGAGTTCCATCGGGTAAATCTAATACTTGCGCTTCCGTTCCGGCGATCGCGGGAATTTCCATTGAACGGGCTAAAATCGCAACGTGAGAGGTCGCCCCCCCCGCAACAGTACAGAATCCAATCACTTTAGATCGATCTAAAGTTGCCATATCTGAAGGAGTTAAATCTTCAGCAATTAATATCGTATTATCAGGATAAATCGGCCCCGTTAATGTAACTCCCATGAGAATTCTTAATACCCGTTGTCCCACATCTCGGACATCATTTGCCCGTTGGGATAACAATTGATTTTGTAATTTTGCTAATTGTTCGGCACTATTTGTAAAGGTTTGTTTCCAGGCAAAAGCGGCACTTTTCCCCTTATCAATCGTACTGGTAGCAATATCAATTAATTCGGGATCTTCTAATAATTCTTGGTGAGCGGCAAAAATCGCTGACTTGCTCGGATCGCCCTGGCCATGAACATTAGCGCGTAACGCTTCTACCTCTAATTGGGCCTGTTCAATCGCCGCCTCTAACTTACGCCGTTCTGTATTGGGGTTTTCGCCCTTTTCTGCCACCTCAATTTCCTGTTCCCTTACCCGGAACGTCTGACCGACAGCCACCCCAGAGGATGCAGCCACCCCTAAAACCAGATTCGGATCATCAGAACGCCGACGGGGAGCCGGATTTGATATTTCCCCTTGAGCAACACTCGCCGGGGAAGCGATCGGGGCGGTTCCTTCTTCTCCCAAACCGGAACGGAGCGCATCAGAGAGTTCAGCGATCGCTTCTGCCGCATCGGGCCCTTGGGCGACTAAAACCACCCGATCCCCATGATTAACTTCTAACCCCATTAACCCGACAACGCTGCGAATATTGGCGTCTTGATCGCCCCGTTGTAACCGAATTTTAGATTGATATTTTTTAGCTAAATTTGCTAAGACAGCCGAAGGTCTAGCGTGTAATCCTGTAGGATTAGGAATAATAATTTCATCAGAAGTAATTGTCTCGGCAGAAATCGGGGTATTTTCACTAACTTTGGGGGCTAAAGTTAGTTCTAAAATCACAGTTTCTCCGGCGATAACATTACCGGAACTGGTTTGAAAAGTTGCGACTTGATCACTATTAGTAATCACAATTTGGGTGAGCAAACTTTTAGCATTTAGAGCTACATAATCGAGATCAAATTCGATTAACGGATCACCCGTTTGAATGCGATCGCCCATTTTAACTTTAGGCTTAAACCCTTCACCCCGCAACGTTACGGTATCTAAACCAATGTGCATCAATACTTCTAAGCCTTCAGGGGTTAGAAGCGTCACCGCATGATGGGAGGGATGGAGTTGTATGACTTCCCCATCACAAGGAGCAATTAAAACTTGACTCACGGGGTCAATAGAAATCCCATCCCCAACCATTTTTTGAGCAAATACCGGGTCTGGAACTTGTTCAAGGGGTAGAATATACCCGGATAAAGGTGCTTTTAATAGAACGCCAGTCCCTTTGGCAACTGGTGTTACAGTATTAATCATTATTAAGCCCTATTTCAATTTTAGTTTTTTAATCAGGGTCGGTTGTCAAACCCTGGATATTGTTTAAGATACAATTAACCTTTTGCCATTGTTCAAAAATTTCGATTTTGTTTTAATTTGCAACAATTCTTAATATATAGCAAGTCTAAATCAGTTATACATCAGACTTAAAATCCAATTCATCGTAGGGGCGAGGCGCGCCCATTAGTGTCAACTTAAGCCAAAAACTGGTGATTATAGCCCAGATTAGATCCCCCTAAATCCCCCTTAAAAAGG
>NZ_LR734840.1 GCF_900010725.2 Planktothrix serta PCC 8927 | reverse complement strand
TCAACTTAACGCCAAAAGCCTTGAAATAAATTTCAGGCTAAAAGCTTAAACCCGTTAAAACGGGTTAAGAAAGAGAAGTTTTGAGTCATCTTTAGATGACTTGAGCTTCTTAGCCCGAAATTTATTTCAGGGCATTATGACTTAAGTTGACACTCCTTATGTCCCTCCTCGCCCGTCAACAGTCAACAGTCAACAGCCAACAGTTAACAGTCAACAGTTAACAGTTAACAGCGATCGCAAATTCTGAGATGATGGGGGAGCTAGGACTATTGATATCAGTGTATAGCTTGTATGCGAATCGCTCTTTTCACTGAGACTTTTTTACCCAAAATTGATGGGATCGTGACGCGGCTGTGTCATACGGTCGAACAGTTACAACGGTTGGGAGACGAAGTATTAGTAATTTCTCCAGCAGGGGGACTCACGGAATACAAAGGGGCCAGAATCTATGGAGTTGAGGGAGTACCTCTACCCCTGTACCCAGAGTTAAAACTGGGTATTCCCCATCCGGGTATTGGCGTGGAATTAGAAAAATTTCAACCGAATTTGATTCATGTGGCGAACCCGGCTATTTTGGGGCTAGGAGGTTTATATTATGCCAAAAAGTTAAATATTCCTTTAGTTGCATCGTATCATACCCATTTACCCCAATATTTGCATCATTATGGCTTAGGAATGTTGGAGGAGGTACTGTGGAGTATGTTAAGAGCCGCCCATAACCAAGCCCAGTTAAATCTTTGTACCTCAACGGCTATGGTGCTTGAACTCGGTAATCATGGAATTGAACGGCTGGATTTATGGCAACGGGGCGTCGATACAGAACTGTTTCAACCCTCCTTAGCCAGCGTGGAAATGCGGGATTTTCTCAGTCAAGGACACCCGGACAGCCCTTTATTACTCTATGTGGGCCGTTTGGGGGCTGAAAAAGAAATTGAACGGATTAAACCCGTTTTAGAGAAAATTCCGAATTCTCGTTTGGCCCTTGTGGGAGATGGCCCTAACCGTCAAGTCCTAGAAGCCCATTTTCACAAAACCCCCACCCATTTTGTCGGCTATCTCCGGGGGAAAGACCTGGCAACGGCCTATGCGTCGGCGGATGCGTTTATTTTCCCCTCGCGTACCGAAACCCTAGGGTTAGTGCTATTGGAAGCAATGGCCGCAGGAACTCCAGTGGTGGCGGCTCGGTCTGGGGGAATTCCTGATATTGTCACCGATGGCATTAATGGCTATTTGTTTGATCCCGGTGACGAAGATGGGGCAATTACAGCAACTCAACGGTTATTGGCAAACCCGCAAGAACGGGAAACCCTGCGCCAAAATGCCCGTTTAGAAGCAGAACGCTGGGGATGGACTGCGGCTACTCAACAGCTACGATCTTACTATCAAGAAATTCTCAGCCGTTACTCTTTGCCCTTTGTCGCTTAGGGCTCACGAGAAACTTTAGATTGAAGGCAAGGATGGAAACTATGACCATCTCTTGTCTGTTATCATCTACTCATCGAAAACTCTCTCCTCTAAACAATCCTCATGCCTTTAGGCTGAGGAGTGTCAACTATTCATTCTATCTATATCTCTATAGTTGGGAAAGTTTGATTCGATCAAAACCACTTAACCCTCTGGGATCAGAGTTTTTGAGTTCTCTATCCTTCACCCCAACTATCCCCTTCCCATGACTTTTTCTAATGCTGGTAGCATCTTAGCTACGCTTACACAAGTGGATCGTATGGGCCTGTTGGCAGCGCGTGTCAAAAATCTGCCAATTGGGGAATTTATTTGCATTTTAGATTTTATTACCGCAGAATTCCAGCAATTTTTGCGGGCAATTGATCTAATTAATAATGAAGCGATCGAAACCTTGTTAGAACAGTTGCTTGATGCTTTTACCCTAAAAATTGGGCAACTTCTGCAAGCTGATTGTACAACCATTTTTTTAATTAATCGAGGTAAAAACCAACTCTGGTATACCAAAGTTCAGGAGGGAACCGGACAAGCGAAAGAAATTCGTTTACCAATGGATTCGGGAATTTTAGGATATGTTGCCCGCACGGGAAAAGCGATGAATGTGGCGGATGCTCACAACTGTCCGTTATTTGATGCGGAAGTCGATGAACCCGCCGAATATCATACCCGGACTATTCTGTGTATGCCGATTTTTAGCAGTCAAAAACCAGAGGAAGCCGTGGCGGTGGTGCGACTGCTAAATAAAGCGGAAGATTTAGCGTTTACAGAAGAAGATGAACAACAATTTCGCGCCTTTGCTGATTCTATTGGGATTATTTTAGAAAGTTGTCAATCGTTTTTTGTTGCCGCTCGAAATCAACGGGGAGTCGCTGCATTATTAAAAGCAACAACGACCTTAGGACAAAGTTTGGATTTAGAAACGACATTAAAAGCGGTAATGGAACAGGCACGGGATTTAATGCAAGCCGATCGCAGCACGTTATTTTTATTAAAAAAAGAGACCCATGAATTGTGGACAAAAGTTGCAAATGCCGAGGGTTCAAAAATGATGGAAATTCGGATTCCGGCGAATCGAGGCATTGCAGGTTATGTGGCGTCAACGGGTCAAGTTTTAAATATTCCTGATGCCTATTGCGATCCACGTTTTGACCCCACAACTGATCGCAGAACAGGTTATCAAACTCGCAATATTTTATGTATGCCTGTTTATAATGCGGCGGGAGAATTAATTGGGGTGACTCAGTTAATTAATAAGAATAAAGGCAGTTTTACAAATTCCGATGAGGAATTTTTAAGGGCGTTTAATGCTCAGGCAGGAATTGCTTTGCAAAATGCTCAGTTATTTGAAAATGTGATGGTGGAAAAACAATATCAAAAGGATATTTTACAAAGTCTTTCTGATGTGGTAATTTCGACGGATTTAAAAGGAAGAATTGTGACAATTAATGATGCAGCCTTGGAGTTGTTAGGCTGTCCAAAACCGCAAGCGGGCGAGCGCACTATTCGTCAATATTGGGAAGAAAAATTAACGGGTCGTTATGTGTGGGAAGTTGTACCCATTGAAAATTTAAGATTCCGTTTAGAAGATAGTTTACGCCATGCCGCCCGTCATTATGTCCCCGAACAAAGTTTAACCGTCGGTTTAATTAAACAGGAAGAAACTAAAGATAATATTACCCAAATAATTCCCGTTTTAGGAATTCCTGATCGCTATCATCCCGAACTTTATTATCCTTGGGGAGAATCCACAGCTTTACAACACAAGGATACAACTTATTCTAAACAGCAAGTTCGGGAAATTGAACGCAGTATTAATTTAACCGTTAACCCCCTAACAAACCCGGAAGGAGGGGTGAGAGGAGGGTTAGTTGTCTTAGAAGATATTAGCCGCGAAAAACGGATGAAAACCACCATGTATCGATATATGACTCCGGGTGTTGCTGAACAGGTGATGGCACTCGGAGAAGATGTTTTAATGGTGGGAGAACGCAAAGAAGTCACGATTTTATTTTCCGATATTCGGGGTTATACAACGTTAACCGAAAATTTAGAAGCTTCAGATGTGGTAGCTTTATTAAACCAATATTTTGAAACGATGGTAGAAGCGGTTTTTTCCCATGAAGGTACTTTAGATAAATTCATTGGGGATGCGTTAATGGCGGTATTTGGTGCACCCCTTCCCCTGCGAGATAATCATGCTTGGATGGCGGTAAAATCGGCTTTAGATATGCGCCGACGCTTAAAGGAATTTAACCAAATGCGACCGGATGAACCCCAAATTAGAATCGGTATTGGGATGAGTTCGGGTGAAGTGGTATCGGGAAATATTGGCTCACAAAAACGCATGGACTATACTGTAATTGGAGATGGGGTGAATTTAAGTTCTCGTCTGGAACAAATTACTAAACAATATGGTTGTGATATTATTATTAGTGAGATGACCTATCATTTATGCCAAGATAAAATTTGGGTTCGGGAGTTGGATCGAGTTCGGGTTAAAGGAAAGAATCAGGCGGTGAGTATTTATGAGTTAATTGGTAATCGTTCTCTGGCTTTAGATGCACCCGCAAAAGAGTTTTTAGATTGTTTTAATCAAGCGAGAATGGCTTATTTAGCTAAAGATTTTAAACAAGCCATTCGGATTTTTGAAGAAGCGAAAAAAATGCGTCCTGATGATCGGGCGGTACAAATTCATATCGGGCGATCGCAACAATATTTACAAACTTCTGTTCCTGAAGAGTGGGATGGAGTATATACCATGACAACAAAATAAATCAATCTCTTGTGATTCTGAATGCAGCGAAGAATCTCCGACTATCTTTCAAGTTAACTTTAGTTTAATTGAAAATTAGTTAGCGTAAGTGGGGTAATTTAGATTGACAAAATTTAACATTTTTGTTACCCTAGAAGCAAAGTGAGTTAAAGGTCAACGTCACAATGTCAAAGACTCAAGTTACTGACACCGGACAAATTAAATTACCTGAAAATATTATCAATTATCTCAACGTCAAACCGGGCGATATTCTTGATTTTACCATTGATGCAGATGGACGGGTTTTTATCAACCGTCTCCCTTCATCTGTTCAAGAATTAAAAGGAATTTTACATCGTCCAGGGATGCAGCCTGTCTCTATAGAAACGATGAATGATGTAATTAAGCAAAGACAAGTTAATAGAATATGCAAGGATTAGATACTAATATTCTTGTTCGCTATCTAGTGCAAGATGATTTGAAACAAAGCCAAAAAGCAACTGAGTTAATCAATCAACTTCTAGCCCATGAAGAAACTATTTTAATTAATAATATTGTTTTGTGTGAATTAATTTGGGTTTTGGAGTCAGCCTATAAATATAAAAAGATAGAAATTTATAATGTATTAAATCGTTTATTAAGTATTTCTTTTTTTGAATTTGAGAATAGAGAAATTATTAGTTTATCTTTAGAAAAATATAAGAATAGTAAAGCAGACTTTTCAGATTGCTTAGTTGCAACGCTTAATCAATCTTTAGGGTGTGATCAAACTTTTTAATTTGATAAAGGTGTAAGAGAAGTTAAAGGGTTTAATTTTATTGAATAGAAAGTTCTAAAAATTGCAAAATATAGCAATCCTAAATGATTTGTGAAAAAGTTTTGTAGGGGTTTGGTCTCCAAACCCAGGCGCAAAGAGGGTTTGGAGACCAAACCCCTACGATAAAATATTACAAC
>NZ_LR734839.1 GCF_900010725.2 Planktothrix serta PCC 8927 | reverse complement strand
AGCCAAAAACTGGTGATTATAGCCCAGATTAGATCCCCCTAAATCCCCCTTAAAAAGGGGGACTTTGATCTCCTATTCCCCCCTTTCCAAGGGGGGTTAGGGGGGATCTACGACGCTTAAAAAAAATCAAAGAACTTTCGGTAACAAGCCTACTTTTAGTGCGATTGTTGACACCGATGGGAAACCCAGCCCCTACTCCCCATCCCCCTGCTCAATACTATTCTTCCTCGGTACTTTCGAGTTCGAGTTCGTCTTCGTCTTCGTCTTCGTCTTCGTCTTCGTCTTCGTCTTCTAGGGGTGTTAAAGTTCCTTCGGGAACTAACTCAATGGTGGCGTTTTCTTCCAGCCAGGAGTAGGTTTTGTCCTGAAGCAAATCTTCTGTGACAAAAGCTCTTAAGCGTTGGGGGTCAACGTCTTGACCTTCGAGTTCTTTAAGAACTTTAGTTTCTTCCGCTTGAATTTCTTCCTCAGTAACGGTTAAAGATTCCTGTTTCGCTACTTCTTTCAAGGCTAGGGAACGCTTCAACGTGTCAATCGCCTCTGGACGGGCTTGTTCCCGCAGACGAGGGATCATTTCACCCGTGAATAAGCGTTTAACATCCAGTCCCATATTGCTCAACTGCATCACCTGTTGGGTAATCAGTCGGTCAACTTCTTGGCGAATCAGGGTTTCAGGTAAATCGACTTCAATCGTTTCCACTAACGCATCTGCTAAAGCTTTACGTTTATTGGCTTTAGTTTGATCGTCTTTTTCCCCTTGAAACCGCTTTTCCAAAGACTCCCGCAGTTCTGCTAAAGTCGAAAAATCGCTAACCTCCTCGGCAAACTCATCATCTAACTCTGGCAGTTCTTTTTCTTTAAGTTCATTCAGAGTAATTGTAAAGGTGGCATCTTTCCCGGCAACATCTTCATCCCCATATTCATCGGGAAACTTCAGATTTAAGGTTGTGGTTTCTCCAGGGTTCATACCAAAAAGACCCTCGATAAAACCCGGAATAAACCGTCCTTCCTCTAATTCCACTTGGAAATTATCGCCTTTTGCACCCGGAATTTCTTTGGGTTCCGCTTCTTCGGGCTCTTGGGTAAAGTACCCCTGAAAATCGACAAACGCCACATCCCCTTCTTGGGCTGGTCTGCCTTCAACGGGGATTAAGGTTGCTCTTTTTTCTTGTTCCCGTTGTAATACCTGTTCCACCTGTTCGGGGTCATACTTGGCTTCTTCTGCTTGAACGGTTAAGCCTTTGTATTGACCGAGTTTAACTTCGGGTTCCACATCTACAGTCACTTGAATCGTCAGCGTTTGTCCCGGTTCAAATTGCTGGATGAGTTGATCGATATCACCTCGAGGTTCAAAGCTACCAATCGCTTGAATGTTCTCTTGTTCGACAGCTTTGGGTAAATACTGGTTCATTAAATCATCCAACGCAGCAGCTTTAATGCGTTCCTGGCCTAAGCGCTGAATGAGAATGTGACGAGGCACTTTGCCTTTGCGGAACCCAGGAATATTCACCGAACGGCTCATCCGCCGAACAACTTGCTCATAAGCGTTTTTAGACATTTCCGGTGTGATTTCAATGTCCAATCCAATTTGACTTGCGGGAAGTTTTTCCTGGGTTACTTTCATCAGAAAAATGGGTAGAAACCCCGTCCCATTCGACAAGCTCAGGGCAAGCCTTCTAGGACGGCTTTACATTTCCCCTTTCGGGGTAGAGGGGTATGGTTGCCCCTCTGTGGAGATCTGGTTGTCTCCTAACACCTATTTCTAGGGTAAAGTTAGCTAGGCTGGTCAACTATCACGCTAGGAGTGAGGCACGTTGGCGTAGCCTGCGCTCCGCGCGTAGCCCCGTCACAGAGAGTGCGGGGTGCTGACAATCGTGATATTCTGAATTCAATACCCCAACACATTTCACTCGCGGGGGAACTATAATCTGGGGTTAGCAAGTTAAGATTGCTAGAAATCCAGTTGTGTACTCAATGAGTGATCGTAACTGATTATGCGCCCTTGTGTACCTGTTCGTTAGATTCTGTTCCATTTGGGCGAGAATAAGAACGGCTCAACTCCAATCAATAAGGGACTTAAGCCCCCCGATCAATTAATCATCGGTGGTGATCTTCTGTTAAAGAATCCTTGTCTATTCAGAGCAGAGAGTCTCAATACCCTAAACCTTGTGTTGCTATAAAAATTTCGATTTATTAAAATTGCGAGTTTTTGATTACGGAGGTTACAATGCATGTCAAATTCCTATCGAGTTGCCATTTTAGGGGCGACGGGCGCTGTCGGTACGGAGTTAATCGAACTCCTGGAAAGTCGAAATTTTCCAGTGGGGGAGTTAAAGTTATTAGCTTCTCCTCGTTCAGCCGGAACCTCGTTAACCTTTAAAGGGGAAACTTTACCCGTTGAGGCGGTATCGGAGGACTCGTTTCACAATGTTGATATTGTGTTAGCGTCCGCCGGAGGATCAACCTCTAAGGCTTGGGCTGCAAAGATAGTGGCAAATGGAGCCGTTATGGTCGATAACTCCAGCGCCTTCCGCATGAACCCGGATGTACCGTTAGTCGTCCCGGAAGTTAACCCAGAAGCCGTTAACAACCACAAAGGGATTATTGCCAACCCTAACTGCACCACGATTTTAATGACGGTGGCAGTTTGGCCGTTATATCAGGTACAACCTATTCGCCGGATGGTGATTTCTACCTATCAATCAGCAAGTGGGGCTGGGGCTAGGGCGATGGAGGAAGTGAAACAGCAAGCTTCTGCCATTTTGCAGGAAGAAACGCCCAAAACGGAGATTTTTCCCTATCCGTTAGCCTTTAATCTTTTCCTTCACAACACACCGATTAATGAATTGGGTTATTGTGAAGAAGAAATGAAAATGATTAACGAAACCCGCAAAATTTTTGGGGTGAGTGATCTGAGAATTTCAGCAACTTGTGTGCGGGTTCCCGTATTGCGTGCCCATTCAGAAGCGGTTAACTTAGAATTTGAGCAACCCTTCAGTGTGGAAAAAGCACGGGATATCCTCAGCACGGCGCCGGGAGTGCAACTGGTGGAAGACCCACAGGCGAACTATTTCCCCATGCCCATTGATGCCAGTGGACGTGATCCGGTATTAGTGGGTCGCATTCGTCAGGATTTGTCTCATCCCTGTGGTTTAGAACTGTGGCTCTGTGGCGATCAAATCCGCAAGGGTGCAGCGTTAAATGCCGTGCAAATTGCTGAATTATTAGTGGAAAAACAACTCCTGGGTCATCGGTCTTAGAACAGGGAACAGGGAACAGGGAACAGGGAACAGGGAATAGGAAATAAACTGATGACTGATAACTGATGACTGATAACTGATGACTGATGACTGATGACTAATGCAGAACACAGGATAACTGACAAGAAGACAAATGGTAAGTTTTGGACGAGTTATAACGGCAATGGTGACGCCGTTTCACCAGGACGGTAGTGTCAATTACGCAGAGGCGGAAAAGTTAGCCGCCCATCTAGTAGAGCAAGGAACGGATGCTTTAGTTGTGTGCGGAACGACGGGAGAATCCCCGACCTTGACTTGGGATGAAGAATACGAGTTGTTTCAAGTTGTGCAGAAGGCGGTGTCGGCTCAAGCGAAGGTGATCGCGGGAACGGGATCGAACTGCACCACCGAAGCGATTAATGCCACCCAAAAAACCGCTAAACTGGGATTAGATGGCACATTACAGGTTGTCCCGTATTACAATAAACCTCCTCAAGAGGGTTTGTATCGGCATTTCCAAGCGATCGCTCAGTCAAGTCCCGATTTACCGATGATGCTTTACAATATTCCGGGACGCACGGGACAGAATCTTCTGCCGGAAACGGTAGCGCGTTTAGCGGAGATTCCGAATATTGTGGCGATTAAGGAAGCCAGTGGTAATTTAGAGCAAGTCAGCCAGATTCGACGGTTGACACCCTCCGAATTTGCCATCTACTCTGGGGATGATTCTCTGACGTTGCCCATGTTAGCCGTTGGCAGTTCTGGGGTGGTTAGTGTGGCGAGTCATCTGGTGGGAACGCAACTCCAAGAGATGATTCAAGCTTTTGAAGTCGGTCAAGTGCAAGTAGCAACGGAGATCCATATCCGGTTATTTGGGTTGTTTAAAGCTTTGTTTCTGACCGCAAACCCCATCCCGGTGAAAATAGCGCTCAATTTGCAAGGTTGGAATGTGGGATCAACTCGTTTACCTTTGTATGATCCAGCAGTTGAAGTCACAAACAGATTAAAGGACGTGCTGGGTCAGTTAAATCTAATCAGGTAGTCTCTCGTTAAATGGGTGTCGGATGTCGGGTGTCGGGTGTCGGAGAGTGGGTTTGAGATTTGAGGCTTCACCTGAAACCTGAAACCTGAAACCTGAAACCTGCTACAAAACCCCTAAAACAAGAGCAAACTTTTCTAGGTTTCTGACAACTAAATATCAAGCAGGATGGACAGGATTTACCCCAAAATTAGGATAATCCTGTAAGCTAGAAAATCTTAAATTCTGAAATCATTTCAAACGCACAACTATCAACAAAAAAGGAAAGAATCAGCATGATGACAAACGGTAACACCCCGATTATTAGAAAAAGAACCTCTGCTATGACTTCATCAACTTCAACTCCTGTGTTTAATTCCGGTGCCCTTAAAATTATTCCTTTAGGGGGATTACATGAAATTGGAAAAAACACTTGTGTGTTTGAATATGAAGATGAAATTGTAATTTTAGATGCCGGGTTAGCCTTTCCAACGGATGGAATGCACGGTGTTAATATTGTTTTACCGGATGTGACTTATTTGCGGGAAAACCGGGAAAAAATTAAGGGGATGATTGTCACTCATGGACATGAAGATCACATTGGCGGAATTCCTTTTCACCTCAAACAATTTGAAGTTCCGGTAATTTATGGCCCTCGGTTAGCGATGGCATTATTACAAGGAAAATTAGAGGAAGCGGGTGTTGCTGATCGGACTGAATTGCGTTCAGTTCGTCCCCGTGAAATGGTGCGAATTGGTAAATATTTCCTGGTGGAATATATTCGGAATACTCACTCAATTGCGGATAGTTTTACCGTAGCAATTACAACCCCTGTGGGTGTGGTTGTTCATACAGGAGATTTTAAAATTGATCATACTCCTGTGGACGGAGAATTCTTTGATTTTCAACGGTTAGCAGAGTATGGAGAAAAAGGCGTTCATTGTTTATTAAGTGACTCTACCAACGCTGAAACTCCAGGGTTTACGCCTTCTGAAAGTTCGGTTTATCCTAATTTAGATCGGATTTTTGCTCAAGCTCAGGGTCGAATTTTAGTTACGACTTTTGCTTCTTCTGTTCACCGCCTGAATATTATTTTAGATATTGCCCAAAAGCAGGGAAGGTTAGTTTCGGTGGTGGGTCGATCCATGTTGAATGTGATTGCTCACGCTCGAACATTAGGCTATGTCAAATGTGAAGATCGGTTGTTTGTTCCTTTGAATGCGATTAGTGGGATTCCTAATGACAAATTACTGATTTTAACGACTGGTTCTCAAGGGGAACCTTTATCAGCATTAACGCGAATTGCTGAAGGTGCCCATCGTCAAATTAATATTAAGCAAGGGGATACTGTTGTCTTCTCTGCTAACCCGATTCCGGGTAATACGATTGCAGTTGTCAATACGATTGATAAGTTGATGATGCAGGGGGCAAATGTGATTTATGGACGGGAAAAAGGGATTCACGTTTCGGGTCATGGATGTCAAGAAGATCAGAAGTTAATGTTAGCTTTAACTCGTCCGAAGTTCTTTGTTCCGGTTCATGGAGAGCACCGGATGTTAGTTCAACACCAAAAGACAGCCCAAAGTATGGGAATTCCTGCCGAAAATATGGTGTTAATTGATAACGGTTTTGTCGTAGAATTAACGAAAGAATCGATCCGAATTGCGGGTAAAGTTCAAGCCGGAATTGAACCTGTAGACTCCTCTCGTTCTGGCGTTGTTAAAGATGAAACGATGAAAGAACGGCGTCAATTAGCGGAAGAAGGTGTAGTGACCGTAGCGGCTGCGGTGGGAGTTGATGGCAAGTTATTGGCGCGACCAGAGATTCATTTAAAAGGGGTTGTCAATAGTGTTGATCAAGCTTCTATCCAACAACAATTAAGCCAAACGATTGAGAATGTTTTAACGGAACGTTGGACAGAATTTGCTCGCACGTTTGGAACGGACACGAAAGAAATTGATTGGGAAGGATTAAAGACTCAAATTGAGCGCTCAATTCAGCGTGTTTTGCGTCGAGAAATTCCTAGTAATCCGTTGTTAGTGTTATTAGTACAAACCCCCGAAGGAGAAGGAGGAGGAGGAAGAGAAGGAGAAGGAGAACAAGAACCTTCAACTTCTTCCTCAGCAAAAGTAACAGGTCGTCGTCGTCCTCGGAGTACGGCGCGAGTCGCTTCGTAAGAATTACGAATTACGAATTACGAATTACGAATTTAATTATTAATTCTTAATTCGTAATTCTTCTACACTTGAAACCACAAAGACACAAAGACACAAAGAAGGAGGATTCAGGGGATGGGGGTTAATCCTCTGTGATCTATATCACAATATTAGGTTGATTTAGAACAATCACCGGATGTATCGAGATCACAAACACTCGTGATTAAGTTCATCGGAGTTAGGCGATTTATTTCACTGGGTTTTTGGGGTTAATCACCGATGATTAGATTCAATCAATCAGGAGCAGTCAACTTATGTCACTCTTAAATCTAGTCTTAAATTTGGATCGAGATTTTACCACTGTTCAGGATATTACAACGGAAATTCATCATTATTTAAGAACTCCCGCCTCTATTATTGCTTCCTCATCTTATTTGCTTCAAATTGCTCTGACCGGAGACAAAAAAGTTGCGAAGTCCCCCTTAGAATATGCCATCTTGATTCAAGATGCGGCTCAATGCTTGGAGGCTAATTGTTATCGGGTCATTGAGAAGATTAATCAAGCTCCTTCTAATAGTCTGGCGATTAATCGGATTCGCTTATATTTAGATAAAATGCTCTGTTTTTGTCAAATAATTTTAGACAATGTAGAGACGATTTCTCATTCCCAGGGCTACTATGAAATCAGTTTTGTCGCGGAAAAATCAGAACTTATTAATTTAGTAGAGGGTTTAAATCAATGGGCGATGCAGATGACGGATGTGTTAAGTTCTGAGCGATTTAATGATTATGTTCAACAGTTTGCTCAGGGTTTGTTAATGCAGTCTTGCTACAATAGTTTTGGGGAGTATCAATCTGCATGATCATAGCAACTTCTAATTTTTATCAGATTAAAAAGGACATGATTAACACCATGTCCTTAAAAATTATATTAATATTAAACTAGGTTAACCGCCAGCAACCGCCGGAACAATACTGACTTCATCGCCATCTTTCAGTTCTGTTTTTGTTCCTTCTAAGAAGCGAATATCTTCACTATTAACATAGAAATTCAAAAATTTACGAGGTTTTCCCACATCATCACAGAGACTTTTTTTAATCCCTGGACAATTGGCTTCTAAGGATTCAATTAATTCAGAAACATTAGACCCTTCACACTCAAGCGTAGCTTGATTATTGGTAAATTTTTGCAGGGGTGTGGGAATTAAAACTTTAACAGCCATAATGTTCAACAAAACGATAAATTAACAATCTGGGATGAGTAGAAACGTTATCGAGAACGTCTCTACTGTTAGAATATTCGGGGTTAATTTCAGGTTTGACAACTGGAAATTTAAACTAATACTTGTTGCCATTCCAGACGGTCTAAGGTGCGAGCGCGTTCAATGGCTCGTTCAAAACTTTCTAATTTCGGTTCAATGGTTAAGGGTTCACCGACATCCCCTTGCACGGCTTCTTGGGTTTTCAAGCCATTGCCCGTGATATAAACAACGGTGGTTTCTTCAGGATCAATTTTACCCGCTTCTACCAATTTTTTCAAGACTGCGATGGTGGTTCCGCCTGCGGTTTCTGTGAAAATTCCTTCAGTTTCGGCTAATAATTTCATCCCTTGAATCACTTCTTCATCGTTGACGCATTCAATATTTCCGTTGGTTTTATTGGCTAATTCAACAGCATAAATTCCATCAGCAGGATTTCCAATCGCAATGGATTTAGCAATGGTATTGGGTTTAACCGGAGTAATAAAATCTCGTCCTTCTTTAAACGCAGAAGCAACGGGAGAACAACCTTCGGCTTGAGCCCCACTGAAACGCACGGCTTTATCTTCGACTAAACCGACTTCAACAAATTCTCGGAAGCCTTTATGAATCTTGGTGAACAGAGAACCGGAAGCAATGGGGGCGACAATATGGTCGGGTAATTTCCAACCCAATTGTTCAATCACTTCATAACCTAGGGTTTTTGAGCCTTCGGAATAGTAGGGACGCAGGTTAATATTTACAAATCCCCAACCATGAGTATTGGCGACTTCCGAACACAGGCGGTTAACTTGATCGTAATTGCCTTTAACGGCCATTAAAATCGGGTTATAGATTAAGGTTCCTAAGATTTTACCCGCTTCTAAGTCCGCCGGGACGAACACACAACAGTCCAGACCTGCTCTAGCAGCAATGGCGGCGGTGGAGTTGGCCAAATTTCCGGTACTGGCGCAGGAAACGGTCGAAAATCCTAATTCTCTAGCGCGACTCAGAGCAACGGACACCACCCGATCTTTGAAGCTCAGGGTGGGCATATTTACAGCATCGTTTTTAATATAAAGATTTTTTAAACCCAGGCGACGGGCTAACCGTTCTGACTTGATGAGGGGGGTCATTCCGGTGCCAACATCAATTACATTCTCAGTAGCGACCGGGAGGAATTTGCGATAACGCCAGATGGAGTTAGGGCCAGCTTCAATCGTAGCGCGAGTTACGGTTTGGCGGATCAGGTCATAGTTGTATTGAACTTCCAACGGGCCAAAACACACTTCACAAACGTGCTTGGCTTCGGGGGCGTATTCTTCGCCACACTCTTTACATTTAAGTTTGTCAAAGGTAGCCCCGGTTAAGCTGAAGTTGTTCGTTGTTGCCTGAGTCATGACCTATCCTCCACTGAAAATCCGATACTGGAATGTTGAGAATAAGGTATCACAGCTTAAAAATTGTCGTCAACCATACCCGACTTTTTTTGTCGGGATTAAAACGGAGTTAAATTGTCCAAGGTTGAGGATTCACCGCTCCGTTTCCTGAATCCCTCTGTAGATTTAATGGGACTCCGGTGATTTATTAACCCAAGGGGTATATAGTATTGTAAAACTGCACTCAACTTAGAGTTAAATCAAGAGGTAATTAAACAAGAGTTGAAAGAAAAAAGCAGTCCCAAATGCTTTACAGCTATGGGATAGAGGGTGTTGTAGTTCACCCCGTCAGGCTAACACCTGCAAAGTCAGACCTGAGATATTTGTCTAGGGTTTTTCTAACTATTCAACTACTGAGAGAACTCAATTTACCTAAAATCTAAAGATGCTAGCGTAAAATACCATCTGAGAAATGTTGGCTGAGGAGTATCGGTAAAAAACAATTCTTGATATGATATCGCGTGTTATTGGTGTGGTGTGGTGTGATAAGGAGTGATCGATGCCGAGTTCTGTTGATTTCACTGGCAGGCCATTTCACTTCATTGGGATTGGTGGGATTGGAATGTCAGCCCTCGCCTACATCCTAGCGAAGCGAAAGCTACCCATTTATGGCTCTGATATTCAGCGCAGCCATATTACTCAACGCTTACAAGCTTTAGGGGCGCAAATTTTTTGCCGTCAAGAGGCGAGTAATTTTGAGTATGTTAGACAGTCCCTGGATGCGGAGAATACAGAACTGAAGCTATCAGTTTCTGATCATGTCGTCAAAGCGGGACATAAGGCTTCGGTTGTTCATAATGGACAGAAGACTCAGGCGATAGAATTGCCTCAAGTTATTTGTTCAACGGCTATTCATTCGGGGAACTTAGAGTATCAAGCGGCTAAGGAGTTAGGTTGTCCGATTTTTCATCGTTCAGATTTACTAGCGGCTCTGATTCAGGATTACCAAAGTATTGCTGTCGCGGGAACCCATGGAAAAACAACCACGAGCAGCATGATTGCGTTCATGGCGCTCTTTGCGGGTCTTGACCCCACGATTTTAGTTGGGGGAGAAGTTAACGCCTGGGAAGGGAATGCTCGCATGGGTCAGGGGCCTTATATGGTGGCGGAAGCGGATGAATCCGATGGCTCTCTGGTGAAAATTACGGCTGAAATTGGTGTAATTACCAATATTGAGTTAGATCATCCCGATCACTATGAAAGCCTAGAACAAGTAATCAACACGTTCAAAGTGTTTGAAACCAACTGTAAAACTTTAGTGGGGTGCATCGATTGTGCAACGGTACGAGAGCAAATTCAACCCCAGATCACCTACAGTTTGAACCCAGACTCAGGAGCCGATTATCAAGCGCGGGAGATTGAATATCGAGCCAATGGAATTTATGCTCACATTTGGGAACGGGGCAATTTCCTCGGAGAGTTGGAGTTACAGTTGTTAGGGCAGCATAATCTCAGTAATGCCTTAGCTGCGATCGCGGTAGGACGACAGTTAGGTTTGGAGTTTTCCGTCATAGCCCGATCATTAGCGCTCTTTGAAGGGGCGAAACGTCGTTTCGAGCATCGAGGTTGTTACAACGACATCCTATTTGTGGACGATTACGCCCATCATCCCAGTGAAATTCGCGCTACCCTCGCCGCCGCCCGCCATCGTCTGCTTGATAGTGCCTTGAATACTCAACCTCGCCTTCAGCGTATTGTTGCTATCTTTCAACCCCATCGCTATAGTCGAACTCATGCCTTTTTACAAGATTTTGCTCAGTGTTTCAGTGATGCGGATGTTGTTATCCTGACTGAAGTTTATAGTGCTGGGGAACCGAATCTTTGGCAAATTGAAGGACAAAATGTAGCAGACTTGATTGCCCATTACCATCCTCAAGTGTTATATCAGCCTTCTATGGATGCCATTAAGATGAGTTTGGCTCAACTCTTGCAACCGGGTGATTTAGCTTTATTTCTCGGTGCTGGCAACCTGAATAAAATCATTCCAGAGGTAATGGCATTTTATCAGACTTCCCCGGAGACGGGTGGGATTGAGCCTTGGCGCCAAACTGCTTAATGGATTGAGTTGATATTCAATTGATAATTGATAATTGATAATTGATAATTATTAATTGTTAATTGTTAATTGTTAATTATTATATCGGTGATTTACATCCAAGTTCTAAGGTATTCATTTCGATATGGTCATGACACTTTCTTATGACTCTCCCGGTCAAACGAACTGCGATTCCGAGCGCTGCATAGCCTTACCGGAAACAGACTGTTTGATTCAATCTTTAGTTCCTTTAACCACCATGACGTCTTTTCGGGTCGGCGGGCCAGCCGAGTGGTATGTCGCGCCTCAAGGGGTAGAACAACTTCAAGAAACGCTCTTATGGGCCAATACTAAGGGTTTACCGATTACCCTACTGGGTGCGGGATCAAATTTATTGATTAGCGACCGAGGATTGTCAGGGTTAGTGATTGCGACTCGCCATTTACGCCATGCTGAGTTTGAGATGGAAACGGGGTTACTAACGGCGGGTGCTGGAAGTTCTCTTCCTCGTCTAGCTTGGAAAGCGGCTCGTTTGGGATGGCGAGGTTTAGAATGGGCGGTGGGAATACCCGGAAGTATTGGGGGTGCGGTGGTGATGAATGCGGGGGCACACAAATCCTGTACCGCATCCATGTTAGTTAATACTCATGTTGTATCGAGATCTGGGGGTTTACAGGTTTTAACTCCTGAAGATTTGGCTTATCGGTATCGCACTTCGATTTTACAAGGGAGCGATCGCTTTGTGACCCAAGCTACTTTCCAGTTAGAACCGGGTCATGATCCTAAACAAGTTCTTGCTGATACGGCGGCTCATTTTAATCAACGTCGCAATAGTCAACCCTATCATCTTCCCAGTTGTGGCAGTGTTTTCCGCAACCCTGGCCCTCAAGCGGCGGGCTGGCTGATTGAACAAACGGGTTTAAAAGGTTACAGTATCGGTCAAGCTCAGGTTGCAGAACGCCATGCCAATTTTATTCTCAATTGTGGCGGTGCAACAGCAAACGATATCTTTTCGTTAATTCGTCATATTCAAGAACAGGTTGAACGGCGTTGGTCGTTTTTATTAGAACCGGAGGTTAAAATTATGGGTGAGTTCCAAGTTTGTTAATTTTCATCTTTGTTCCTAAATGGGGAGTGATCTCTTCCCCTAGGATGCAGTTGATGAGTCCAAAAAATGCTACTATTGCTTACTTGATCTACTGTTTACTTTAGTCAATCTTCAAGGCGTTCTCGGCGCGACATGAACAAACTATGACACAAGAAAAAGGATTTGGTTTTGGTCTGGGCAAAATGAAAGAACTGGCTGAAGCGTTTAAAAAAGCGCAGCAAGTTCAAGAAGGAGCTAAACAGCTTCAGGAAGACCTGGATAAGTTGGAAATTCCTGGGGAAGCTGGAGGAGGCTTAGTTAAGGTTTACTTGAGTGGAAACCAAGAACCCCGTCGGGTTGAAATTTCACCGGATGTTTTGGGCGAAGGTGCTGAGGTGATCTCTGATCTGGTTCTCGTCGCTATGCAAGACGCTTATACAAACTCCACTAATACTATGCGGGAACGGATGGAAGAACTCACAGGTGGCTTAAATATACCGGGATTAGGTTAGAGCGCGAAGGACGAAAAATAGAGGACTCAGGAGGAGAAGACGCCGAGAAGATTGCGAAATCTGCCTTCTGATTCAACCCCAAACCCGAAAGGTGGGATTTCTACGGCTTCTGACTCCTCATTTTTAATTTAATACTAATTTTTTAACTAAATTCTTCACTTATGCCTTACAAACTGCTATTTGTTTGCCTTGGCAATATTTGCCGTTCTCCGTCGGCGGAAAATATTATGAATCATTTAATTGATCAGGCAAATTTGAGCGATCGCATTATTTGCGACTCCGCCGGAACCTCAAGTTATCATATTGGTAGTTCCCCCGATCGACGCATGACCCAAGCAGCAAATCAACGGGGAATTAAAATGACCGGAAAAGCCCGTCAATTTAAACGAGATGATTTTGAACAATTTGATTTAATCTTAGCAATGGATCAAGAGAATTATCAAAATATTCTCTATCTTGATCCTTCTGGAAAATATCGTCACAAAGTTAAATTAATGTGTGAATTTTGCCGTCATCACACCCTAAAAGAGGTTCCTGATCCCTATTATGGGGGAACTGAAGGATTTAATCAGGTGATTGATTTATTATTAGATTCTTGTGCTGGATTGTTAGAGTTTATTATTCAAGAACAAGGATTAGAAACAGTAGCCCAAAATTAAAGAAACTCCTATCATTAAACCATTGTTTTTGCTAAGGCGGGTAATGGCAAACCCGGAGGATAAATTCCTTCTTCTTTAATCCGCCGAATACTGGTTTCTGGAATCGGAACTTTGAGATAATTCGCCACCGATCGTACCACATCCCCCCGATCAATCATACCTGCAACGGCTCCCGCCGGAGATAATACAGTAATTCGAGGGAGTTCTTTCTCTTCCATGGCATTAATCACTTCAACTAGGGAAGCTTTTTCTAATACCGTCATCAGTTCATTCAGAGGTTGAACAATTTGATTTAAGGTTTGACTCTCCCATTGACTTCGTTCAATTATTCGTAACGCATCTACAGACACTAACCCTCGATAACGACCATCGGAGGCGGCAAAATACACCGGAATTGTTTCAACTCCAATTAAATATTCATCCGCAAATTGACGTAAGCTTAAATCCCCATCAACAACTCGAAATTCACGGGTCATTGTATCCCCGGCTTTAATATTAATTAAAGCTTCTTGTAGATCCGTGAGACGATTATAAGAACCTGCATTTTGTAAGACAAACCACCCGATTAAAGCAATCCATAACCCACCATAACTTTTAGCTAAAAGAACCGCCGATAAGCCCAAGGAAATAGCTAAAATTCCTAAAAATTGACCTGTTTTTGCCGCCCAACGTACTCCCGTCAACCGATTTCCTGTGACTTTCCACACGGCTGCTTTGAGAACTTGTCCCCCATCTAGGGGTAATCCGGGAATTAAATTAAACACCCCTAACACTAAATTAATTCTCGCTAATTCACTCGCCAAGGAATAAATTAAACTCGAACTCGGTAAGATTTGTGCCAGGATATTGAGAATAAAAAATAAGCTAAAACTCACTAGAGGGCCAGCGATCGCCACTTGAAACGCTTGACCCGGTGTTTTAGATTCTTGGTCAATAGAAGCAACTCCCCCAAACAGAAATAGAGTAATCGAATTGACTCGAATTCCTTGGGACTGAGCGACTAAACTATGGCCAAGTTCATGTAACAACACTGAAGCAAATAACAACAATGCGATCGCTAACCCCGCGATCCAAGATAAAGTCGGCCCCCATTGAGAATAGTCTTGGCGATTGGCGACTGTAAACAGTAAAACAATCACAAACCAAGAAGAATCAACAAAGAGTGGAATTCCAAATAACGATCCAATCCGCCAACCTGCCTGCATGAGATGCTTTTGACTCCGTTTGTTTCAGTCTGTTTGATTGGGTCGGTTAAACCTCCCCTTCTAACAGTGTATCAAGAACTGTTAGCCCCTGGAGGCATCGTTAATAAAGGGAATCGCGCCAGCTGTGAAAATTTAGCCCGCGCTCAATTCGCCAGGGCAGGTTAGAAGGTTGAATCGAGAATAACAGAGGAAATTCTAGGGGGTTAAAATTTCCTGATTCTTTTCAACTTTAGCGTCAGAGTTGCCTTACAAAACGCCCGCATTACCTAATGCTAAAACCACCCCAGCCCCTAAAATATGTCCAAAGCTGGCGGTTGCCAATAATTCAGGAACACCGAAACCCGTAAACATCCGAGGTAAACCGGGTAAACCTGGCCCTTTGCCCCGATTTTCTTTAGAAATGGCATAGAAACCGATGAAAATTGCTAACAAGTTACAGACAATCATCACAATTCCCACCCCAGGAGACCAACTGACGGTGGTGGGAACATTGTTTTGTATCGACATCAGTAATGAAGTGTAAATCAAGTTTCTATCTCCTTATGAATCTACAAATTTGTTAATTTTCAGCAATTGACTGTATCCTCTTGTAATCCTTCGCCTTGGAAAAATGACAGTCAATAACCCCAAGCATTATAGAAATCCGATTGTAAAAACTCTCAATTTGTTGAAAAAATTAATATTTATCCCTTCCTCCGGTGTTCCCTGTTCCCTGTTCCCTGTTCCCTGCTATAATGTAAAATTTTGATACGAATTGCCGCCGGGAATCAGACCCTAAACTCAACAGGAAAAGGATAAATGCGAATTAAAATTTGTGGAATTACCCAACCGGATCAAGGTTGTGCGATCGCTCAACTTGGGGCCACAATGTTAGGATTTATCTGTGTCCCGGCTTCCCCTCGTTATGTCACCTCTGAACAAATTCGCAGAATTTTACAGGATTTACCGATTTCTATACAAACGATTGGTGTTTTTGCCAATGCCAGTTTAGATCAAATTTATCAAACTGTTATTGAAACGGGGTTAACGGGTGTACAACTGCATGGTCATGAATCTCCCGATTTTTGCGATCGCCTACGTCAACTACTTCCTGAGATAGAATTGATCAAAGCCTTACGGATTAAATCTCCAGCTACTTTAGTCCAAACCCAAGACTATTTTAACCAGGTTGATGTCCTGTTATTAGATGCTTATCACCCTCAACAATTGGGGGGTACAGGTCAAACCTTAGACTGGCAAAGTTTACAACAATTTAATCCCCCCTGTTCTTGGTTTCTCGCTGGAGGATTAACACCTAATAATATTCAGGAAGCCTTACAACAGTTAAAACCTGATGGAATTGACCTGTCTAGTGGTGTTGAACGTTCTCCGGGTGATAAAGATTTAGCCAAAGTTCGTCTATTATTTCAAGTTATAGCAGGGAACAGGGAACAGGGAACAGGGAACAGGGAACAGGGAAAATAATGTTATTTCTATTCCCTATTTCTAATTAAGCTATTTCTAATTAAACTATTCCCGATTCCCAATTCCCAATTCTTATTAATAATATGAACACCCCAGTTATTGCTCCCTTGAATTCTTCCAGTTTTCAATTAATTCCTGACCCCGACGGTTTCCCCCGATTATTAGCAAGTGATACCTCAGAATATATTAGTTTATTTCAAGGAGAACTTACTAACTATCCCGATGGACTTTGGAGTTTAGCCGGAGACGATCAAATTATAGGAAGTATTGATAATGAAAATATCTTTTCCAATCAAGGACAAGACAGTGTTTATGGCGGCGAAGGGAATGATCAAGTCTTTGGAGGTCAACAAAATGATCAAATTTTTGGAGAAGCCGGAGAGGACTTTCTCCGAGGAGATATCGACAATGATTTAATCGATGGTGGAAGCGGAAACGATCAATTATACGGAGGAAAAGGAAACGATCAGATATTCGGTCAAGCCGGAGAAGATCTGCTATCGGGAGACTTAGGAATTGATACCTTAACCGGAGGTGAAGGGAGCGATATTTTTATCCTCAGAACCGACGAAACCAACTCCAATTTACAGCAAGTTGATGTTATTACAGACTTTGAATGGTTTAGCCAAAATGATAAAATAGCATTAACCGATGGGCTAACCAATACCGATTTAAACTATCAACAACTCATCGATTATGAAGGCGATGGTTTAGTCAACGATACCGTAATTACCCTGGTTCAAACTCAAGCAATTTTAGCTATAGTTTTAAACGTTGATGACTTTGCCCTTGATGGAGTCTTCCTCGCCAGTAACTCCCTGAATCAATTTTGAACTTACGCCTGATCCCTTTCCTCACACCCCAAAATTGATTCCCTCACTCCTCCTCTAATCCAACTTCTGGAGACTCCCTCTGCCAATTTTCCATAACTGATTTAAGAGAATTCCGAGGAATATAGGGCCAACCGCCTTTAGATTCAATCTCTCGTAATAAATGATAGAGTTGCTGACGATTATCCGGTAAAGATTGTTGAAATAGACTATCTCGAATATCTTGGTGTAGCTGTTCTAAAAGCCTAAGTACAGCCAAAAGCTCCAGACTATTTCCTTCAACAGTCTTCGCTAATGTCCAAACCTCCTCAGCTAGAGATTGAAGCTGAATCAACAGAGCTTGTGAATCAAATTGAGTTTGACTGTCCATAATTGCGAGCCCTCATTGGCGGACACCCCGTTAGCGAGGGCGATTGGTAAATTAACTTAAGTAGTTTAACTGATCGTTGAGGAATTTGTACTTGTAGTAAAAAAAAGAGTCACAAGCCGTGTAAAATCTCTATTGGGTTATCTTTAAACTACCCAATAGATCCCTGATTCAACTTGACCAAACCTGTTGAAGCCATAATCCTCATGTCCTTAGACGGAGGAGTTTTAGAACGCACCCCTAGAAGTGTTCCCCTTTGTGGCTAGGTCGCCGACAACGATTTCAACGCCACAATTCGTAATTTCACATATCAATTTAGGATATTGAGGTTGACAATGAGATATCGCGCTTTGGTTGCTGCACTATTAGCAATCTGTTTGACAGTAATCACAGCTTGTTCTGATGCCCCACAGGCTAAAGAAAGCAAGTTGCTGACCTATGATGATATTAGAAATACAGGATTAGCTGTAAACTGTCCAACCCTACCAGAAACAGCACGGGGTTCTATTCCCATTGATCCTAAAGAGTCTTACACCCTCAGTGGTTTGTGTCTGCAACCCACTAACTATTTTGTTAAAGAAGAACCCACCAATAAGCGCAAAGAAGCCGAATTTGTTCCGGGTCGTCTGTTAACCCGTTTCACTTACAGCTTAGATCAAATTAGTGGAAACCTTCTGATTGGTTCCGACGGCTCACTGACTTTTAAAGAAAAAGATGGATTTGACTTCCAACCCATTACCCTTTTATTACCCGGTGGCGAAGAAGTTCCTTTCCTGTTCACCATTAAAGGCTTAGTCGCCAGTTCCCAAGGCGGAGTCTCTAGTATTAACACCTCTCTTGATTTCAGTGGGGATTTTAACGTCCCCTCCTATCGAGGCGCTAACTTCTTAGACCCCAAAGCTCGTGGGGTGGCTGCTGGCTATGATAATGCTGTTGCTTTACCTGCAACCGCCGATGAAAAAAACTTAACCAGTGCTAATGTCAAATTAGCCGACACCAAAGCCAAAGCCGGTCATATTTCCTTACAAGTCTCTAAAATCGACGGCGAAACTGGAGAAATTGCTGGAATTTTTGAAAGTGAACAGCCTTCTGATGACGACTTAGGAGCCAAAGAATCCTTAGATATTAAAGTTCGGGGTGTATTCTATGGTCGGATTGAATCAGCTTCCTAAGCTAACCTATCCATAAATTGACCTCTGAATCAGAGATTTTGATGCAGGAAGAATGGGGGATTGACAGTTACCTGTCTCCAGTTTATTGTTCACCGTAACTCTAAATCGATTGACGGTTAACTGCTGAGGGGTAACGGTTTAACCCTCAACCTTCCTACACTCAAATTAAATACACCGCTTTATTGTCAATTTCTTCAACGTTATTTTTACCTAGTAGCATTATATAATTCCCAGTTTTAGAAAATAATAGATCAATTCTTATAAAGATCTTGTGTATACCCTACAAGTAGAGCTAAAATAGTATATTGTTGCCCTTAATCTGTATAAATTGATTCAAGCTTGGCTTTCAGGCAATTACCCAAAAGTCCTCGTTTAGTGCATAGCCTCGACCTCACATTGACTATTGCATCTAGGTTTAGAGTTTTGCCTCCCCCAGGCATTACCCCCCTAACCTCACCTCCCATGTTAAGCCGAGTGTGGTCAAGATTGATACTGAACTAATTAGCCAGCCCTACCAACGCAGGATCTTGTCATGCCTACTCAAGTCATCAACTATCCCAGAAGTGAAAGTTTAGAACTGTTGCGCCAGTATCAACAGTGTCCTTCCAAAGATATCCGCAACCGGATTGTTCAATTAAATATTGGCTTAGTGCGTAAGGAGGTACACCATTGGGTGAACCAGTGTACCGAAAGTTATGAAGATTTACTTCAGGTCGGGTGCATCGGCTTGATTCGTGCGATTGAAAGATTTGACCTCTCTAAAGGCCATGCCTTTAGTTCCTTTGCTATTCCCTATATTCGGGGTGAAATTCAACACTATTTAAGAGACAAAAGCCCATGTGTTCGAGTTCCCCGTCAATGGTTGGCTTTAGAACGACAATCATTGAAAGTGATTCAACAACTCCATTTGCAACTCAAACGCCATCCTACGGATACAGAAGTAGCCGAAGCATTAGGAATTTCCGTCAACGAATGGAACGAAGTCAAACTAGCCTGTCGTAATCGTTCTTTACTCAGTTTAGATGCTCCCATTCAAGATGACGAAGATGGGACAACCTGTTTAGGGGAATTAGTCCCCGATAGCCGTTATCGTAGTTTTCAGTTAGCCCAAGAAGATCAAATTCGGTTACAGCAAGCTTTAGCCAAATTAGAAGACGGAACTCGAAAAGTCTTGGAATTTGTATTCCTCTATGATTTAACCCAAAAAGAAACCGCAGAACGTTTAGGAATTAGTTCGGTCACAGTTTCTCGTCGGGTGAAAAAAGGCTTAAGTTCCTTACAAAAAATGATGGCGGGTGGGGAGTAGCTGAGTTCCGATCCCTAAAATCCCAGAACGACTAAAATAAAGACAACATAATTTTAATTTGGGCGTTAATTTTAAAAGGAACTGGGCTGTGGATTTAATTCAAGATCGGTTACTCACAACGATAGCAACCTACCGAAATCAGGTCGATTACCTGGAAATTCGGTTACAACAAAGTGAATCAACGGCTATTACCTATCGAGGTTCCCAACTGGATGCCGTGAATCGTAATTTTTCCCTCGCAGGTGGAATTCGGGCTTGTCATCGAGGAGGGTGGAGTTTCGTGACGTTTAATGGTTGGGATGAATTAAACAACCGCATTGAAGAAGCGATTTCTCAAGCTCATTTAGTTGGGGAAGAAACCACTCAACTCGCTACGAGTGAAGCGATTCAAGATTGGGTGAAAGTCGAATTGAAACGTGATCCCAGAGGAGTTTCACTCTCAGAAAAACGTCAACTGATTGAAAATTATAACCAATTGCTGTTAGATTTTGACCCGCGAATTCAAACAACGGCTGTTAGTTATAGCGATCAATTTGGGATTACCTATTTTGTGAATTCCCTAGGAAGTTGTATTATTCAAGAACGTTTGGATGTGAATGGACGGTTTGGGGCGATCGCCAGAGGAAACGGAGGCATTATTCGTCAGGGGTTTGAATCTGTTGCCTCTCGCTGCGATTATAACGTGCTTGTAGGAATTGAAGATCGGGTGCAAAGTGCAGCAGCAAGGGCAATTCGGCAGTTAGAAGCCCAACCCGTTAAAGGGGGTCAATATACCGTCGTTTTAGATCCCTATTTAGCCGGGGTGTTTATTCATGAAGCCTTTGGTCATTTATCAGAAGCCGATTTTGTCTATGAAAATCCCCGAATGCAGGAGTTATTGCAATTGGGGAAATTGATGGGAATTGAACAATTAACGGTGGTCGATGATGCTACAATTCCAGACCTACCGGGTTCAATTCGCTATGATGATGAGGGAGTTCCGGCCCAACGCAAATATTTAATTAAAAATGGCATCCTCACCCAACGGTTGCACAACTTAGAAACGGCTGGAAAAATGCAGGAAACGCCCACGGGAAATGCTAGGGCTTTGAGTGCGACCTATCCTCCCATTGTGCGAATGACGAATACGGCCATTGAAGCGGGCGATCGCACCTTTGAAGAAATGATTAGCGATATTGAAGAAGGGGTTTATGCTGTCCGAATGTTGGGAGGACAGACCAATGGCGAAATGTTTACCTTTGCCGCCGCCGAAGGATATATGATCCGCAATGGTAAAATTGCTGAACCCGTCAGCGATGTGACCCTGAGTGGAAATGTGTTTCAAACCCTCAAAGATATTGAAGCCATTGGTAATGATTTACTTTACACCAATGGGGGCTGTGGTAAAGGGGGACAAATGCCCTTACCCGTCAGTGTTGGGGGGCCCCATGTCCGCATGAAAAATGTAGTGGTGGGGGGCCGTTAATTTAAACTCAAGCAGTCGCCAGAACAATGTTTGACACCTAGACAGAGAAGTTTTTTCTTCTCTTTCTCTTTCTCTTTCTGTTCCCTGTTCCCTGTTCCCTGTTCCCTGCTATAACCAAAAAGCCTGGTGATCTGATTCAACCAGGCTTTAGAGAAAGTTTTGATCATATATTCTACTAGGACTAAGGTTAACACAAACAGGTATCACCACCTCCTAGCCGAATGTAGGTATTGTTGGGATTTGATAACTTTTATATCTGGCGCATTTCGGCTTCAAGAGCACGGATCAGATTTTCATCCCCATTGGCTCTAGCGACTTCCAAGCGATGTTCTAATCTTTTTTGGATGTTAGCCCGATGGACATCAGAGAGTTTAACGGAGTTTCTGCGTAAATTTTGGTTCAGCATGGACTTTCTTTTATAATCTTTTGTGCTTACCTTCCTATTATATCCCCCCTAGGGTTAAAAATACATGACATTGGGGCAAAATCTTAAAATTTTGTAACGTAAGCTACAGATTTATTCAGAAAGTCTGTATCGAGTATTTATACTTAGGGTTTTGGGTGATCCTTCTGAAAAGCATCTCGTAGTGAGTCCTGAAGGACTCTTAGCCCAAAATCTCGTAGTGAGTCCTTCAGGACTCTTAGCCCTTTAGGGCTTACTACAAAATCTAGTAGTGAGTCCTTCAGGACTCTTAGCCCTTTAGGGCTTACTACGTTTTTTGAGTTGGGGCGATCGCAGGATCAATGATTCAGGTCTGTGATATATTGTCTAACCACAGCAGGTAAACAGTAGAGATGGTCTTGCTTTTCTAGCCAACACCGTCTCAATAGAGATTGTAGGGCGTTGAGTAAATCTGAGGAAGGAATTTGTCCTCTGATCAAAAGTTGGGCTAAGTTAACAGGCTCCTCATCCTGAACTAATTCTAATAGAACTTGTTTTTCCAGAGGAGATAAACGATTAAATTGCTGTTGTAAATTATCCTTTAAACTTTGGGGTAAAAAAATAGTATTATTTTCGATAATTTTTTGAATAACATTTTCGAGGTCTAGGATAGAATTGACTATTATATTTAACCATAAGGGATTGCCTTGATATTGATGAATTATATTGATTAATTTCTCATCATCTCCCACTTCTTGATCTCGAAAAAACTCTGCTATAGTTGTTGTTTCTAATCCTCTAAGGGTTAGGGTTTTAAATTTAGGATTTGAGCTTCTGATTTCAGTTAATTCTATGGGTTGTTCCCAACCAATGAGCAGAAAACAACTCTGATGAGATAATTCTTCTATCTGTTTGAATAAATAGCGAAATTCTTCATATTTTGATTGATATTGACCTGCTAGTTGATTACTAAAAAACAGGTTGTGAAGATTATCAATAACAACTAAACAGCGATGCTTCTGTAAATATTTAATAGGTTTGAAACGCTTTCCATTTTTGGCGATTAATTCACTATCTGTATTTGGGTCAAATAACTCTATTAATTCGGCTTTAAATTCAGTAAAACTTGAGGAATTATCTAAATTGTACCAAAGAATATATTCAAAATTATGTTGGATTTCTTGTATGAGTTTTACGGTCAATTTCGTTTTGCCAATACCACTGATACCAGTAATAGTAATCAAGCGACAACGTTCTTGTAAAATCCAGGTTTTTAGGGTTTCGAGTTCGGAAGTGCGATCGTAAAAAACACCTAATTCTGGCATTTCACTTAATTCGTGATTTTCGGTTTGTGGTTGTTGATAATCTGAATTTGAGTTAGGTATATCTGGGGGTTGTCTTGTTTTTTCACAAAAGTTAATGTTCCTAATCTGTACAGATTCTTGTGCAATATTTGATGAGAATAGGGAATTTGATGAAAATAGGGAGACTTGTAACCTCTGCATTGATGATCTTAAATTTGATTTATTAACTTCTTCTCCTAATGATTCTGAAAAAATATGCCATAACTTTGACCCAATATCTCTAACATAGCTTTCGTTGCAATGAAAGTCTTCTGCTATTTTCTCATAAGTCTCTCCTTGTATAGTTCCCCATACAACTTTTTCCTGTAAGTCACTAAGGTGCTGACCTGTTTTAGCAAATACCAAATCATCAGCCAGTTTTAACATTTCGTCCAGAGTCATACCCTATCGTAGATGTGATGATTCATCCTATTATACTCAACATTTTCCAACAATTGCCAACATTTTCCAACATTTTTTTTAAAATTAACATAAAAAAAGACAACAAAATAGCTTACAAAATCATACTTTATAACAATAGACAGACTCTAATTCTATAGAATATTATAATAACAAGACTAACAAAAAACAGTTTTTGAGGGAATAAAAACATGAAAAATAAAAGCCAAAAAATATTCCTGATTATATTAGGGATAAGCTCGATATTCGTGATGAAATCATCTCTAGCAGCACCACTGGGTTCGGATAGAGGATATGTAGAGCTTCCTAACTGGATGGCTGATGTAAATGCAGATGGAAAACCAGATTTTTGCCGTTTTGTTGGTAACGAAGGAAAAGTTTTCTTATCTTGTCAGTTAGCAACTAATGATGGTTTTCATCCTAATCAGTTTACGTTTAATACTATAGCAGGAGTTGACAAAGGATATAATGATATGCCGAGATGGATGGAAGATGTCAATGGAGATGGAAGGGCTGATTTTTGTCGGTGGGTCGGTAATCAGCCGAACATTTATGAGTCCTGTCTATTAGCTGGTCAGAGAGGTTTTCCTGGAACCGAATTTCGTCTTAATAGATAATAATTGATAGGAATATTCAGTTGGATTAAATCAACCCAACCTAAAAATAATATTCAAGTGCGATCGCTTTTTATTTTCAAAGGCGATCGCAACTTCATCAGAATTTACAGAGAAATCGGGTTTCTGAACAACAAATCTTGTTTAAGTCGATAAATAACGGTCAGAAACCGGGTTTCTTAGGCTAAACGGAACTAGGGTTATGATATAATTAATGATATTTGACTTATTAGTCAGTTATGCTGCGAGAAAAGCTTAAACAGGAATTAGACAAACTCAATGAAGATCAACTGAAGGAGATTGCTAATTTCATCAGTTTGATTGAATCTCAATCTGGTCAAGTGACATCATCTTTTGTTCCATTTTGGCAAAAAGCAACACCAACAGAGCGGGCTAAAGAGTTCCGTGATTGGATTTCTCAACTCCCTACAACAAGTGTGAGCTTGCCTGATGAAGCCTTTAGCCGTGAGTGCATTTACGAAGAATGATTAGATATCTGCTAGATACCAATGTTATCTTGCGTTTTTGTAACCCTTCAGATGTACAACATGATCTCGCCACAGAAGCAATATCTTATTTACTAAACCAAGGAGATGAATGTTTTCTGACAGGGCAAGTATTGATTGAACTTTGGGTTGTTGCCACAAGACCAGTTGAAGTAAATGGCTTAGGATGGACTACAGAAAAAACGAGGCAAATAATAGATGAACTTCTCAATCGTTTCCCATTACTAGAAGAATCCCCACAGATTTTTTTCACTTGGTTAGATTTGGTCACAACTAATCAAGTCATGGGTAAACGGACTCACGATGCCCGTCTTATGGCTGTCGTGCTTGCCAATAATATTACACATATTCTAACCTTCAATTCCAGTGATTTTGCAGTCAAGTCAATGATTACTGTGATATGTCCACAGCAATTAGTGACCCTTAAAAATTTGGAGCTATAACTATAACTTGATTTTTCGGATTTCCTAACTAATTAGTATTTTTATATTTTAACCGACGTTCCAAATTGCTTGCAAAATAATATTAATGGCTATGATTCTCGGATAGAAACGCCCCTTGTAGAGACATTGTAAACAACGTCCCTACAATCTTAATATTAACTAATCAGGGATACGGGCAAAGAAATTCCTAACTGTTTTATAAAACGATCCAGATAAAAATGTTCCTTCATGAGTTGATTAACCGATTCAACTTTGATTGGTTCATGGAGGCGCACTTGACCAAAAGCCCGATCAATAATTTCTACAGTTGCTAACGTGTCAAGATCAACAGATAAAACCGGAACTTCTAAATCTTCAGCCCGACTTAATACCATTGGAGCCGGAGGAAGTTGACCTGTGAGAATTAAACAGTGGGTGGATTTTTCCAAAGCCGCCAGTTGAATATCCGTGCGATCGCCCCCGGTAACAACAGCCATATTTCTAGATTTATCAAAATACTTCATGGCGGAGCTAACATTCATCGCACCGACACTCAGACTTTCTACCATTAAATCTAGGCGTTCTTTACAGCAAAGCACCTGTGCTTTTAACTGTTTAACTAATTGTTTAACCGTCACACTGCGGAGGATAGGATTTCTGGGTAAAACTCCAAAAACTGGAATTCCTTGTGCTTCCAAAAACGGTTGGATTTCAGTGGTTGTAATTTCTAATTTTTCTGGAGGAACATCATTAATAACAATTCCTAATAAGCGATCGCCTAAACGTTGTTGAGCGGACAATAAATCATCCAAAGCCAAATGAGAATGTAAACGCACCACCAACAATACAGACGCATCCAATTGCTCGGCAATTTGAGGCACAGATAAATCAAATAACAGCCCCTCTTGTAACGTTCTTGGCCCTTCGAGTAAGATCAGATCAGCAGATGCTTGGTATTGATAGGAGGTAAAAGATTGACGAGAGTTCACCCAATTTTTCCCGACCAAACGCTGATGAATGGTGGTTTCATCCAGGGTCAAAATAGGGAATCGCAGTTGCTCGTCAGATAATTGTAACGTTTGAGCGACGAACTGAAGGTCAGCATCCAACGTTCCATCTCCATCGCTTAAATCAGTTGCCAAAGGCTTACCATAAGCAACCTCTAAACCTTTGTTCCCAAGCAGATGAGCCAGACCTAATGCAATTGCTGATTTACCTGTGTAAGGCTCTGTTGACCCGATTAATAAATACTTGACGGATTCAGCCACGCAATTTACTCCTCAATTTGATCGGATTGGATTCAACAAATGATGACATTTTCCTCTCTTCTGGCTAAACCCTGAAAATATTAGCGGGATCAGCCTTTTTAAAGGAAATTGAGACAGTTGAACAATAGCTTTTCTATTGTAGAGTGAATTCTTAACCGCTTTCGGTAAACTTTTTAGCTTTTAATGCTGCATTGAGTTGACATTGGGGTGAACAGAACAGGGGGAGTAGCTCTATTATGGGGAAACACACCTGAGACAGGTAAACGCAACGGTAACAACAGAGTTTTCCCCCAAAGCCGAGAAACAACGAAGATTAATGATCCAAATGTAATAGCCGTTTGTAGAACTCCTGAGAAAAATCAATAGTACGAGTCCGACTAAAATTTTGCAGAACTTCAATTAAATATTTAATAAACTCATGGTTACACAGGATCACCTCATAACTAAGATCAGCATTGCCATCAAATTGAACCCGACAACGAGTTAAATCGGCAGGTAAAGACGATACATTCCAAGTTGCCACAAAAGGAATGCCGTCACCCCCATCAATATTGCGAGCGCCTTCTAAACTTTTTTCCTTATAAAGGCTAATCGAATAGGGTAAATATTTGCGCTTCTTCTCATCATAATAGGGAATATAGACTCCTATCTCCCGTTTTTCGGCAGGTTTGAGTTGAGTTAGAGCCACTGTGGCATCAGTCATAGATTTTCAAGTTCGGTGCAAAGTGTGTTCATCAATCCTAATTTAGCCGAGATCCTCGCCTAACGGATACAATGCTGATGATCAGATCTGAACAGTTAATCCGCCCCAAACCGTTAACAAGTGTCACAATATTGGATACTAGAAGCAGATTGGGTCAACACCCGGCACTGAAGTGACGGGGCTTCATGCCTCTAACTTTAGTTAGTTCGTACCCGCCTAAGTCTTAACTGACTATGTTTTTTGAGTCAAGACACCCTGTTGGATGCGTAGCTAGTCCCTGGCTCTGTCGTTAGTAGTTAAACAGTTTTACGAGGGGTAAGACTGATGCTCCTAGCCTAACAAGCTCTTAAAACCTTATTGAAGCTAACCTTACCCTAGAAATAGGAGTTAGGAGGGTCATCATACCCTCCTCCCTGAAAAGGGAAATATAAAGCCTAACTAGGTGGACGGGGTTTCTACCTATTTTTTCTGATGAATATTGAGGGTTAAATCAGATTATCTATGCCAAAACAGTCTTGGCCCGAAAAGGATGCTGACCGCTTATGCAACAGTGACATAAAAGCGCTAACCAGTGATCAAAACTATCCTGATCAATCTCCAACTTGGAAATCTCAACGAAATCAGCCGGACAGTGGGGTCGGTGGGACTGGATCATCAATGGTTTATCCCTCGGTTGCTAAAACCTCGCAACAATCTGACACAAGTTCCGGCCAAAAGGAGCCAACTTTCGAGGTTTTCCCCAATTGGTATCAAGGTCGAAGACAGAAAGCAGCTGTTTCCCTAACCTTAATTTGGGGCGGAATTATTACCCTACATTTTGTTTCTTGGGGGATGGGATTTATCCTGGGTTTAACAGGTTTATTGTCAATTCATGCCCTAAGAATTTTTTGGGCTAAAACCCGATCCCCAGGGGAAATTTTAGCGGAACATCCCCAACAAAATTGGCCCTATGTTTCGTTATTAGTAGCGGCTAAAAATGAAGAAGCGGTAATTGGTCGTCTGGTTAAAAATCTCTGTAGTTTGGATTATCCCAGTCATTGTTATGAACTCTGGGTTGTTGACGATAATAGTAGTGATCAAACCGCTATTGTTCTGGAAAAACTCACCCAAGATTATCCCCAACTGAAAATATTACGGCGCTCGGCTCTGATGAGTGGGGGAAAATCAGGGGCCTTAAATCAAGTCTTACCCTTAACTCAAGGGGAAATTCTAGGGGTGTTTGATGCCGATGCTCAAATCGCACCGGATATGCTACGCCATGTCGTTCCCCGATTCAATGTCGAACAGGTGGGGGCTGTCCAAGTCCGAAAAGCGATCGCCAATGCCTCAGAAAATTTTTGGACTCGTTCTCAAGCCGCCGAGATGGCTTTAGATGCCTATTTTCAAGAACAACGGATTTCCATTGGTGGCGTTGGCGAACTGCGGGGAAACGGCCAGTTTGTCCGACGAGAAGCACTCTTAAGTTGTGGGGGCTGGAATGAAGAAACGATTACCGATGATTTAGATTTAACAATTCGGCTGCATTTAGATCAATGGGACATTGAATGTTTGTCTTTTCCCCCCGTAAATGAGGAGGGAGTCACCCAGTTTAAAGCCCTTTGGCATCAACGCAATCGTTGGGCGGAAGGGGGCTATCAACGCTATTTAGACTATTGGCAGTTGATTGTTCGTAATCGCATGGGAACCCCAAAAACCATCGATTTACTGAGTTTTTGGATTACCCAATATATCTTACCGACGGCGGCGGTTCCTGATTTGGTACTATCGTTAATTCAACGCCGTTTACCCTTAACAACCCCCTTAACCTGTTTTACCCTGACGCTTTCTTTATTGGGAATGTTTCTAGGATTACGGCGTATTCGCCAAACTCAACCGATGAGGGTAAAGGTTAACACTCAACCCAATCAAAGCCGGGAATTGTCCCCATCTGAGTCAACAACTGCATCGGGGAAATCCACAGGATTCCGATTTCCAAACCAGTTAACCCTCTGGATTGATACACTACGCGGTACAGTGTATATGCTTCACTGGTTATTGGTGGTGGGAAGTACAACGGCTCGGATTTCAATTCGTCCCAAACGACTGAAGTGGGTTAAGACTGTTCATCAAGGAACCCTAACCACTGAATGAGGAATTGTGCATGGATTTGCTAGAGTATCAAGCTAAAACGTTATTTCGTGAAATGGGGATTCCGGTTTTACCCTCACAACGGATTGATCAGTCTCAAGATTTGAAGGGTTTGAAAATTCCCTATCCGGTGGTGCTGAAATCCCAAGTCCGTGCGGGAGGACGGGGGAAAGCCGGAGGAATTCGATTTGTGGAAAATACGATTGATGCGGTCGCCGCCGCCCAAATGATTTTTCATTTACCGATCCGGGGTGAATGTCCCCAAGTTCTATTAGCAGAGGCTAAATATGATGCGGATCGGGAATTATACTTAGCTGTTACCCTTGATCCGGGGTCACGCCGTCCGGTGTTATTGGGATCGCAACAGGGAGGGGTGAATGTGGAAGCCACCCTATCAACCATTCAGCAAGAGATTGTCGATCAGGATTTTTCCCCTTTTTATGCTCGACGGTTAATCCTCAAAATGGGGTTACAGGGGGATTTAATTCTGGCGGTGAGTGCGATTGTTGAGAAAATGTATCGTCTATTTGTGGAGAAAGATTTAGATCTCGTGGAAATTAATCCTTTGGGGATTAGTCCCACGGGGGAGGTGATGGCATTGGATGGCAAAGTGATTGCTAATAGTGGAGCGTTGGGACGCCATGAAGACTTAATTCTTCTCCTTAAAGCTCAACCCAACTATCATTCGGTTTCTTTACCGATGATTGCTGATGAATTGTTTCATCCCCAACTCAATTTAGTGGAATTAAACGGTAATATTGGGATTTTGTGTAATGGTGCTGGTTTAACTATGGCAACCTTAGATTTAGTTATCCAATCATCGGGCAAACCGGCAAATTTCTTAAATTTGGGCGGGGCGGATCATTATGAAATTACGGAGGATTTTCGCCAACGTTTGTATCAAGGAATTGATTTAATGACCCAATCAAAATCCGTCAAGGTGGTTGTTGCTAATCTCTGGGTTCAACCTACAATTCGTCTGCCATTATTAGGAGAAATTGCTGGGTATTTGAAACGAAAATCTCGAACCAGTAACTTACCTCAATTTGTTCTGCGGTTAGCGGGAATTCAACCCGAATCCTGTCGGTTAGAGTTTGCTGATTTACCTGTAAGTTTATTTGATCGCTTAGATTTAGCTGTTGTTGCGGCTGTTAATTTAGCCAAATAGTCTGTTTTTCTCCCTTGTAAAATTTCCCCAGATTGGATGATCAAATATGAATTTAACTCCTGATAGTAAAGTGATTGTACAGGGTACAACGATCTCGCCCTCCTTGGCTCATGCTGTGGTGCAGATGAAAACTTATGGGACTGGTATTGTCGCCTGTGTTAGTCCGGGTCAAGGAGGACAGGAGTTAAGTGGAATTCCGGTTTTTGATTTGGTTGAACAAGTGATTACGAATGTGGGCGAAATTGATATTAGTGTGATTTTTGTTCATCCTTATAAGGTTTTGGATGCGGCATTAGAGGCGATCGCGGCGGGTATTCGTCAGTTAATTATTGTCACCGAAGGTATGCCTCCTTTGGATATGGTGCGTTTGGTTCGGAAGGCGGAAATTACAGAAACTTTAGTGGTTGGCCCTAATTGTTCGGGGATTATTATCCCGGATAAATTGTTATTAGGAACTCATCCTAGTGAATTTTATAAACCTGGAAATGTGGGGTTATTAAGTCGGAGTAGTACCCTAACTTATGAGGTGGCGGCGGAATTAACCCAAGCGGGATTAGGTGAATCTGTTGCTGTTAGTATTGGTAGTGATTTTATTGTGGGTTCTTCTTTCCTGCAATGGTTGGAAATTTTAGATGAAGATGAAAATACGGATGTGATTGTTTTAGTGGGAGAAATGGGGGGAACTAGCGAAGAAGAAGCGGCTTCTTATATTGCCGAAGCGATCGATAAACCTGTTGTTGCTTATATTGCTGGGTTGCACGCTCCAGCTACTAAACTATTAGGTCATGCTAGTTTATTAATGACGTCAAAAGTTGTTACGAATATGGTGGATGCGGGAACGGTTGAAAGTAAAATTTCTGCGTTTAAAACGGCTGAAGTTCTCGTCGCTGAACGTCCTTCTGAAATTCCAATATTAATTAAAAAAGCCCTAAAAAGACGGAAAAAATAACCGATTTTATCCGTAGGAAAAAGGTCGAGTTAATCTCTGTCAACTCCTCGCTCCTAGAGATTAATGATTCAGGGATCAAATATTCTTATTCCTTTTTGATAGCAATCATGGTAATCTAATCTCGTATCTCATCTGTTTAAGAAACTGGCTAAAGATATCTCTTTGCTGAGGTAGAGACGTTATCTAAACCGTCTGTAAACCGATGAAGCGTGTGTGTGAGGAGTTTAAGGATGCGTCAAGTCTGGCGTTGGGCTACAACGGTAACAGGTAGTATGGCTCTGATCGTGGGTATTGGATTAACTCAAGCTCTCCCCTCGTTAGGAACTGCTTCTGAATTCTATGGTGCTGATTCCTTAAAAGAATTAATTACCTTGCGCGATCGCTTAATTCAAGAGTTAGAAACGCCACCAAAAAATCGACCCGAACCTAATTTTTTTAATTCTTTATTTGCCGACCCCTTGCAATTTGAACCCAATGAAACGATATTACAGAAATTAAAAATTGTTGAAGTTCAAATTTTAGTTGAAGAACGAGCCGAGGATAATTGGCAACAAGCAATCCGTTTAGCAACCCAAGCTCAAAAAGTCGCTAATCCTAATGATCCCTCTCCCCAACACCGAAAACAAGTCAAAGAGCTTTGGGAAAAAGCCATTAATAACTTACAGGAAATTTCCCCCCATTCTTTATTAGCGCGTCAAACCTCTAACAAAATTAAAGAATACCAATCTAGCCTATCAGAAATTACGGATGAATTATTGGATGCACGGGGAAAAATATTAGAACAAATTCGTCAAGAAAGCGGGTTAACTCGTCAAGCAATGTTGACAGTTTGTAGCTTAAAACGAGACTGCGTTCATTTACGCGGAAATGAACCTCCAGCTAGTCCTGCTAGTTTAATTAAAGTTCCCGTTGCGATCGCGCTTTTACATAAAACAGCCGAGGAAAAAATTAGTTTAGATCAAAAAGTTCTAGTTGCAGGAGGAAACTTTACAGAAGATGCTTCATCCATTCGCGCTCGTCAATCTTACTCTTTAAAACAATTAATGGGAGAAATGATTGATCACAGTAGTAATATTGCCACCAATCAATTAATTGATTATTTAGGTTCAGATTATATTAATAAGTTTTTAGAATCCCAAGGCTATAAATTCACAAAAGTTAATTTTAAATTAATGGGGGATCATATTATGCCTTGGCGACCGGGAAAAGGCAGAAATCGATTAACCAGTAATGAACTCACGGAAATGATGGTACAGATTTATAATTATGAACAACCCTCCTCCCAAGTATTAATTGATGCGTTAAATCGTCAATATGATCGGGTCATTGGTTATGCTGGTTTACAAGGATTACCTAAAACTCAATGGTTAGGCGAAAAAACAGGTCAAAATTCTAGGGTAATTGGAACAACGGTTGCGGCTCAAATTAATGGGGAAAAATATATTATTACAGCTATTGATAATAACACCGCTAATGTTCCTCAAATTAGTACGTCCGTTCATAAAATAGCAGAATATATTGTTGAAAATGGGCAACTATAATCACTTTGTAGGGTGCGTAAGTGCCAATGCACGCACCTATTGTAAAATTACACTAGGTCTTATTCCTGCTTGTTCTGTACCCATAACGGGATTGAGATTACACAAAACAATATCTCCACGATAAATCTCTACCATTGAATTTCGCCTTTTGCTAAACGATCTTCATAGTCTTCTAAATTTTTGAGGTAGTCCGAAAAATCTGACTCTGAAATCTCCAAATCTTCATTTACAATGGTGTTAAAATTATAAGAGTTGCTGGGAACATTGATCAATAAAAAATCTATAAAATTATTGACCTTATAAACAAGCTCGTCAGGAAGCTGTTTAATTTTAGTGATAGTTTCATCTTGTATACTCATAGCCGATTCTTAAATTTGTTGTTTGCTCAATATTAATATTCTATCATCTGAATCTGTCTATCTCATCGGTTCACTGAATGCTAATGTATAGAGAACAGATTAAGGAGGTGAACAATTGCGGTTAAATACCCGAATACAAGGTCAAGGATTTCCGATTATTTGTTTACATGGACATCCGGGTTCTAGTCACTGTATGTCTGTATTTACAAACCATCTTTCACAACGATATCTCACCCTAGCACCGGACTTAAGAGGGTATGGAAACAGCCACACCCGCCAACGGTTTAAGATGGAAGATCATTTACAAGATTTAGAAACTATTTTCCAAGACTTTAATATTAACCAATGTCTAATTTTAGGATGGTCATTAGGAGGGATTTTAGCCTTGGAATTAGCGTTAAAATTCCCCGAAAAAGTTAAAGGTTTAATCTTAATTGCTTCCGCCGCCAAACCTAGAGGAAATCATCCTCCGATTTCAGGATTAGATTATGTTTATACAGGTTTAGCTGGACTGATTAATTGGATATTTCCGAGTTGGCGATGGAATATTGAAACCTTGGGAAAGCGATCGCTCTTTCGCTATTTAATTCAACAACATCATGCGATCGCTTACCACTATTTAGCACAAGAAGCAGTTCCCGCTTTTATTCAAACATCTGGGTTAGCGACTCAGGCTTTAAATCAAGCGTTAAGATTAAGCTATAATCGTTTAGAACATTTACAACAGATAGACTGTCCTTGTTTAGTTTTAGCCGGAGAATGCGATCGCCATATTACCGCTAAATCCAGTCAAGAAACCTCAGAATATTTATCAAATTCTCAATTTTATTGTTATCCAAATACCGCCCATTTATTTCCTTGGGAAATTCCTCAAACGGTACTCACTGATATTGATAATTGGATGGCTCAATATCCTGAAATTGTTAACAAAAATTAAACTTTTATATAGAACAGGTTTCTGCAATTGTTAGGGTATTGGGTTTACACCGTTTAATCTTAACTTTAATCCCTTGTGCCCCCTCTGCTTCCAGGTCTTCGAGATAACCCGATTCAGAAGCTTGAGCCTGTTGTTGGTTGATAAACGGCCCAAAATAGTAGGTACAGTTTGGGGTTTCTGTCAAAATTTCCACCCAGAAAGCAAACCCAAAAGCGTTAAGCAAGCTAATTAGAAGTTCTTTCATATTGATGATCAATGCTGTAGATTCTGGAGTTGTACGGATAAAATTCTGAAAAGGAATTCTAACTCATTTGTTAGAATTTACGGACTAGGTATAAACTTCAACCTCAGTCTTTAAAACCATTCACAAGAAAAACATGGGAAGGTTGGAAGCCTCGTCTCTTTAGAGCGAGGAGGAAAACCGACTAAGCGCGGTTTTAACCGCCTGAGTTCTTTTAAAATCCATAAGAATAACCATCCTTTTTATGAATTGATTGACAATATTTATGACTAATTCCTGCTACTCTTCCATTTTGAGTAACAATATCAAAACTGCCAGATGCGCGACAAAGAACTCGACCTAAATAAAAGCCTATTTTCTTGCCTTTAGTAACAACAGCTTTAATAATATCGCCCGTCTGAAAGCCTTGATGAATCTGTATTCGTGAGCGATGTCTCGTTGGAAATCCGTATTTGTCTGTACCACACATTTGACGAGTACCACGTCCTGTTGCCTGAATCAATAAAGGTTTATTGGTTAACACCTTTATTGATTCAAGTTTTCCAACACAAGCTGCATCTAACCAATGGGTTTTAGGTAGGTTTAATCGGATTCGGTTAAATTTAGTTAAACCACCGGAACCAGTTGAAACAGGTAAACCTGTTTCTTTTAATCGATTAAACAGTGCCCATCGAGTTGAGTTTACCACAGTANGAAAACGTAGCCGTTAGGCTGAGGCTGGTCAGCTATCTAAAGTTAGAGGCATGAAGCCCCGTCTCTTCAGAGCGGGGTGCTGACATTTGTTATACTCTGTTGTCTTTATTTTTTCAATCAACCGAGCAGAATCTCTATCTTAGGAAATCAGCCTTTGTGCAATGAAGTTTAGCCTTAAACGAATATTTTAATTGATCAGGACATCAGAAAGAGAGTTTACAGGTCGAAGTTCAAAGTGAAACTTTTCCTAAGAAGAGAACAGAACAGTTTTACAGTAAACTGACCTGAAAACTCTATACAGATGAAATCGGGGATCAATGGGGGTTATCCTTGAATAGTTTATCTGAACAATGACAACCTTAAAGCATCCATTTATACATTTTTATCACTAAAATCCAAGGCTTGAAATTGCCTTTGACGATAAATTTCATACAGTGCCATTCCCGTTGCTACGGAAACATTTAAACTGGCGGTTTCTCCTGACAAGGGGATCGACACTAAAACATCACAGTTTTGTTCAATTAAGTGACTTAACCCTTCTCCTTCACTGCCGACAACTAAGGCGATCGCACCCTTAAACTCAACAGTCGATAACGTTTTTTCGGCGGTGGCTAAAGCTCCATAAATCCAAAATCCGGCGGCTTTTAAGTCTTCTAAAGCACGGCTAAGATTAATCACTCTAGCAACAGGAAACGTTTCTAATGAACCCGCCGCAACTTTCATCACCGTTGAGGTGATACCAACAGCACGGCGTTGAGGCACAATTAAACCTTGAGCACCAATGGCTTCTGCTGTGCGAATAATTGCCCCTAAATTGTGGGGATCTTGAATTCCATCAGCAACAATGATCACAGGTTGAGAACTTGCAGCTTTAGCGGTTTCGATTAACTCATTTAGGTCTTTATAGGTATAGGGGGAAATTTGAGCCGCTATGCCTTGATGATTAGCACCTTGGGTGAGTTGATCTAAGCGTTGATATGTAACTTCATCGAGGATTGCACCGTTGGCTTTTGCTGTTTGCAATAATCCGAAAAATCGGGGATCGGATTTGAGTTGAGAAACGACCCAAATTCGACTCAGCGATCGCTCATTTTCTAAAACGGCTTGAACGGTACGTCGCCCATAAATTAATTCATTCTCAACATCAAAGGACTCTACGGGTTCATCTGTAAATTCTGGTTTTCTTTCTTCAATAAATTGCTGACTTTTATAAGAAGAAGGTAAGAAATGTTTGTGTGTCCGAGGTTGACGTTCCCCTACGAACTTACTCGGTTTTTCTCTTGGGGGTTGTTCAGGTTGAGAACGGGAAAAAGATTCATTTCTTTCTCCAGAAAATTTCCGATAGTTATCAGATTGTTCATCCGAAAATCGATAGGATTTTCTATTATCTGAAAATCGAGAAGGCTTTCTATCATCCGAGAATCTAGGGGATTTTCTATTATCTGAAAATCGAGAAGGCTTTCTATCATCCGAGAATCTAGGGGATTTTCTATCATCTGAAAATCGAGAAGACTTTCTCTCATCCGAGAATCGAGAAGGCTTTCTCTCATCTGAAAATCTAGGGGATTTTCTATCATCTGAAAATCGAGAAGACTTTGCCTCATCCGAAAATCTAGGGGATTTTCTATCATCTGAAAATCTAGGAGATTTTTTGTCATCCGAGAATCGGGAAGGCTTTCTCTCATCTGAAAATCTAGGAGATTTTTTGTCATCCGAGAATCGGGAAGACTTACTATTGTCTCGTTCTCCCGATTTAGAATTAAATTTAGACCGACTGGATGGTTTTTTAGACGATCTCGATGGAGAGTTAGAATGATTAAACTTTGGCATAATTCCTTATGAGAATATTTAGAAATGTTGCTGATGAAAGCAAAAGTTAGAAGGGAAAATCAGCGTCTATCTTCTGATGAGAACCCGAATAAAATCTATCCTCAACTCAGCTTTGATTCAAGCTGAATATTTGTTTTGAACCCTATTTAATAGGCTGCACTCTCATTCAATTTAAAGGTGCTTGACTCCCTACACCAGATCTTAACGATAAATTGTTAGAGTGGTAGCTTATGAATGATTATCCTTCTTTAGAATCAAGCTCAAGATAATTAAACAATTCCTCTAAACGTTGCGGATTCGTTAAATACAAATACCCAAATAATGCTTCTAAACTGGTTGCTTGTTGGTAAGTTTGGGGATCGAGTCTTTTGGGATATCCAAAAGCAGCATTTCGACCCCGTTTTAAAACTTCTAATTCAGTTTCGGTGAGGTAAGGTTCTAGCGATCGCAAGTGACGAGCTTGACTTTCTGCACGAACTTGAGCCACGACTAGCTGATGATAAAGATGCGATCGCTTTGGGGGCATCAGATAAAAACTACGGATATACAGTTCAAAAACAGCATCTCCTAAATAGGCCCAAGATGCTGGAGTAATCCGTTGAACTTGTTCTGGTGATAGGCTTTGATGAAGCATTTGATCCAGAGATAGAGACTAACCAGAAATTAACTAGCTAGTCGTTAAAAAGTAGTCGTAAAGATTGTTCGCCCTGATCCCATTGACTCGTTATCCTCGCCGTTATCGGGGTATAGACACAGTACCCAATGGACTCTCGCACCTAGACTAGGCCTTGTTGATTTTCTCGATCGCTTCTTCTACAGATGGCTGTAAGGAGAGAAACTTTTCTAAGCGAACCAATTTAACAGTTTGAGTTACACGAGGATTGGAAACAATCTGTAAGGTTCCTTCGCTATTTTGCGCTTTTTTCACAAGCTGCACTAGCGCCCCTAATCCCGAACTGTCTACAAAATCTATCTGAGAAAGATCCAATATAATGTGCTTGGGGCCTTTTTCAATATATTTACCTACCACCTTGCGAAAGGTGCCTTCTGAGAAAGCATCCATCAGTCCAGTAAGGCGAAAGAGTTGATAGTTATCTTTTACATCCCGTGTACCCCGTAAGCTCACGGTTAAATTAAGTTGCTCAGGAATGATACCCTCCTAACTACATAAAACTTGACATCGCCGATCCAGTATAGGGGCTTTTTAATCAATTGTCTACTGAGTTAGGAGGGAGAGAGTATTTTAAGAGGGTTCTTTCTGTTGTTGCATTGCTTGAACGAAGCGCTCAAACAGATAATCAGCGTCATGGGGGCCAGGACTGGCTTCGGGGTGATATTGAACGGAAAACAAAGGTAAAGTTTTGTGTTTTAATCCCGCAACAGTCCGATCATTGAGGTTGAGGTGAGTAATTTGTACATCCTCAGCAATCGTATCAGGATCAATAGCAAACCCATGATTTTGACTGGTAATTTCCACCTGCTGTTGTGCTAAACCTGCGGGTTGATTTAATCCCCGATGACCAAATTTAAGCTTAAAGGTTTCAGCCCCCAAGGATAAGCCTAAAATTTGATGACCCATACAAATCCCAAACACGGGTTTGTCAGCCTTAACTAAAGCTTTAGTCGTGGTAATTCCTTCGGTAACGGCGGACGGATCACCGGGGCCATTCGACAGGAAAATCCCATCGGGATTATATTTGAGAATCTCTTCCGAGGAAGTATCAGCCGGAACCACAATCACGCGACAGCCATAACTCGCTAACCGTCTGAGGATATTGCGTTTCACCCCAAAGTCTAAAGCTACAACTGTATAACGAGGTTCTTCATCCCGACGAGTGGAGTCACTAAACTCCCAAGCGGTTTCTGTGGGTTCTAACCATTGATATGCTGTTTGGGTTGTGACTTCTTTCACCAAGTTCAACCCGGACATACTAGGCGCTTGTTCGACTAAATTTCGCAGTTCCCCCGGATCTAAAATTTCCGTGGAAATCGCACCATTCATCGCTCCAACGGTGCGAATTTTCCGCGTGAGGGCACGGGTATCAATCCCATAAATACCGGGGATATTATGCTGTTTTAAATAGTCCGGTAAGGACTGAGTAGAACGCCAATTACTCGGACGGGTACAAATATTACGAGCAATAGCCCCTCGGACATGGGGAAAAGCAGATTCTTCATCGTCGGGGTTAACCCCAGTATTGCCCAACTCTGGGTAGGTAAAGGTGACAATCTGTCCACAATAGCTGGGATCAGTCAATACTTCTTGATATCCGGTCATACCCGTATTAAAGACAACTTCCCCAATGACGGTTCCTGGAGCGCCAAATGACCAGCCTGTGTAGGCGGTTCCATCAGCAAGGACAAGTAAAGCAGGTTGTGCAGAGGTCAGGGACATTTAATTTGGTCTACCTTTAATCTGGAATCACCTCAATATTATTCCAGACTTACGCATCAATGCTTTCCCTTGTTGTTATTACATGACTTTAGGGAATAGGGAATTACGAATTACGAATTACGAATTACGAATGGGCAATAGGCAATAGGCAATAGGGAACAGAGGGAAATTGAACCGACTTCCTAATAACTAATTTGTAGGGTGACGGAAGCTCTAACTTGTTGTTCACCTCCGACAACGGGAGTCGGTGGGGCTGCTGCTACCATCGCATCTGCTTTATACATGACAGGCATGGGGACTGGGGGACTGGCATTATTGATTTGAATACCGATAATTTCTCGGCGGGTTAAATTTAAAGCCCCTAAAACGGCATTGGCTTGACGTTCGGCTTCTTGGGTAGCAAGTTTTAAAGCTTGTTGTTGAGCGGCGTTAATTTCAGCGTCAGAAGCGACAAAACTCACCCCATCAATACGGGTCGCCCCGGCTTTAACAGCATCATCTAATAAACTTCCGACGTTTTCGGTTTTTAATTTGAAACTGACGGTATTGGTGGCAGAATAGCCTGTTAAGCGTTGTTGATTGTTGGTATAACTGTAGGTGGGGTTGAGGCGAATTCCGGTAGTTTCCAGTTTCTCAACATTGCGCGATCGCAGTAATTCTATCACCGCATTCGTTCGTCTGGCAGCTTCTGTTTGCACTTCTTCGGCGGTTTTCCCCAAGACTTCAACCCCTAACTGAACTTGGGTTTGGGTGGTTGGGATCGTCACAACACCTTCACCACTAACTGTTAAGGTTCTGATCCGTTGTTCTTGGGCAAAAACGGGAGCAATTAAGGGGATGCTGACTAATCCTAAACTTAAGGATAACGCAGTAATCAGACTCCAAGGATTAATCGGACAAGAGGATTGAGTTAAGGACATTTTGGACGTTCTCTCAAGTGCGAAAGGGGTATAACCATTAGGATATTAACTAAATAATGTAGAAGTTGTTTTTATCCTGGCTGTTCCTCTGTTTCGTTAAATTATCCTAAAATTCGGGATAATTTGGGTTAAAAGTCGCCTTTAGCCTCAATCTGGATTTATAGCATTCTTCAAAAATTTGTTAGGTTTAGGAACATTAAATTTTTGAGATCACAGAAAAAACAGTAGCCAGTTAGAGAGCGATCGCGTTACAATCAATACGGTTTGAAACCCCTTTTATAGGCATCTGTAACTAATCTTAGATCAATCGGTATGACTCCACTCAAAAATTACTACAGTACATTACAAGTTAACCCCACATCGACAGCCGGAGAAATCAAACAAGCCTATCGTCGATTAGCGAAAATCTTTCATCCTGATAGCCAAACACAATCGGCAGATCATGACCGAATTATTCAGATTAATGCGGCTTATGAAGTATTAAGTGATCCCCAAAAACGTCAATCCTATGATCGACAACTTTCTTCAGCAACAAATTCTGATTCTGATTCAGGAAAACCCTATGTTTATAAACCGCAACAAAAAGCAACAGACGCCGATGCCGAATTAACCCTCTGGATTAATAAAGTTTATAAACCCATTAATCGCTCCATTAATCAAATTTTAAAACCCTTAAAATCGGAAGTCGATAAATTATCCGCCGATCCCTTTGATGATGAATTAATGGAAGCCTTTCAAACCTATATTGAAATTTGTCGAAACGCTCTCCATCAAGCCCAAAAATTATTCCGTTCTTACCGAAATCCGTCTCCTTTTGCAGGAGTTGCAGCCCATCTTTATTATACCCTAAATCATTTAGATGACGGACTTAATGAATTAGAAACCTTTACCCTCAATTATGATGATTCTTCCCTCCACACAGGTCAAGAATTCTTTAGAATTGCCTCTCGTTTACGTCGAGAAGCACAGGAAGAAATGAAAAAGATTTCCTAGTATATAAAAAAAGTGTTATAGTTTAACCAATATTTTGAGCTTATTGCAACCGTTATGAATACAATAATTTCTTTACCGAATCCCCTAGAATTGCAAATCGACTTAACTGATGAACAGTATTTTCAACTTTGTCAAAATAATCGATACTATAAATTTGAACGATCGGCAACAGGAGAATTAATTATTATGTCACCAACAGGAGGTGAAACCGGAAATCGAAACTTCAACTTAGCCGGAGAATTAGCAATTTGGAATAAACAAACAAAACTGGGATTAGCATTTGATTCTTCAACGGGTTTTAAACTACCAAATGGTGCAGATCGAGCACCGGATCTGTCTTGGGTTAAACTAGAACGATGGAATGGGTTAACTTCTGAACAAAAAAAGAAATTTTTGCCTCTGTGTCCCGATTTTGTAATTGAATTACGTTCAGAAACCGATACTCTCAAAACCCTCAGAAACAAAATGCAAGAGTATCTGGAAAATGGGACTCAACTCGGTTGGTTAATAGACCCTCAAAATCAGCGCGTAGAAATCTATCGTTTCGGGAAAGAAGTAGAAATTTTACAATCTCCTGTTAATATATCCGGGGAAGATGTGCTTCCGGGGTTTGTATTAGATTTACAAGAAATTTGGAATGTGGGTTAAAATATATAAATACTAAAATTGCTATAATTTAAACAAAACTTTAGTAACAACCATGAGTATGTTAGTCTCAGATGAAATTATACAAGCCAGTGGCTTATCAGAACAGGAACTTTTATTGGAAATTGTGATAATGCTGTTCCAAAAAGACAAAATTAGCTTAGGAAAAGCAAGTGAATTGCTCGGAATACATCGAATGCAATTTCAGAAATTACTGGCTGATCGGGGTCTTTGTGTTCATTATGATATAGCTGAATTTCAAGAAGATCTCAAAACATTGCAGGAAGTTGGTTCATATTCATCGTAGGGGCGAGGCGCGCCCAAAGCGTGTTAACTTAAGTCATAATGCCCTGAACTAAAGTTCGGGCTGAAAGCTGAAGTCATCTAAAGATGACTAAGAGCATTTTTCATTAACCCGTTTTAACGGGTTTGGGCTTTGAGCCTGTTCGCGCAGCGTTGCGTAGCAATAATTTATTTCAAGGCTTTTAGCGTTAAGTTGACGGACTTTGGACGCGCCCATTAGTGTCAACTTAACGCTAGAAGTAGGCGCTCAAACCCGAATTCACGCGCTATCTGATTCCCAGTCAATGATCCCCCCTAACCCCCCTTAACAAGGGGGGAACAGGAGATCCAAGTCCCCCTTTTTAAGGGGGATTTAGGGGGATCTAATCTCGGCTATAATCAGAGGTTTTCGGCTTAAGTTGACACTAATGGGACGCGCCTCGCCCCTACAGGATAATCGGATAATTGAAGTATTTTTATGCTCCAAGGCGATCGCAGTATTCTACAAAAAAGCTTAGAATAAATTAACATAACTTAACAACAGCAATCTGGCTTGCATTTTATGGAATGTGTGATCACTCGTCGGGCGCAATTTTCCGCCAGTCATCGGTATTGGTTCCCCGAATTGAGCACCACCGAGAACATTGAGCGGTTTGGCCCCACATCCCGCAGCCCTGGACACGGACATAACTATGTTCTATTTGTGTCAATGGTGGGAGAACTCGATGAATATGGTATGGTGCTTAACCTCTCGGATGTCAAACACACCCTGAAACAGGAAGTTACCGACCATTTAGACTTTTCCCATCTCAATGATGTTTGGCCGGAATTTCAGCAAACCCTACCAACAACAGAAGCTCTAGCACGGGTAATTTGGCATCGGTTAGCCCCCCATCTTCCCCTAACGAATATTCAACTATTTGAACATCCTGAACTCTGGGCAGATTATCAAGGAAACGGAATGGAAGCTTATCTAACAATTAGTACACATTTTAGCGCCGCCCATCGGCTGGCTCATCCTAACCTCAGTTTTGAGGAAAATTGCGAAATTTATGGCAAATGTGCTCGCCCTAACGGTCATGGTCATAATTATCATTTAGAAGTTACAGTCAAAGGGGAAATTGATCCTCGCACGGGAATGATTGTAGACTTAGAAGGGTTACAAAAAGCCATTGATGATTATGTGGTAGAACCCTTTGATCACACCTTTTTAAATAAAGATATTTCCCATTTTGCTAAAGTTGTGCCAACGGCTGAAAATATTGCGGTTCATATTCGAGATTTATTGCAAAACCCCATTCAAGAATTAGGGGCAAAACTGCATAAAGTTAAATTGATTGAAAGTCCGAATAATTCCTGTGAAGTCTATTGTACAAATCCAGAATCTGAGTCTAAAACACTTCAAGTCAAACAACCTGTCTTAGCTAAGGTTTAATCAGGGGGTTGAAAACTCAAGAAACCCGGTTTCTAGTCATCATCTCTTGGGAAAATCAGGAGTTTTGGTCAAGAAACCCGGTTTCTGTATCAGTCCTAAAATCCTGACAAAGCTCTGTCAATTCGTAATATAGACTAGCACACCCAAATTCCACATCCCTTTCCTTTTGTTGAGTTTTGTAAAGGGTTGGCAAAACTTTCACCCCACACGAGTTGACACCTATGCGGTTATCGACAGTTACCTTTTTAACCTTAGCGGCTCTTGTTGCTCAAGACTCATCAACTGAGGCGAGTCCTATTCCTAATCAGGCGACAAGTGCTTTACCTAATGCTTCCGAGTCGAGTCAAGCTGCTAATCCGGTCGAGATGATGGCATTAACTCCTAGTTTAGCAGTTAGTATTCCCGAAATGATCACAAGTCCGTCTTTTTCCTCAACGGAATCTTCCTCAGAAAAACTCGCGTCTTTATCGATTACAAATGCACTCGATCAAACCTGGTTAGCAGAATTAGTTAAAATCAGTCAAGGAGAAGACCAAAGCCAGATAAAAACATCCCTTTCTGTTGCCCAAATTGGCACTTCTTCGGCGTTAAATTATGAATTTAGTCAAACCATTACCTTACTCAATACGTTATTAATTGTTGCTACTTTAGTTCCCAGTATAACGATTTTATTCTTTTGGTTAGTACGTCGTTTGATTGTTAAAGAGATTGTGTTTCAAGCTCAGAAACAATTAAATCGAATTGATAATTTAGAGGGGCAATTAAAAGCTTCCAAACAACGTTATCAACAGTTAATTAAAGAATTAGAGTTACAAGTTGGAGCAATACAAGAATCGATTAATTTTTTAAATCGAGAAGCTCAACTTTCTAAATCTTCTATTGAACAGGTAGAAACCCTCAAATCTCAATTTGTATTACGGTTACAGGGAATGATTTCTGAAGTTCAAGATCTCAAAGAGCAAGCTTTAAAAGAATTACAGGAAAAAACAACAGAAACAAAACAATCTATTTTTCCCTTACTCGCTGAAACTTCCGTTTCGTTGAATGGTTTATCTCCATCTTCCCATTCAACAGAATCTTTACCTAAAAAATTAGTTGATTCTACTGTTGTCCCGACAATAAAACCCCCTCAATCTTCTGAATCTATGATTGCGGATGATTATTTGAAGAAAGGAGAAGCTTTCTTGATCGAAGGTCAGTTTAAGGAAGCATTAAATTGTTTAGAGCAAGCCATTAAAACGAATTCCAAGTTAGAGGAAGCCTGGTTTAAAAAAGCAACGATTTTAGCTCGATTACAACGGTACAATGAAGCTTTGATTGCTTATGATCAATATCTGAATTTACAACCTCAAAAATATGAAGGTTGGTATAATCGAGGCAATGTTTTAGTTCGCTTACAACGCTATGCAGAAGCGATTGAATCCTATGATAAAGCGATTAGTATTAAACCCAATGATTATGAATCTTGGCATAATCGAGGGGCATTATTGAGAAAGTTTAAACGGTTTGATGAAGCCTTAGAATCCTATAATAAAGCTTTAGAAATTGCTCCCGATAAATATGAGACTCTGCACAATCGAGGTAATGTTTTGGCAAGGTTACAACGCCATGAAGAAGCGATCGCTTCCTATCAACAAGCGATTAAACTAAATCCTCAAAAATGGGAATTATGGTCAAATCAGGCGAATGCTTTATCTGCTTTACAACGTTATGAAGAAGCGTTAAAATCAATAGAAACAGCATTAAGTTTAAAACCCAATCATTTTGAATTATTGAAAACCCAAGCCAATCTTTTAGGGAAATTAGGTCAAAATTCCGAAGCTTTAGAATTGTATAAAAAAGCTTTACAAATTAAGCCTGATAGTTATGAAACTTGTTTTGAGTGTGGGGAAACCTTAGTAAAGTTACAACAATATTCAGAAGCTATTACTCTTTATGAACAAGCCATTAACTTAAAACCCGATTCCGCAGCAGTATGGCGTTCTAAGGGGATGTGTTTAGAAAAATTAGAACAATATCCAGAAGCTTTAGCTTCCTATGATGCAGCCCTTTCCTGTCAGTCTGATGATGCAGAAACCTGGCGTTATCGCGGTTCTTTATTATCTAAATTAAAACAATATCCTGAAGCCATTTCATCATTAGGGAAAGCAATTTCCATTCAAAAAGAACTTAGAAATGCCAAAAATCCTACTATTAGTTTATCTTCCCAACCCTCCCCTTAATCATGAGAGGGCTAGGGATAAAGTTAAACATGATTATCACCAATTCTAACAACCGTTGGGTAAAAATCCACTTAAAGGTTTTAGCTCTCCTTAAATTAGATTTAAGTGACTTAATCGGGCTTTAAATCGAGCCGGATTTAAAGAATTAGTGGGTAAAGTTTCCCCTGTTAGAATGATAGTTTTCAAAATGCCAAAATGAACTTCTAATAGATCAAATCTTTGGCGTTCAATCGGAGGACAACCCCATTGAGTTAAACGACGATGACAACGGGGTTGTAGAGTTTGAGAAACAGGAATATAAGAGATTGGCTGGGGTTGAGATGGCATAGATTTAATACAGTGGCTATTCCCCTCAATCATGTCTGTGTAATTTCGGAAACTCTGTGGTAACAATCTCAATGATTCGTGAATTTGATCGGTAAAACCACTGTATTAGATCAAAGTTAGAATGGGGCTAGGATCGGATTACCCAGTGATTAACATCACAACAACCGTGAAATTACCAAGGAATGGGTTGGCGATCGCGCCAAAATCCTCCCGTTGGTGTATCATCGGTGCGTGTCGCTAACCAAACAACCGTATCTGCTCCTTGTTCGGGGGTGCGGGGTGCATTCGGGCCACCCATATCGGTTTTGACCCATCCTGGACAGATAGAATTCACTGTAATCCCGCTTCCTTGGAGTTGAGCCGCTAAAATTGTGGTTAACCCATTTAAGGCGACTTTAGACAGGCGATAGGCGATCGCATCACTTCCCATTGTGCTGAGTTGACCCATTCCCGAAGACAGATTAATAATTCGTCCGCTATTGTGAATTTGCATCAAAGGAATTAACGCTTGACAAACAAGTAAAACTCCATAAACATTGGTTTCCATTGCTAATTGAACTGTTTCTAAATCGGTATTTAAAATATTGTTTTCGGGAGGGTCAGGATAAATTCCAGCATTATTAACAAGAATATCAAGACGACCGAATTCTTGACGAACCCATTCTGCTAACTGTTGACTACTTTGTTTTTCTGTCACTATTAGAGGGGCAGAAATTACATCTAATCCCTGAGATTTAAGGTCTTCAGCCGCTATTTTTCCCTTTTCGGGATCACGACTGGTTAAAATAACTTTAATCGAATGTTGAGCAAGTTGACGACAGGTTTCAAATCCGATTCCTCGATTTGCACCCGTTACAATAGCAATTTTTGACATAATTTTGCTTTCCCAGGAAATTAAACAGATGGGTTAATTTTAAAGCAGAGTTAATCGGTTTTGTCATCTGTCTAAGTAGTCAATCAAAAGTCAAGTTAATAGGGGAGATGAGGAAATATAGCAATCCGTGTAGGATTTGTGAAGAAGTTCTGTAGGGGTAATGTCCTTCCAAACCCAGGCGCAAAGAGGGTTGGGAGACCCAACCCCTACGATAAAATATTACAACCTATTCTATTTAGGATTGCTATATTTTATGAATTCTCAACTCCTGATAAACCGACCCCATACAACCGTTATTTTAGCCATGAGTGCGGATGGTAAAATTTCTGATGAATTGCGATCGCCTGCTCGGTTTGGTTCAGAACAAGATAAACTACATTTAGAACAACAAGTTGCACAAATGGATGGAGTTTTATTCGGTGCTGGAACTTTAAACGCCTATCAAACTACAATCAAAATTACCGATTCTGAATTATTAAAAATCCGAAAACAACAAGGAAAACCACCTCAACCTGTACAAATTGTGGTGTCCACTTCAGGAAAGATTAATCCCGATTTTCGTTTTTTTAAACAACCTGTTCCCCATTGGTTATTAACAACAACGAGAGGTCAAGAATTATGTAAAACAACAGCAGGGTTTGAAAAGATTATCATTGCTGACAATAATTTTAATCAAATTGACTGGGTAATAGCGTTTGAGCAATTACAAAAACTAGGATTAAACCGATTAGGAATATTAGGCGGAGGTCAACTGGTTTCTGCTTTATTAAAACAGAATTTAATTGATGAATTCTGGTTAACAATTTGTCCGTTAATTTTAGCAGGAAAAAATTCACCTACTCCCGCCGATGGAGATGGATTTTTATCCTCTATTGCTCCCCGTTTAAAATTATTAGAAGTTAAAACCGTTGGTCAGGAAGTGTTTTTACATTATCAAGTGAGTTACACTACCCTACAGGAATAATGCGTCCCTAATCATTTTTGAGACAACATGGTGAAACCCTTAACATCCTCTTATTCTACCCGTTGGATTAATACGGTTGCCGAAGTCCCTCAGACGGCGTGGGATGCCCTTGCTCAACCCTTAATCACGCCCTTTTTTGAGTGGGATTGGTTGCATAATATTGAATCATCAGGAAGTGCTACTGGACGCACAGGTTGGCTACCCCATCATTTAACAGTATGGCGGGATCAACAATTAGTTGGAATTGCACCTTTATATGTTAAAGGGCATAGTCGAGGGGAATTTGTGTTTGATAATCAATGGGCGGATGTTGCTCATCAATTAGGAATTGAATATTATCCCAAACTATTAGGAATGTCGCCCTTTACTCCCGCCGAAGGCTATCGATTTCTGATTGCACCGGGGGAAAATGAAGAAGAAATTACGGGTTTAATGGTGCATTCTATTGATCAATTTTGCCTTGAAAATAAAATCTCAGGGTGTAATTTTCTCTATGTTGATCCAGAGTGGAAACCGATGTTAGAAAAGTTAGGTTTTGCCTGTTGGTTGCATCATAGTTATATTTGGCAAAATCAAGGATATCAAACTTTTGATGATTATTTAAAGGGTTTTAATGCCAATCAGAGGCGCAATATTAAACGGGAACGTAAAGCAGTTACCCAAGCAGGATTACAACTTCAAACCCTTACAGGAGAGGAAATTCCTAAAGCCTTTTTTCCTCAAATGTATCACTTTTATGCGAGTACCTGTGATAAGTTTGGTTGGTGGGGTAGTAAATATTTAACTCGTAAGTTTTTTGAACAATTACATCATAATTATCGCCATCGAGTGGTATTTGTAGCGGCTTATGATGATACTAATCAACACCAACCTGTGGGAATGTCTTTTTGTTTAACAAAAAGCGATCGCTTATATGGTCGTTATTGGGGAAGTGTTCAAGATATTGATTGTTTACATTTTGATGCTTGTTATTATTCTCCGATAGAATGGGCAATTAATAACGGGATTTCTATGTTTGATCCGGGTGCTGGAGGGCGACATAAAAAACGTCGAGGTTTTCCAGCTACACCAAATTATAGTTTACATCGATTCTATGATCAACGTTTGTCTAAGATTTTGCGATCTTATATTGGGAAAATTAACGATATGGAACAACAAGAAATTGATTATATGAATCAGGATTTACCTTTTAGTCAATAGAAACCGGGTTTCTTAATTGAGCTTTCTGTTAGTAGCAAAGGTTAACACAGAAACCCGGTTTCTTGGAGGTGTGGGTGGGGGTCAGAAACCGGGTTTCTTAATTGAGCTTTCTGTTAGTAGCAAAAGTTAACACAGAAACCCGGTTTCTTGGAGGTGTGGGTGGGGGTCAGAAACCGGGTTTCTTAATTGCGCTTTTTGTTAATAGCAAAAGTTAACGCAGAAACCCGGTTTCGGGATGGATTTGCGATCGCATTTATCCTCAAACGCAACTCCCGCCCCTTAATCTCCTAGGGTCAGAATATCTACACCTGTTTCTGTCACCGCAACGGTGTGTTCAAACTGAGCGGATAGTTTTTTATCACGAGTGATGGCTGTCCAACCATCGTCTAATACTTTAGCTTCCCAGGTGCCTTCATTAATCATCGGTTCAATGGTAAACACCATCCCTGGACGTAGACGTTTTCCTTTTCCCCGTTCTCCGTAGTGGGGAATTTGAGGCGCTGTGTGAAATACCGTATTTACCCCATGACCGACGAAATCGCGGACTACAGAAAATCCATGACCTTCAGCATATTCTTGAATCGCCGCCCCAATATCGCCAATGCGTCCATTGGGTTTAACGGCTTCAATGGCGAGTCTTAAACATTCTTCTGTGACTTCGACTAATTTTTGAGCCAGGGGGGAGGGTGTACCGACAAAAAAAGTGCGAGAGACGTCACCATAATAACCATCGAGGATAGGGGTGACATCCACATTGATAATATCCCCCTCCTTGAGAATCTGTTTGGCGTTAGGGATACCGTGACAGATGACTTCATTAACGCTGGTACAGATGGATTTTGGAAATCCATGATAACCCAGGGGAGCACTACGAGCGCCGTGTTCCTGTGTCCAGCGTTCCGCTTCATCGTTGAGTTCGAGGGTACTCACCCCTGGTTTAATCATCGGTTCAAGATGATTTAATAGTTGTGCCGCCAGACGTCCTGCTTGACGCATTTTTTCTATTTCTCGGCGGGATAAAAGAACAATTGTGTCACTTCCCATTTGTTTGTTAAAAATCTGAATGTATCTCGCAAGTTGTCAGCCTTTCTACTAAAGTATCACAATTAGTTAGCTAAATTGTGGTTATTTTTTAGCTTTTCAAAGATGCAATTGTTAAACAAGCCCAACCGCAAATTAAAGCGATCCCCCCAATGGGAGTAATCATTCCCAGCCATCCCATTCCTGTCAGACTCAACGCATATAGGCTTCCTGAAAATAATCCTATTCCGGTGATGAATGCCCAACCTGCTGCAATTAGCCAAGGTTGAGGGGTTTCTGAACGATTGAATAATATTCCAACGAATAATAAGGCTAAAGCATGATACATCTGATACCGAGTAGCCGTTGTAAAAATTTCTAATAAAGGAGGGGTTAATTGTCCTTTCAAATAATGGGAACCAAACGCCCCAGCCATTACTGATAATCCACCGAAAATTGAGGCTATTACTAAAAACAATTTAGACATATTATAGCGTTTTAAAATAACAATTAATTCGTAATTCGTAATTCGTAATTCCCTGTTCCCTGTTCCCTTCAAACCTGAAAATGATAAATAATTTCACCATTTGATTTTTCTTCAAATGTTCCCTTTAATTCCTGAGTTTTTTGATCTAAAAAAGCTTTAGCTTCCAGTTGAGATAAATGGGTATATTGAGCTAATTTTTGCACCGTTATTTCGCCTTGTTGCAGTTCAATTAAATGTAAAAATATAGAACGAATGCGTCGAGAACGAGCTTGATTTTTTTTGCGACGTTCTTGATACCAATCCCAGGCGACCCATCCTCCTATTCCTAATGAGGGTAAACCTAAGATTAATCCCCCTAAAATAATACTGAGTTTGCTATCAGCCGTTGAATGAGGATTGATCAATTCAGTTGCGATCGCCAACATACAACCCATGCCAACCGGAACTAATAAACTAGCGGTAATTACCTTCAGGAACTGCATCGTTTTTCCTCCCCAGGAGAAAGAACAGAACACTGATCAAAGCAACAGTAACAGGGGAAGACACAGACACAATAGTTTGCGTTTTCATCTCCCGCCTGCCTACCCGATGCTAAGAGCGTGTAGCTTCAATTAAACGTGAATAGTAGAAGCGTGTACCAATCATGGCTTGTCGTTGAACCCTGAAACCATTATCACTAAAAATTTTAACAATATCTTCCTCTCGATGTTGGTAAGCACGAGTCGTTTTGCTCGGCCCTGGAAATAATTCCCCAACTTTTTTGAGAAGACTTAATGCTAAGGTTTTGGGAGCAAAACTCAAAATCAAACGAGATTCTGCTAAGGAACACAGATGAGAAATCATCTCAGCGATTTGATCTTGAGGATAATGAATCAAGACATCCAAACAAATAACGGTATGATACCGACCTTGTAGGGTTGCTAAATCTTGAGCCGTAAAGGTGAGTTTTTGGATAACGCCGGGGAGGTTTTTAGCTCGTTCATAAGCTTCCTCAACCATTTTTTCAGAAATATCACTCCCATAAACAACGGCTCCGGCTTCTGCTAAGGGAATACTCAGACTACCTACGCCACATCCCGCATCACAGATGGTTAAACCCGGTAGATTGTTATCGGCTGTCAACCAATCTATAACTTGATCAACGGTTTTTTGATGTCCTTGACGGATATCCAGTTGAACTTTATTAACTTGACCGTTACCGTAGATTCGTCGCCACCGATCAAATCCTGTGCTATTAAAATAATCACGAACTACGGTTTTCTCGTCTGCTACACTCATGGGTTTGTTTGAAATTAATTCCGTCCAAACCTTTATTGTAAGGTATAAGAGTTGGCTGTTGGCTGTTGTTTGTTGGCTGTCAACGGTCAACGGTCAACGGTCAACCATCAACACCTTACTTAACACGAACTTCGATGACTGTGCCATTAAAGTTGTATTCTTTGCCATCGAGTTCAACGGTGGTACCGACTTTGATTTTGATATTGCCTAAGACGGGGCCATTTTCGGTAATTTGACCTTTTCCTTCTAAACTTAAAAGCAGATTATTGTTAAACAGGATATCGGCGGTAGGGTCAGGAAGCGGTTTGAGCGTACCATTGGGTTGAGTGACCGGAATAATTCTCGGTAAAAATTCTATCTTGTTCAGGGTGACTTGACCGTAGGGTTGATTGCGAATAATTAAGTTAGTTTTTTCTCCCGGTTTAAATAATTCTTTAGCGTTACGGCTTTTGAGTCCCACCACCAGAACATCCACTTCCACAGGACGGGTAGTGACACCGACTTGAGCAACGGAACCCGATGTACCTGGATAGAAGAAAATCCCAAAAATTACCAGTAAAATAACCAAAGCCGCGCCAAAATCGAGAATGCTAATTTTACCAAAAAGACGGCCTTGAGAATCTAAAATTTTCATAAGATATAAAATTGCGATTTTTAGGAAATGGGACAGAAAAACTCCAAGGAACAATCACCCGGAAAACGACCCGGATCAAAGATGACCCTCAAAAATTTTAAATCTAAAGGCGTTAAGAAGCCAAAATAGAAGTAAAGATTCTTTCCTTTTCCCTACTTCGGGTTCCCTGTTCCCTGCTATAGCTGCAAAATTGGATCAGACATCCACTGAAAATACCAATATGCTGGTAGTAAGAGTGGGTGTTACCCCCCAGGTATCCCAATCCGTATCTTAGATCGTTTGCGGAGCCTCCACAAAACCGAGTGCCAAACCTGATTCCAGCTAGCCCTAACCCAAACAAGCCCTCTATGTTTATTCCCTCAGTTCGTCAAGCCATCAACAACCATCCCCTGACCACGATGCCAGAAACTCCTGTGGAAGAGGTAATTTTGTTGATGAGTAGCACAGGTTCCACCTCTATTTTCCTGGTTGAACAAGCCGATGAGCCCAATCTGAAGCCGACGATTGTAGGAATTTTTACAGAACGGGATATTATTCAGCTTAATTCAATTGGAGATTCCTTAAAAGGATTTCCGATTTCTCAAATTATGATTCGGTCATTTCTCACCGTTCGAGAATCTGAGATCAATGATGTTTTTAGCATTATGGGGTTATTAGAAAAACATCAAATTCAACAGATTCCAATTGTGGATGATCAAGGCGGATTTGTGGGGGTGATCAGTCCTAAAAATTTTTTACAACTCTCGCTGCGAGATTCCGAACGAAGCAAAATAGCCCGACGTTTACCCCCCATTCCACCCGTAATTTCTAACACAGAATCATCCCCTAACTCGGCTTTAATTTCACCTCAACCTCAACCTCAACCCGTTTCCCATAACCTTCCCGATCACCTTTTTCTTCCCGATCATTTAATCAAACTGAATCAACTTTCCCCCCTACGCACCTCTAAAATTGTGCAGGCATCTGGGGCGACAACGGCGCGAGAATTAACCGAATTAATGTTAAAATCTGGTGTGGATGCCATTGTAATTACGGAAACCTCCCCACCTAATCCTCCTTTAAAACAGGATCAGACTGCTAACACACAATCGGGGTGTAAATGGGTGGGAATTGTTACCTGTCATGACATCGTTTCTATGCAGGCATTAGGCTTGAATCTCAAGACCGTTAAAGCCAATGCAATTTGTAATACACCGCCTCTAGTTTTGCGATCGCAGGCTTCTCTAAAAACAGCATTAGCCTTAATGAAGAAATATTATTATCAATTACCTATTATTTTGGTAGATGATAAAAGCCATCCGATGATTCTGATCTCTCCTGAAACAATATTGCTGCAAGTTCTCCGACCCCAATCGATGCACAATACTCTCTTAAGTTTACAACAGCAATTTCAGGAGGTTTTAAAAACAACTCAATCTTCCCGTCCTAATTCATCCTGTGAGGGTTTATCCTTAAGCAATGAAGCAATTGAAGCTTTAAAATCCAATCAAGAAGGGGTTTATAATTGGAATTTAAAAACCAATGAAATTTTCTATTCTTGCCAATGGAAAGCCATGTTAGGATATCAAGAGGATGAGGTTAAAAATACCCTAGAAGAATGGTTAAGTCGGATTCATCCCCAAGATTTGAATCGGGTTAAAGTTGCACTAAAAGATTATTTTTCTAAGAAAAATCATGAATATCTGACGGAATATCGCATCCGATGCAAAGACGGTGAATATAAATCGGTACTCAATCGAGGTCAAGGATTTTGGACTGAACAAGGGGAACCCTTGCGCTTAATTGGTACCCAAATTGATTTGGCATCTTCCCGATTAGAAAATCCCCCCTCTTCAACAGAAAATCTGCCTCTGGATGATCCCATTCAGCACTTAAAATCCGTTGTGTTTAAAACCGATATTCAAGGGAATTGGACATTTTTAAATTCAGCTTGGACACAGTTAACGGGATTAACCATAGAAAATAGCTTAGGAACATCATTTTTAAACTATATTTATTCTCAAGATCGGGAAAAAGCGACTCAATGGTTAGAATCGTTAATGTTAGGTCGTTCCCAAGCCAGTCAACAAGAATTCAGAATTTTAGTCTTTAATATCAAAGAACGAGAGGATGCAGGACAGCGTTCCCAACCGGCGACTCGCCGCATCTTAATTTCGGCTCAATTAACTTTAGATAAACACAAGCAAATTACAGGAATTATCGGAACATTACATGATATTACAGAACAGTTTCAGGAATTAGATGAATTAAGAGAACGAGAAAAATTAATTCATGAATTTTATGAAATTACTGTCGGAAATACGGCTAATTTTGAAACTCGAATTAATGCTATTTTGAGAATGGGTTGTCATCGATTAGGAATGGATATTGGATTACTCGGACGAGTTTTTGCCGATCGCTATGAAGTGATTTCTTCCTATCTCTGTGACGATTTTCCCTTTGGATTTGCGAAGGGGGATACCTTAGCCATTGAACAAACCTTTGAATGGGAAGCTTTAAAAACTGAAGAAGTGGTTTGTTTAGAATCTATTAAACAATCAACCTGGAAAGATCATCCCGCTTATCAAACGCGACGGTTAGAATCTTATATTGGAATGCGGGTAATTGTTGGGGGACGAATTCATGGAACCTTGAGTTTTATGAGTCGCAATTCTCGCGCACCTTTTCAACAGTTAGATTTAGAATTTTTGAAATTAATGGCAAATTATATTGGGAATGAAATTGCACGGGAAAAATCTCAAGAAATTCTCCAACAACAAAATCAACATTTATTATTGCTCAAAGAAATCACCCATAAAGTTCGTTCTAAATTAGAAACTCAAGAGATTTTTCAAACAACAGCCACTCAAATTGGCAGGATTTTTGGGGTAAATCGTTGTTCAATTTATACTTATCGATCTGACCCTTACCCCCACTTATCCTGTGTAGCAGAATATCTAGAATCTGCTTATGATTCTACCTTGAATTTTGAAATTTCAGTTACTTATAATCCCTATATTGAAAAACTTTTAGCGGAAGATGCAGCGATCGCTTCTGTGGATGTTTTTACTGAACCTTTATTAGAATCTTCAGCCCCCATGTGTCGGCGGATGGGATTAAAATCAATGTTAGCAGTTCGCACGTCCTATCAAGGGGATGCAAATGGCATTATTATGCTGCATCAATGCGATAAAATGCGCCAATGGATACCCGAAGAAATTGAATTTTTAGAAGATGTTGCGAATCAAGTCGGATTAACCTTAGCCCAGGCTAAACTGTTAGAAGTAGAAGTCAAAAATCGTCAACAATTAGCCGAACAAAATAAAGCCTTAGAAGAAGCGAGATTAGCCGCAGAAGTCGCCAGTCGTGCTAAAAGTGAATTTCTAGCTACCATGAGTCATGAAATTCGCACACCGATGAATGCGGTAATTGGGATGACGGGTTTACTATTGGATATGGATTTAACCCCAGAACAACAGGATTTTGTGGAAACCATTCGCACCAGTGGTGATGCGTTACTCACGATTATTAATGATATTTTAGATTTTTCTAAAATTGAATCGGGTAAATTAGATTTAGAACAAAATCCCTTTAAACTTCAAAACTGTTTGGAAGAATCCCTAGAATTGCTTTCAGCAAAAGCCGCCGAAAAAGGGATTGAAATTGCTTATTTAATTGAACCCTCTACTCCTCAAATGGTTCTAGGAGATGTCACCCGACTGCGCCAAGTTTTAGTGAATTTGCTCAGTAATGCGGTGAAATTTACAGCCCAAGGAGAAGTCGTTGTTTCGGTGAAAGCTGCGGAGGTTAAAAATTCCTCATTAACCCTTAATTCTACCCCTGGAATGGCGCATAAAATTTATGACATTCAATTTGCGGTTAAGGATACCGGAATTGGAATTCCATCTGATCGGATGGATCGTTTATTTAAAGCTTTTTCTCAAGTGGATGCTTCCACAACTCGACAATATGGAGGTACAGGTTTAGGATTAGCAATTAGTCAGCGTTTATGTGAACTCATGGGGGGACAAATGTGGGTCGTGAGTCGCGCTTTATCGGATTTTAATATGGATAATCAACCGTTAACTTCCCATATAAGTGGAAATCCTCCAGAGAATTTTGTAGAGGCGTTTGAGTTAGATACGGGCGCCACTTTTTACTTTACCATTCGTGCTGAAGCTTTGCAAAAAGTGGAAGCGGATGAACTGTCTAATTTCCTCGTCGGTAAGCGATTATTAATTGTTGAAAATCATGGCATTAATCAAACGGTTTTAATTCGGCAAGCGAAATCTTGGGGAATGATTCCTGTTTCTGTGAAAACGGGGCATGAAGCTCTAAATGTGTTAAAAAATAATCCGAATTTTGATTTAGTGATTTTAGGAATGAATTTAGCAGATGTTGATGGCATTACTTTAGCAAAAAGAATTCGAGAATGGGAACGCACCCATGCAGAAGTTTTCCTAGAACAAAAACCCCTTAATATTACTTTCTTTAATTATGTGGTGAATACCGATCTGGTTAAACAGGTCGAAAATAGTAAGATAAATTGTGCTGGTTTTATTAATAAACCTCTGAAACAATCACAATTTTATAATACGTTAGTGCAAATTTTTAGCTCTCCCATAGAAAGCGTGATCAAATCTTCTCCGAATTCCTTTGGCTTGGGATCGTCCAGTTTATTGTCTCCTCAAGCTTCTAATAATTTACGAGTTTTGCTGGCGGAAGATCATGTTGTTAACCAAAAAGTTGCAATTCAAATGTTACAACGCTTGGGCTATCGTGCTGATATTGCGGGGAATGGATTAGAAGTTTTAGAGGCTTTAAATCGACAATATTATGATGTGATTTTGATGGATGTTCAAATGCCATTAATGGATGGTTTAGAAACCACTCGTCGGATTGTCACCGAATATGCAGAAGGTCGGGAAAATCGTCCTCATAAACCTTGGATTATTGCGATGACTGCTAATGCTATGCAAGGCGATCGAGAAATGTGTTTAGCCGCTGGAATGGATGATTATATTACTAAACCTGTGCGTCGGGAAGAACTTGCAAAAGCTTTATCCCAATGTCAACCCCTGCATAGTGGAAATGGTCATGAATCTTTAGAAAATTCATCAGAATTCGCCACGAATGGACATTCTAATTCTGCCGTTAACGATCAACGAAATTCGCAGGGAAATTCGACCCTAGAAACAACTCTTAATTCTTCAGAGTTGATATCTTTTGAATCTCCTGCCATTGATCAACAAGTTTTACAAAACTTAAGAGAATATGATGATGATGATGATCCCTTTGTAGATACATTAATTCAGGATTATTTAGCTGACACCCCCCAAAAAATTCAAGAGATTCAAACCGCTATAAAAACTCAAAATATCAGAGGATTAAAAGAAGCATCTCATACTCTAAAATCGAGTAGTGCTCAATTAGGTGCAATTACATTTTCTGAATTATGCAAAGAGTTAGAATATATGGGACGGGCAGGAATGGAAGCAGAAAATGGAACTAATATTGAATGTTTTACTTCAGGAAGTGCCGCCACCGGATTATTAAAGCTGGAAACAGAATGGTTACGAGTTAAAGCGAGTTTAGAACAAGAATTATCGAGGCAAGCCATGGGAATCCAGAATTAAGAATTGTTGACTTTTTAAAACTAACGGTTGACGATTTTTCCTTGATTCTTTACAATTAAATGATGAGGAAAAATCAGCTTGACATTTAAGAACAAATTCTTTCTGTTCCCAGATCCGATGTTCCCTGCTGTATATTGATGCTATTGGGGTCAGAACATCATCTCAAAATTTCCTCAAAATTCTATAATTTAATTTAGTTACCCATTCAATTTTAAGTATGATTCCTGTGATTTTGGCTGGTGGAAAAGGTGAACGGTTTTGGCCTCTGAGTCGCAAACATCGACCCAAACAATTTTTGAGTTTAGATGGAAGTGGGATCAGTTTATTACAAGCAACCGCAGAACGGTTATTACCCTTAACAGAAAGTTGGGATGGGTTATGGGTTGTTACTTCTGCTTTATTAGAGTCGGGGGTTCAAACTCAACTCCCCCAATTACCCCACCCGAATATTTTAGCAGAACCCGAAGGACGAGACACCGCACCCGCTTTGACTTGGACAACCTTAGAAGTGGCTAAACGTTATGGGGAAAACGCGGTTATTGGGTTCTTTCCGGCGGATCATTGGATCGCGGAACCGGAGAAATTTCGTCAAACATTAAAGGCGGCGGAAGTATTAGCAAAAACCCAAGATGTGATCGTGACATTAGGGGTAAAACCGACCTATCCTTCAACGGGATATGGTTATATTGAACAGGGAGAAGAAATCGGAAGTTTTGAGGGATTTCCGGCGTATAAAGTGGCTCGATTTACGGAAAAACCGAATCGAGAAACCGCCGAACAATTTTTAGAAACAGGGCGATTTAGTTGGAATGGAGGCATTTTTGTATTTCGTGTGGGTGTGGTTTTAGCAGAATTAAAAACTTATGTTCCTGAATTAGTTTCTGCTTTAGAATTGAAAGGAAAAGACGCTTATCCTGAGTTGAAAAAAATTAGTATTGATTACGCTTTAATGGAAAAAACTCAAAAAGCTTGTGTTTTACCCGTTGAATTTGGCTGGGATGATTTAGGAGATTGGAATGGATTAGAACGGTTATTAGGAGGAGATAAACCGAATGTGGAATTAACAACCCATGTAGGACTAGACACCAAAGGGGCGATTTTATTTAGTAGCAATTCTGAGGAAGTTATTGTTACGATTGGAGTTGAAGATCTGGTTATTGTTCGAGATGGCAATGTTACCTTAATTGCTAAAAAAGATCGCACCCAGGAAATTAAGCAAGTTCTCAAACAGTTAGGGGATGATCCGAAGTTAAAAGAGTTACTCTAAGCCCAGATTCTTTCGGCAAAATTGAGTACGAAAGAATTAGAAAATTTGGGTCGAGTGGCGATCGCCCAAATCTAAAAATTAGCTGCTTTTAGCCCCAGGAACTCAAGTTCCTGGCTAAAAGCTCAAACCCGTTAAAACGGGTTAATAAAATAAAATCTTTAGTGATGTTTTGAAAACCATCGGTAAGCAGGTCATCTACTAAAGTTGAGGCTCCACCGCCTACATCAATGATCTGCCCTGCTTTCGCACCCTCAGCAATACAAATATTACGACAAACTTATCAACAACAAAACGAAATAGGGGATAATTGGAATTAATGCCTATTGATTTAGGCTCCCTAGATCTGATCTTAAACTGTTATAATTTATATCAATCGTTAAACCTATCCAGATTTAAAGGACAGATTGAATATGATCTCACCGCAATTACTAGAAATAGAAAAATCGGTCAATAATTTATCCATCAATGAGAAACTCTGGTTATTAGAGCAGATTGCTCGAAAAATACGAGAAGGAGATTCAACAGATGAATCAACAGCATTGATACCACACATTACCCTAGAAGATAAATTGAATCAGATGAAAGAATTTTTAGGGACTCCTTGGGAGGGAAAAGAGGATTTTTTACAAATTATGGAAGAAATTGATCAAGAACGCCATTGTTATTTAGGTCGTGAACTTGAATTATAGCCCCTAACTATAGGATTTTTTGATTGTGTATTTACTAGATACTAATATTTGAAAATTGGCTAGATTAATATTCTTGGGTTTGATGGGTTCCGCCCATCCTACTGATCATGACGGATTTCCGAACTAGCACTCGGAACAGTTGAGTGCTAAAGTTGGCTATTGGTGATTAATGATATTGTAAGATGGCTAAAATTGTTTCGTTTGGTGAAGAATCCCGTAAAGCCTTAGAAAAAGGCATCAATGCCTTAGCCGATGCGGTGCGAGTCACCCTTGGCCCTAAAGGTCGGAATGTTTTATTAGAGAGAAAATTTGGGGCCCCAGAAATTGTCAATGATGGTATTACCGTTGCGAAAGAAATCCAACTGGCTGACCCCCTAGAAAATACAGGCGCTCGACTGATGCAGGAAGTCGCCTCTAAAACCAATGAAGTCGCTGGAGATGGGACAACAACCGCCGCGATTTTATCTCAAGCCATGATTCATGAAGGGTTAAAAAACGTCGCAGCAGGGGCTAATCCCGTCGCCATCAGACGGGGAATGGAAAAAATTGCTCAAATTTTAGTCCAAGAAATTGAAGCCGTTGCTAAACCCGTTGAAGGGGATGCGATCGCCCAAGTCGCTACAATTTCCGCCGGAAACGATGAAGAAATCGGTCAAATGATTTCTCAAGCGATGGAAAAAGTCACCAAAGATGGGGTGATTACCGTTGAAGAATCCAAATCCATCACCACAGAATTAGATGTGGTCGAAGGAATGCAACTGGATCGGGGATATATTTCTCCCTATTTTATTACCGATAATGAACGGATGGTCGTAGAATTTTCTAACGCCAGAATTCTGATTACCGATAAAAAAATTAGTTCGATTCAGGACTTGGTTTCTGTCTTAGAAAAAATCGCTCGATCGGGTCAACCTCTGTTAATTATTGCTGAAGATATTGATGGGGAAGCTTTAGCAACTCTGGTGGTGAATAAAGCCAGAGGCGTGTTAAATGTAGCAGCCATTAAAGCTCCTAGTTTCGGTGATCGTCGCAAAGCTTTGTTACAGGATATTGCTGTTCTCACGGGCGGACAATTAATTTCTGAAGAAGTGGGATTAAGTTTAGATACTGTTTCTTTGGATATGCTAGGAACAGCCAGCAAAATCACTATTGAAAAAGACAATACGATTATTGTTGCTGATAGCAAAAATCAAGCCGATGTGAAAAAACGGGTTGAGCAAATTCGCCGTCAATTGGAAGAAACCGACTCTGAATATGATGCGGAAAAACTCCAAGAACGGATTGCTAAATTAGCGGGTGGTGTCGCTGTAATTAAAGTTGGGGCTGCCACTGAAACGGAAATGAAATCTCGCAAATTGCGGATTGAAGATGCGTTAAACGCGACAAAAGCAGCCGTAGAAGAAGGGATTGTTCCTGGGGGCGGGACAACTTTAATTCATCTGGCTAAAAAAGTGGATGAAATTAAATCCCAACTCAGTGATGAGGAAAAAATTGGGGCGGCAATTATTTCTAAAGCCCTAGAAGCACCGTTATATTATATTGCTAGTAATGCTGGGGCTGAAGGTGCTGTTGTGGTAGAAAATGTCCGCAATACTGAGTTTAATATGGGCTATAATGCCTTAACGGGAGCTTATGAAGATTTAATTGCTTCTGGGATTATTGACCCTGCTAAAGTGGTACGTTCCGCGCTACAAAATGCTACTTCTATTGCGGGATTAGTGTTAACAACTGAAGCCTTAGTTGTGGAAAAACCAGAGAAAAAATCCGCAATGCCCGATATGGATGGTATGGGCGGTATGGGCGGTATGGGTGGTATGGGCGGTATGGGCGGTATGGGTGGTATGGGCATGATGTAGAATGCCTTGATGTCACTTTATCCTGAATTATTCCAAAATTGAACAATAGCCCAAGCAACGGATATACTAAGAGTCATCTTAATATATCCGTTGCTTTTTTGATCGGAGGTTTTTTCGACCGCATTTCAGATGTTGAAATCTTTCTGTTAGTATTCCCTATTCCCTATTCCCTATTCTCTATTCCCTGTTCCCTGTTCCCTGTTCCCTGTTCCCTGCTCTATGATTCATTCTACCTATCAAATCGGAGGAAGTTTAGCTCAAGATGCTCCCACTTATGTAGTTAGAAAAGCGGATTCTGATCTGTATTCCGAATTACAACAAGGGCATTTTTGTTATGTTTTAAATTCTCGACAAATGGGAAAATCCTCCTTACTGGTCAAAACTCGTTATCGTTTACAACAAGAAGGATTTCGATGTACAACCTTAGATATGACTCGTATTGGTAGTGAAATGGTAACTGCCCAACAATGGTATAAAGGAATTGTCAGCGAGTTATGGCGAGGATTTAATCTTTTAGGAAAATTTAATTTAAAAAATTGGTGGAAAGATGAAGAAGACATTTCAGTGATTCAACGGTTAAGTAATTTTATCGAAGATATTTTATTAACTCAATTTCCTGACGATAAATTAATTGTTTTTGTTGATGAAATTGATAGTATTTTAAGTTTAAATTTTAAAGTTGATGATTTTTTTGCCTTGATTCGATTTTGTTATAATCAACGGGCAATTAATCCTGAATATAACCGCATTAGCTTTGCTTTATTTGGAGTTGCTACCCCTTCCGATTTAATTTGCGATCGCAGTCGTACCCCCTTTAATATTGGTAAAGCTATTGAATTAGAAGGCTTTACTGTCAATGAAGTTCAACCTTTAATTCAAGGCTTAGAACAGAAAATCACTAATCCTACTGCTGTGATGCGGGCGATTATAAATTGGACAGGAGGACAACCCTTTTTAACTCAAAAATTATGTCAAATGGTTTTCCATTCTGTGGAGGAAACGATGAATAATGTTTTAACAATTCCCCCTGGAACAGAAGGATTTTGGGTTGAATCTTTAGTGCGATCGCATATTATTTATAAATGGGAATCCCAAGATGAACCCGAACATTTAAGAACCATCCGTAACCGCATTGAATATAATCAATATCGCCTCGGAAGAATCCTCGCAATCTATCAAGATATCCTCCAAGGATTAGAAGTTGAATCCGATGATAGTAACGAACAAGCAGAACTAATTTTATCCGGTTTAGTCGTCAAAAAAGAAGGTATTCTCCGGGTCAAAAATCGAATTTATCAAGAAGTCTTTGATTTAGAATGGGTCGCCCAACAACTGAGTACCCTGCGGCCCTATTCTCAAGCTTTTGATGCCTGGATACAATCAAACCAACAAGACTTTTCCCGATTATTACGAGGACAAGCCTTAAAAGAAGCTCAAAATTGGTCAAGTGGTCGCAGTATTAGTGATTTAGATTATCAATTTTTAGCCCAAAGTGAAGAATTAGACCGCCGGGAAGTTCAACAAGGTTTAGAAGCCGCCCGAATGCAAGAAGTAGAAGCCCGACTTACCCAAGAAAAACAAACCGCAAAACTGCAACGGTTTCTACTTCTATCTGTTAGTATTGCCTTCGTGATTGCGATGGGATTAAGTGGAATTAGTTGGTTGCAATATCGTCAAGCGCGAGTCAATGAACAACAAGCAAAAACTAATGAAATTAAAGCCTTAAGTCAATCTGCCGAGTCCTTATTTGCTTTAAATCAACGATTTGAAGCCTTAATTCAATCCATGAAAGCCTATCGAAAATTACAAACCCTACCCAATATTGATCCCGAAACCCACCTGAATGTGCAATTGACACTGCAAAAAGCCGTTTATGGAATTCAAGAATATAATCAACTCTTGGGGCATACGAGTATAGTTTCCACCGCAGAATTTAGCCCTAAAGGAGATTTAATTGCCTCTGGGAGTCAGGATAAAACAATTAAATTGTGGAAACCGGATGGTTCATTATGGAAAACCCTGATAGGACATGGAGGTGGGATTACGGGGTTAGCATTCAGTCCCCGCCATCCCCTCCTGGCTTCGGCGAGTGCAGACAAAACAATTAAATTGTGGAAAACCGATGGTAGCTATTTAAGAACCTTAAATGGACATAAAAAATCAGTCATGGCTGTTAGTTTTAGTCCGATTCAGGATATTCTGATTTCGGCTAGTTTTGATCACACCTTAAAATTGTGGACAATAGATGGAAAACTCTTAAAAACCATACCCGCCCATTCTGCCCCAATTAGAACGGTTGCCTTTAGTCCCGATGGTCAGAGATTCGCCTCTGGAAGTGCAGATAAGACGGTTAAAATCTGGAAATTCGATGGCACACTTTTAAAAACCTTGACCGGACATCAGGGGGAAATTATGGCGGTGAATTGGAGTCCCGATGGTCAACTGATTGCTTCCGGGAGTCGAGATAACACCCTTAAACTCTGGAGTCGAGAAGGAATTTTAATCGATAGTTTTGGCCCCTTTGAAGATGACGTTTGGGATGTGGCATTTAGTCCCAATCAGAAATTTTTAGCGGCGGGAATGCGAAATAAAGAAATAAAACTCTGGCGAAAAGATGTCCAGAATTCTGTTTATACCCCTTATAAAACTTTATTAGGACATTATGGAGAAGTAAATCGGATTGTCTTTAGTCCCGATAGTCAAACCATTGCTTCGGCGAGTTGGGATAAAAGTGTTAAACTTTGGAAAACCAAAGATTGTTTAGTAACTCGGTTAATCGGTCATCAAGACAGCGTTTGGGGAGTCGCTTTTAGTCCCGATGGTCAAACCATTGCTTCGTCATCCTTAGACAAGACGATTAAACTCTGGACAAAACAGGGGAAATTATTACAAACACTTACAGGACAAAACTCGTGGGTTCATCAGGTTGAGTTTAGTTCCGATGGTCAATGGTTAGCATCAGCCTCTGGAAATGGGACGATTGAACTTTGGAAAAAAGCTAAAAATGGAACATTTATCACCCATCCCAATCAAATCCTAGTAGGACATCAAGGCGGGGTTTGGGGGATAAAATTTACCCCCGATAATCAATCCCTGATTTCTGGAAGTTGGGATGAATCGATTAAAATTTGGGGAATCGATGGCACACTCCGCCAAGCTTTGAAGGGTCATAATGGTCAAGTCTGGGGAATAGCAATTGCGCCCAAGGGTGATTGGATTGTTTCAAGTTCTGACGATAAAACCATAAAACTCTGGGGATTGAACGGTCAACTCCTACAAACCTTAACAGGTCATCAAGATGGGATTTGGGGACTGGCTTTGAGTCCCGATGGACAGATTTTAGCCTCCGCCAGTCGAGACGAAACCGTAAAATTATGGCGTTGGAATCCTCAGCTTAAATCCTTTATTTATGAAAATACCGTCAAGGGACACACAGCAACTGTTATGGCGGTAGCCTTTAGTCCTGACCAAAAGTTATTGGCATCAGCAAGTCAAGATAAAACGATTAAACTCTGGAAACTCGATGGCACTTTAGTTAAAACTTTAAATCGTCATAATGATGAAGTTTATAATGTTAAATTTAGTCCCGATGGTCAAACAATGGCTTCTGTTAGTGTGGATAAAACGGTGATGTTATGGGATTTACATCAAGTTTTAACCTTGAACGAATTCGCTTATGCTTGTAATTGGGTACAGAATTATTTAAAAACAAATTCAATGGTCAGTCCCGAAGACCGAACGTTATGTCAGGGAACAGGGAACAGGGAACAGGGAACAGGGAACAGGCAATAGGCAATAGGCAATAGGCAATAGTAAACTAGGTAATAGGTAATAGTAAACTAGGTAATAGTTAAAAGTCAAAAGTAAACTAGGTAAAAATAATGATGAAAATATTAGGATTTGTGGCAGTTGTCGGAACTCTCCTGAATGTTACACCCCAGGTTAATCCTGTAGCTTCCATTCCGTCTAATTTTCCCCTACAACTCGCTCAAAATTCCCGACCCTCTTCCTCAATTCAAGGTTATTGTTTTGCCGTTGCTAATGATAATATAGACTCCATCGCCCGGATTTATATTAATAGTAATAATCAAGTCACAGGTCGAGTAGAAGCAACGATTCATAATGAAAAAGAATCCTATTATACGTCCTATACTCAAACGTTACAAGGAATAAAAAAAGGAAATCAATTAATCTTAAATATTACCACAAAAATTGAGTTAGATACCCAAAAAAGCAAAGAAACCTGGACGTTAACAGCCGATTCTCTGAATACCGGACGGGTGATTTATCAAAAACAACCTTGTTTGGTGTCTCAAATTCGTTTCGCACCGGGCAAAAATTCAGCAACCGTGAGTCAATCTGTTGTACGGGGGAGTCGAGATATTTATTTATTAAAAGCTAACAAAGGGCAGAGAATGGATGTTAAAATTACCGCTTTAGAAAATAACGCTGTTTTTGATATTATTGCCCCCAATGGGCAGGTTTTGAAAACAGAAGCCACCCAGTCTAGCTTGAAATTACCCGCCACTGGAAATTATGAAATTGTTGTTGGCGGAACTCGTGGGAATGCTAGTTATCAATTAAACGTTAAAATTCAATAGGGAGGGAACAGGGGACAGGGAACAGGAAACAGGGAACAGGGAACAGGGAACAGGAAACAGGAATAATATCGGAGAGTGACAGAATAGGGATATAAACTTGATGATATCAAATTCAGAGTTAATTTTTCAAATTTTAGAAAGGAAAAAAACGGGATTCCTAACCCGAAACCCCGCTTCTGAGTTGTTCAGTCTTTAATCAACGGTTTTTTTGGACTTCCAACCCGATTGATAATAGATTCCTGAACCCTGATCAGCAACAAAATGACAAGACCAATAGGATTGAATAAAACTCTTCCAAATTGGTTCATTGGAATAGTGATAATAATCCCCTAAAAGCGGTTTAATCGCTTCCGTTGCTGTTTTTAAATGATAATGGGGAATACTTAAGAAAATGTGGTGAGCAACGTGAGTGCCAATATCATGATGAATGGGGTTAATAAACCCATAGTCACGGTCAATGGTTGATAAAGCTCCTTTGAGGAAATTCCAATCCTCGCCTCGATACCAGGGGATATCAGCTTCACTATGATGTAAGTAGGTAACGAGATCCAGCCAGATCACAAACACCAGATAGGGCATGAAATAGTATTTCACGAAAAACACCCATCCGAATTGATAGGTGAGAAATCCTAAAAAGCCTACCATGACCACTAATAGGGATGTACTGGTAATAATATCCCATTTTTCAGAGGGTTTAAACAGAGGGCTACTGGGGAGAAAGTGAGAGCCTTGACGATTGGGCGATCGCCGAAATAGATAAATCGGATAGGCCAGCAAAGGCAAATAAAAGCGAAATAGCTTTTCATACCAAGGCATCAGATTAAACTTGGTTTCCGTCACCGGATACCAACTTTCATCAGTGTCAATATTTCCAGTATTGGCGTGATGAGTTCTGTGGCTAATCCGCCAACCGTGATAGGGGACAAGCAGGGGGACATGGGAAATATGGCCAATTAAGTTATTCAGCCATTTGATTTTGGAGAAAGACCCATGACCGCAATCATGGCCGACAACAAATAACGCCCAAAACATCGTTCCTTGCATCACCCAAAAAATGGGGAAAAACAGCCAAGAATCGAGTTTATAGGCGATGAAATAGAACCCGGCGATGATGGAAATATCAAGAAAGAAGTAACTCAGAGATTTCCAAACTGAGGGTTCAAAGCAGTGGGCGGGAATCGCTGCTTTTACATCTTGGAGAGTAAAGGGTACTTCTGCGGTTTGGGTTGATAAGGCACTAAGGGTTGCCTGGTTAGACCGATTGGATAATTGCACGAATGTTTTGATTTGACCTTATGAACAATCCGCAGTTTTGTTGACACCCCACATCAGACCACAAACATCAGGATTTGGGATGCTAACCTAAACTGCGGGTTCTGAACGGAATTTATTGTACCGTTTTGGACGTTAATTTTCGCAACAAATCTTAAATTGCTAGATTTCTGGGGCCAATTTTAGGGGGATGTGGTGTCTGTAGTCTCTGTATCAAGCCAATTAAAATCCTAGAAGTTGACCACAAAGACACAGAGACACAGAGGGTTTTAACGAGAAGATTAGCCTTTATTGATAAGCTGCCATGGGCAAACAAGAACAAACAAAATTGCGATCGCCAAAGGCATTATCAATGCGTCCCACAGACGGCCAGAATTTATGCTCTTTTGTCCAGGGTGCAGGATAGGCGGCTTGTTCACGGGAGTAGGGATGATTCCATTCGCCACAAATTAACGATATTGCCGTATGAGGAGCATTTTTTAAAACGTTATTTGTGGCATCCATAACCCCCGATTCAATATTAGCAATCTCCTGACGAATGGCAATCATAGTATCACAAAATCGATCTAATTCTGCTTTTGATTCGCTTTCGGTTGGTTCTACCATCATGGTTCCTGCTACAGGCCAAGAAACCGTCGGCGCATGAAATCCATAATCCATTAAACGTTTAGCAATATCATCAACTTCAATGCCTGCGGATTTCTTCACAGAACGTAAATCTAAAATACATTCATGGGCAACAAATCCCTGATTTCCTTTGTACAAAGTCGGGTAATATTCATCTAAACGACGGGCAATATAATTCGCATTTAAAATTGCCACTTTTGTCGCTTCTGTTAATCCTTTTGCCCCCATCATGGCAATATACATCCAAGAAATCACTAGAATACTTGCACTCCCCCAAGGCGCCGCAGAAACCGCCCCAATGCGGTCATTTCCTTCTAATTCCACCACTGCATGACCGGGGAGGAAGGGAACTAAATGAGAGGCTACCCCAATTGGCCCCATTCCTGGCCCACCGCCCCCGTGAGGAATACAGAAGGTTTTATGCAGGTTTAGGTGGCAGACATCGGCCCCAAAATTCCCTGGACGACATAACCCGACTTGGGCGTTCATATTCGCCCCATCCAGATAAACTTGTCCACCATTGGCATGAATAATATTACAAATTGCTTCAATTCCGGTTTCAAATACCCCGTGAGTCGAAGGATATGTTATCATTAATGCAGCTAAATTATTCTGATGTTTTTCAGCTTTAGCTTGCAAATCGGCAATATCAATATTGCCTTGATCATCACAAACAACAGGAACCACTTTAAACCCACACAGCACGGCACTAGCTGGATTTGTACCATGAGCAGATTCAGGAATTAAACAAATATTGCGGTGAATTTCTCCTCGATTTTCATGGTATTTCCGAATTACTAATAATCCCGTATATTCTCCTTGAGAACCTGCATTGGGTTGTAAAGAAATCCCAGCAAATCCTGTGATTTCAGCTAACCAGTTTTCTAACTGTTCAAACAGAATTTGATAGCCTTGGGTTTGCTCTTTGGGGGCGAAAGGATGCAGTTTACCAAATTCCGGCCAAGTTACCGGAATCATTTCCGCAGTTGCATTTAATTTCATTGTACAGGAACCTAACGGAATCATCGAAGTATTTAACGATAAATCCTTCGTTTCTAAGCGATGAATATAGCGTAAGAGTTCTGTTTCGGAATGGTAACTGTTAAAAACGGGATGGGTTAAATAGGCAGATTTGCGAGTAAATGCGGTAATATTTTCGGAGGTTTTTAAGACCTCTTCAACGCTAAAAGGTAACTCAGATCCGGCAAAGATTTCCCACAAATCCATTATATCTTGAATTGTTGTGGTTTCATCTAAACTAATCCCAACTGTATGCTGATCAATGACTCGGAGATTAATTTCTTTAGCTGCGGCCGCTGACAGAATTTCCGTTAAGGATTTTTCCCCTAATTCTACTTTAATTGTATCAAAAAAGGGTTCTGTTCCCATTGAATAACCTAAGCGTTTTAACCCTTCTGCTAAGGTTAAGGTTAACTGATGAATAGTTTGGGCAATTTGTTGGAGTCCAGACGGCCCATGATACACCGCATATAAACTCGCAATTACCGCTAATAAAACCTGGGCGGTACAAATATTACTGGTAGCTTTATCGCGGCGAATATGTTGCTCACGGGTTTGTAATGCTAACCGCAATGCTGGGTTTCCTTGAGCATCTTTAGAAACACCAACTATCCGCCCTGGAACGTTGCGCTTATAGGCTTCTTTGGTGGCAAAATAGGCTGCATGGGGGCCACCATAACCCAGGGGAACGCCCAACCGTTGGGTACTTCCCACCGCAATATCTGCTCCGAATTCCCCCGGAGGCGTTAACAGCGTTAAACTTAAAATATCCGCCGCAACTGTGACTAAAGCGTTATGGTTATGGGCGGTTTCAATAAAGTTTCGATAGTCATAAATTATTCCATCACTAGCCGGATATTGTAGAAGACATCCAAAGAGAGGAGTATTAAAATCAAAAGTCTGATGATCTCCAATAATAATATCAATGCCTAGGGGAATTGCACGGGTTTTGACGACATCAATCGTTTGGGGATGACAATCTTGAGAAACAAAAAAGCTATTAGCTTTGGTTTTAGAAACCCCATAGCTCAGACTCATAGCTTCAGCAGCCGCAGTTGCTTCATCTAATAGGGAAGCGTTAGCTATTTCTAATCCCGTTAAGTCTATAATCAGGGTTTGAAAGTTTAGTAACGCTTCTAAACGACCTTGGGCAATTTCCGCTTGATAGGGAGTATAAGCGGTATACCATCCGGGGTTTTCTAATATATTTCTTTGAATCACTCCGGGTGTGATACAATCGGCATAACCCATGCCAATAAAAGAACGATAGACTTTATTTTGAGAAGCGATCGCTTTTAATTGATTCAGGGCTGCATATTCACTTAAAGCTTCTGGTAATTGTAAGCTTTGATTGAGGCGAATTGTTGAGGGAATGGTTTGATCAATTAAATCCTCTAAACTAGAAACCTCCAATAATTTTAACATTTGTTGAATCTCTTGAAAATTGGGGCCTAAATGCCGTTGGACAAAACCCTCTTGTCCGTTCATTTTGGGGTATTTTCCGTTGCTATTAGAGGCGGAAGACGGGATGGTTTCAAGCTGGGTGTTCGCTGAGGAATTAATTTCTAACATGAAGCTCCAAATGATTCAACAGTGATCTTGGGGTTGATACCCTGGGTAGAAATGATGTAAACCAGCGATACAGTAGAGTTTTCAGGTTCAAGTTGAACGGCATCTCCAGTAACAACTGTTTACATTTCCTTAAAATTAGTTTACCAAAAGTTGACAGAAGATGAGGGATGTAGGGCTTCCCGTGACCTGTATCTGTGAACAGGGAATGAGTTTGCTGGATTTAGAAGTGTCCTAACTATAATGCGTAGCCCTATAGATGCGCTGTTCTTGGGCGGGATATAACCTAACTTTTAAAGCTTGAAAATTGAATAAATTTAACTCAAATATCTCTATTTATTAGAAACAATTTTTTATTTTTTGAGGGGGCAATTTTTTCCTCAAATCTGCTCTTGATCAGATTGTAACCCCTGATCAAAATTTGGGGATGAGTCTTCTTGCTCCCCTTTTTGATAAAATTAATAATTAATGACATTGAATCGGGAGAACTCTCAAGATGACAACTGAACAACCAACCCGGAAAGAACGCGATAGCATGGGAGAAATTGAGGTAGCGAGCGATCGCTATTGGGGGGCGCAAACTCAACGCTCTATTTATTATTTTAGCATTGGTAATGATTTAATGCCTAAAGAAGTGATTACTGCCTTTGGGATTCTCAAAAAAGCCGCCGCTATTACGAATCAAGAATTAGGAAAACTTCCCGCAGACAAAGCTAAATTAATTGTGCAAGCCGCCGATGAAGTTATTAATGGCAAACTCGATGATCATTTTCCTTTACGAGTTTGGATGACCGGAAGTGGCACCCAATCTAATATGAATGTTAATGAAGTTATTGCCAATCGAGCTATTGAAATAGCCGGAGGAATCTTAGGAAGTAAAACCCCGATTCATCCCAATGATCATGTCAATATGTCTCAATCTTCTAACGATACATTTCCTACAGCAATGCACATTGCAGCAGCTATTGCCATTACTCAACGGTTAATTCCCAGTGTCAAAAAAATGCGAGATGGGTTACAAGCTAAAGCCGAAGAATTTGCCGATATTGTTAAAATTGGGAGAACCCATTTACAAGATGCTGTTCCCTTAACTTTAGGTCAAGAATTTTCGGGTTATGTGGCTCAATTGGATGGGAATTTAAAACGCCTGGAGCTAATTTTACCCGATTTATATGAATTAGCCATTGGTGGAACTGCGGTCGGAACTGGATTAAATACGCCCAAAGGATTTGCCGAAAAAGTGTCAAATCAGATTCATCAAATCACAGGATTACCCTTTATTTCTGCTCCCAATAAATTCGCAGCCATGGCGGCTCATGATGGTCTAGTGATGGCGAGTGGAGCCTTAAAAACCTTAGCCTGTTCGTTAATGAAAATTGCCAATGATATTCGGTTTTTAGGAAGTGGCCCCCGTTGTGGTTTAGGAGAATTAATTTTACCTGAAAATGAACCCGGTTCATCAATTATGCCAGGGAAAGTTAACCCCACACAATGCGAAGCGATGACAATGGTAGCCGCGCAGGTAATTGGGTATGATACGGCGATTAGTATTGCGGGTTCTCAGGGACATTTTGAGTTAAATGTGTTCAAACCGATGATCATTTTTAATTTCATTCAATCGGTAGCAATTTTATCGGATAGTTGTCATAATTTTACAGATTTTTTATTAGCAGGATTACAAGTTAATCGTAAGAAAATTAACAGTTATGTTGAACAATCCTTAATGTTGGTAACAGCTTTAGCTCCCAAAATTGGCTATGATAACGCAGCCAAAGTTGCTCATATTGCTCTGGAAAAAGATCTAACTTTAAAAGAAGTTTGTCTGGAATTCGGTTATATTTCCAGCGAAGAATTTGACGAAATTGTAGATCCCTATAAAATGGCATATCCTGAGCTTTGAAGGGGGTTTTATTTTTAGCCTAAATTGAGATACATCCCCTTGACTCCCGTTCCTGAACCGAACAGGAAATGATTCTAATCTTAAAGAATGGGGATGTTGAATCCAACTTTTTGTAACATTTGTTTCAGCGTATCTTTTGACTAGCTTGCTGTATTCGTATTCATCTGTATTTAAAGAAATAAGTTGAATTTAGGACAGTAAGGCTCTATATTAATTGTAGCCTATGCTTTAATCCATTCGCTAATCACAACTCAGCAGCGATGATCAAACCCTACTGCTGAACAGTTCAAACCCTCTGTTGAATAGTAACAATGTGTTATAACCCCAAGGGATAATATGTCTTTAAACCCTATATTTTCGGATAAAGAAGTCATAGAATTTCCTGATAGTCCAATTCCTTTAGATTCCAAATTTTATATTCAACGTCTTCCCTGTGAAGGATTGGCCTATGCAGAAATTGAAAAATCGGGGAGTTTACTGCGAGTGAAAGCGCCTAGAAAAATGGGGAAAAGTTCTTTAATGTTAAGGCTCATGAACCATGCTGAAGTGTTAGGATACCGAACTGTTTTAATTGATTTTCTCCAAACTGATACCGCTATTTTTGAGAATACAAATAAATTTTTCAGATGGCTGTGTGTTAATATTGCTCGACAATTGGAACTTGAACCTAAATTAACGGATTATTGGGATGAGGATATGGGAAGTAAAGTCAGTTGTACACTTTACTTAGAAAGCTATATCTTACCCCAAATTAATCAGCCCTTATTTTTAGCTTTTAATGAATTAAATTGTGTCTTTGAATACAACAATATTATTCAAGATTTTCTTCCCTTAATTCGATTTTGGTATGAACAGGGAAGACAAAATAAAATTTGGCAAAACCTGAATTTAGTTTTAGTACAATCGACAGAAGTTTATGTATCTTTAAATGTTAATCAATCTCCGTTTAATATTGGTTTAGCGATTGAACTCCCGGCTTTTAATCTTGATCAAGTTAAAGACTTAGCCAAACGTTATCAAATCAATTTAAGGGCTGATCAAATTCAAAAATTAACGGATTTAGTGGGAGGACATCCCTATTTAGTTCATCTGGCTCTTTATCACTTAGGTTGTGATCTGATTACCTTTGAAGAATTATTACAAACCTCTGCAACCTTAACTGGAATTTATCGGGATCATTTACAATCTCTCTGGGTGATCCTCCACAAAAAACCAGAACTGGCTATGGCGATGCAACGAGTAGCAACCGCGTCGGAAAGTATTCAACTTGAACCGATGATTGCTTATCAATTATATAGTTTAGGTTTAGTGAATTTAGCCGGAAATTATTGCGCCTCATCCTGTGAACTTTATCGTCTTTATTTTGGCTTACAACTGCTCAGAAATAACCAGGATGATGCCGTAAAATTAAAACAGTTGCAACAAGAAAATAGCCTATTAAAAGCATTAGTCTATATTGATCCCCTCACAGAAGTTGCTAACCGCAGACAATTTGATCACCGGATAGAAATAGAATGGAAACGAATGTTGCGAGAAATCGCCCCATTATCTTTAGTTGTCTGTGATATTGATCATTTTAAAATTTATAATGATACCTATGGTCATCAAGCCGGGGATCAATGTTTACGCGAGGTCGCTCAAGCCATTCGCAGTGTCGTTCAACGTCCAGGAGATCTAGTAGCCCGTTATGGGGGTGAAGAATTTGTGCTGATCCTTCCTCAAACCGATGCTAAGGGGGCCCTCTATATTGCTGAAGCCGTCCGTCAGAAGATTAAAGCTTTAGCTTTACCCTTTAAAACCGAAAAATTACCCGCTCGTCATGAATCTGTCAGCATTAGTTTAGGAGTTGCTAGTACAATTCCAGGTGTGGATGCGGGTGATATTGGAACGCTGTTTTTAGCAGCAGATGAAGCTCTATATGAATCCAAAAATAACGGCAGAGATCAAGTTAAATTGAGTTCATTTTTACAATTCCAATATTGATGAATTTTAATTGATGAATTTTAATCAATATATTTTATTCCCTAATGACAACTTATCAATATCGAGTTGGGGGTAGCCTCAGTAATGACGATCTGTTTTATGTAGTTCGACAAGCAGATACAGATTTATATGAAGCTTTAAAAGCCGGAGAATTTTGTTATGTTCTCAATGCTCGACAAATGGGAAAATCTTCTCTATTAGTCAGAACACTTTATCGGCTGAAACAGGAAGGTTATTATTGTGCTACCTTAGATATGACCCAAATTGGCAGTGAAACAGTCACTCCTATTCAATGGTATAAAGGGGCGATCGCTAGCTTATTATTAGGGTTTAATTTACTAGAAACCTTTAATTTAAAAACCTGGTGGAATGAACAGGAAAACTTTTCTTTAGTCAGTCGCTTCAGTGCTTTTATTGAAAGTTTACTCTTAGAGCATTTTCCCCAGGAAAAAATTATTATTTTTATCGATGAAATTGATAATATTCTCAGCTTACCGTTTTCTGTTGATGAATTTTTTGCCTTGATTCGATTTTGTTATAATCAACGAGCGATTAACCCTGAATATAACCGTCTTACCTTTGCTATTTTTGGTGTCGCCACCCCACCGGATTTAATGAGCGATAAAACTCACACCCCATTTAATATCGGAAAAGCCATTCCCTTACAAGGCTTTAAACTCCATGAAGCCAAACCTTTAGCTGAGGGACTAGCCCCCTATTGTGAACAACCACAAGTGGTATTAAAAGAAATATTGACCTGGACAAACGGACAACCGTTTTTAACTCAAAAATTATGTCGGTACATCCAAACCCTTAATCAAGTCAGTAACCCTGAAAAAATTTTCATTCCCGCCGGAATAGAAGCTTTTTGGATTGAGTCTTTAGTCCGAGCTAAATTTATTGAAAGTTGGGAATTTCAAGATGAGCCAGAACATTTAAGAACCATTAGAGATCGGCTTTTTTATCATGAAAAATGGATTGAAAAATTACTCGAAATTTATCAAAAAATCTTACAAAATATCTCGATTGCTTGCGATGGTAGTCGAGAACAAATTGAACTCATTTTATCCGGCTTGGTGATTCCTGAAAATGGATTTTTAACCGTTAAAAACCGAATTTATCAAACCGTCTTTAACTCAGAGTGGGTGAATCAACAATTGAAAACTCTGCGCCCCTATTCTCAATCCTTAGAAGCTTGGGTTGCTTTAGACAAACAGGATAATTCTCGTTTGTTACGGGGACAAGCCTTAATTGAGGCTAAAAATTGGGCAAAAGACAAAAGTTTAAGCGATTTAGACTATCAATTTTTAAGTGAAAGTGAAGAATTAGATCGCCAGGAAACCCAACAAGCTTTAGAAATTCAACGCTCAAAAGCCGTGGAAGCCAAAGTTGCTGAGGAACGAAAAACTGCCAAACTGCAACGGGTTTTACTCAGCGTGGTCAGTTTAGGTTTAATCGTCGTTACCTTCTTAGCGATGGAGGTTTTGATTCAATTTCACAAAGCCAAATTTAACGAAAAAAATGCCAGAATTAATCAAATTAAAGCCTTAGTTTCTTCCTCAGAAGGACAATTTGCCTCTGATCATCAATTAGATGCTTTAGTCGATGGAATTAAAGCTCAAAAATATCTCCAACAACTTCCAGACGCCGATGCTCAACTGAGCCTGAAAGTAGAAAAAGCCTTGAGACAGTCGGTGTATGGGGCAAATGAATTCAACCGTTTAATTGGGCATCAAGGCGGAGTATTAACGGTTGATATTAGTCCTGATAGTCAATTAATTGCCACTGGGAGTAATGATAAAACGGTAAAGCTGTGGAAACGAGATGGAAGCTTATTCAAAACCTTAAAACACAAAGCCACCGTGCATCGAGTCGCCTTCAGTCCCGATAGTCGTCTGCTGGTCACCGCCAGTTTAGACGGTCAAGTCAGCCTCTGGGGAGCAGATGGCACCTTCGTTCGACAGATTTCGGCACACTTGGCCCCCGTTTGGGGGATCGCCTTTAGTCCCCAGGGGGATGCGATCGCTTCAGCCAGTGGCGATGGGACGGTGAAATTGTGGTCGGTCAATTCTTTACAACTGATCAAAACCTTCAATACCCAACAGCTTGCTGTTTGGAACGTCGCCTTTAGTCAGGATGGTCAGACCCTAGCAACAACGGGATGGGATGGCACCCTGCAACTGTGGAGTCGAACCGGAAGATTACTCAAAACCCTCAAAGGACATCAAGGAACGGTTTGGGATGTGGCCTTTTGTCCCCAGACCAATCTGTTTGTTTCCGTGAGTTCCGACGCCACTGCTAAACTCTGGAACCTTGACGGAACGTTAATTAGAACCCTTCAGGGAGACCATGTTATGCTCGGAGTTGATTGTAGTGAAAACGGTGAATTTATTGCCACCAGTGGTAAGGGTAATGTTATTCAAATCTGGACATCCGATGGCGCGTTGATGCGGACTTTGAAGAAACATCAAGCGGTGATTCGAGATGTGGCTCTGAGCGCCGATGGGTTGATGGCGGCTTCTGCGAGTGATGACGGTACGGTTAAATTGTGGCAACGCAATCTCTATTTATTGACACCCCTGTCTGGACATCAGGATACTGTTTGGGATGTGCAGGTGAGTCCCAATAATCGCTGGATACTTTCAGGCGGTGGGGATCAAAGTCTGCGATTTTGGTATCGGGACGGAACTTTAATTCAGGTTTTGGATCAGATCAGCCGGGGTGCGTCCTTTAGTCCCGATAGTCAGAAAATCGCAGGAGGAGGGACACCCGACGTTAAGCTATTTGAAATTCAGGACACTGACCCCCCGACCCTAAAGCGATTGAGAACCTTCAACGGCCATCAAGCCAATGTGATCTCAACGGTGTTTAGTCCCGATGGCCAAATGATTGTTTCCGGGGGAGATGACCACACCCTGAAATTTTGGAATCTTCAGGGGAAACTCTTACACAGTGTCAATGCTCATGATGAAAGAATTTGGAAACTAGCCTTCAGTCCCGATGGTCAAATCCTCGCCTCTGCGAGTGAAGACGGGACAGTCAAATTGTGGACACCGGATGGAAAGGCGATCGCCACCTTAAAAGGACATCAAGGCGCCATTTGGGGTGTGGCGATTAGTCCTTTGGGAAATTTAATTGCATCGGCGAGTTTGGATGATACTCTGCGACTTTGGCATCGGGATGGAACCTTACTAAAAACAATTTTAGGTCAAAGTCGCGGATTAACACGAGTTGCCTTTAGTCCCGATGGCAAATTTTTGGCAACCGGAGGAATTGATAATACGGTTAAGTTATGGAATTTAGCAGGAGAATTAATCACAACATTACCCGGACATCAAGGAATTGTTGATACAGTGGAGTTTACACCGGATCAGAATGCGCTGGTATCAGGAGGAGATGATAGTACCGTGATTATCTGGGATTTAAAAAAAATTCGGAGCCTTAACGAATTGGAATATGCTTGTAATTGGGTGCAGGATTATCTAAAAACATCTCGTGAAATTGAAGAGATTGATCGGAATTTATGCCAATAAAGATATAAGGGAACAGGGAACAGGAAAAGAGGAACACAAGTTTAGGTTTTAGCATTAGTCTATGTCCTAACTGCCTTGGCGACTGCTATAAAAAAAATCGTAGTTATTATTTATGAAAATCATTTATTTTTTAAAACCCGCTATTTCTATGATTAATAAACTTAAATATCCTCAGAAATTTGCTTTAATTAGCTGTATTTTTATTATTCCTTTGAGTTTAATGATGTATCTGCTAATTTCTGAAGTTCAGAGTCGGATTGATTTTGCGGCTCAGGAAAAGTTAGGAAATATCTATCTCCGTCCCCTGCGTCAACTTTATCCCAAAGTCTATCAAGCTCAATTGTTGATGGCTAACCCTAATTTTAGTCCTGAAGATCAGACTCAGTTAGAACAACTCAAACTAGAAATTTCCGATCAGATTAAAGTTTTGGAGAAAATGGATCAAAAAATCGGATATCAATTATTAACCCGTGATTTGTTTCGAGAATTGAAAGAGAGTTGGAGAACCTTAGAAGAAAATCAGAAGATTTGGAGCTTACAAACTCAAAAAGTCTATATTTCTATTATTTTAGAACAAATAAATCAACTCCGGTTTCAAGTGGGAGATCAATCTAATTTAATTCTTGACCCAGATTTAGATACCTATTATTTAATGGATACTACTTTGTTAAAATTACCAGAAATTCATAAAATTTTAGTGGATATTCTGTTAATTACTCAAGAAATTAGCCAACGGGAACAACAGGAGTTAACTCAAAAAGAATATTGGACAATTACCACCCTTTCAGGATTATTAACGAATTATAATGACAAACTCAAACGCGCACTAGAGGTTTCTTTTGAGCATAATCCGCCGGGAAATTTGCGTCCAAAACTGGAGGCTGATCTGAATTTACTCACCGATAATATTAAGACTCTCAATAGTGGACTAATTGATGTGATTCGCACAGGAGACACTACCAATATGCCACAGTATTTTAAAGACGCTGAAATCAATATTCAACAAAGTTTGATGTTATGGGATCAGACCATTGATGAATTAGATTTTTTATTACAGCGTCGTATTGACGGTTTTCTGCATCGACAAATCTTTCTCTTTATCTTGGTTTTGATTCCGTTATTAATAGTCATTTATCTATTTATTGGATTTTATCAATCCGTTATGCAAACTGTCAATAGTCTCAGTATTGCTTCTCAAAAAATGATTGCGGGAGAAATGAATGAAACCCTACATTTGGAGAATCAAGATGAATTAGCAGAAGTGGCTAAATCCTTTAATAATCTTGCTGTTGCTTTAGTCACAGCCAATCAAGAAATTACCTCTCTAAACCAGCAGTTAACCTCGGAAAATCTTCGCATGAGTGCGGAGTTACAAGTTACTCGTCAATTGCAAAAAATGATTTTACCCAATGAGCGGGAACTGGCAGAAATTGTACATTTAGATATTGCGGGTTATATGGAACCTGCGGACGAAGTGGGAGGAGATTATTATGATGTGATGTATAATAATGGTATGGTTAAAATTGGCATTGGAGATGTCACCGGACATGGGTTAGAATCGGGGGTTTTAATGTTAATGGTACAAACAGCAGTCCGAACTTTAATCACGAATAATGAAACCGATCCGATTCATTTTTTAACCACATTAAATCGGGTGATTTATGATAATGTTCAACGCATGAGATCCGATAAAAATTTAACCTTTTCGTTAATTGATTATTATAATGGAGTTTTAAGCATTTGCGGTCAACATGAAGAAATGATTGTGGTGCGTTCACACTCTAAATCTGATCCCGAAGATCATCCCGTTATCGAAAGAGTGGATACGATGGATTTAGGTTTTCCCATTGGTTTAGAAGCGGATATTACTGATTTTATTGGGTCTGTTAATATTAAATTAAATTCCGGGGATGGTGTGGTTCTCTATACCGATGGAATTACGGAAGCTGAAAATGATCAAGGTCAATTTTATTCTTTGGAAAGACTTTGTGAAATTGTTAAACAAAATTGGCATTTAACCGCAGCAGAAATTCGTCAAGGGGTGATTAATGATGTGCGATCGCATATTGGCAAACATAAAGTGTATGATGATATTACTTTAATTGTTTTAAAACAAAAATAACAGCAGTCAACAGTCAACAAAAAATCAATCATTTAATGGAGTCCCACATCGTTTACAAAATCGAGCATCGTTATCATGAACTGACCACCCACATCCTGAACAAACGAGTTCAATATGATTAGCTGTTTTGACTAATTGTTTAATTAAATCTCCCAATTGCCAAGGAATTAAAGCGATCCCTGTTAATATCATTAAAATGGTTAAAAGTCGTCCCATTGCTGACAAGGGAGTCACATCCCCAAAGCCTACGGTTGTCATGGTGACAACGGAAAAATAAACCGCATCTAAGAAGGTTTTATAGACTTCTGGGTTAACAGGGTGTTCGACTTGATAAATTAAACCGGAAAACACAAAAATAATTGTTAACAGGGTGAAAATAATCCGAGCTAAAATTATTCCATCTTCAGTTTTAATCCGAAAAATTGAGATTTTAACATCAATAAATCGAATTAATCGCAGGATTCTAAACCATCTAAATATTCGTAAATAATTAAAATTTAAAAATCTGAGATAACCTTGAATAATAATAACTAAATCAATAATAGATAGAGGATGTAAAACGAATTGTTTTTTATTGTCAGCCGCCCAAAATCGCAATAAATACTCAATAGTAAAAGTAATTAAGATAATAAAATCTAAGGATTCTAAACGAGAATGAACTAAGCTTGAAATCGGATAAGTTTGAGCGATAAAACTGGCTAAGGAGGTTAAAATTAACCCGGTTAAGGTTAAATTAACCAGTTTTCCGATAGGAGTGTTAATATCGTCTAAATAAAAAGCAACGTTCTTTCGAGCTTTTTCTAAAACATCTAAGTTAGGTGGGGAGGGAATTTTTTCTAAGTGGTCAGACATAAATAAACCCAGCAATGTAAAGGTATCTAAATTCCTTACTATTCCCTGTTCTCTTGTCTATGAATTTATTCTATAGATTTTAATAATAACTCTAAAATTTCCTGGCGGTCTTTTTGATCGGTTTGGGGTTGTTGATCTAACCAAGTAATTGCTTCATTTCTGCCATCTTCAGCCGCAATCATTAAAGCACCCCAGGTTTTTAAATCCAGTTGTTCAGGATTTTCTAATAACGCAGCATTCAAACGATTTTTAATTCTTCCTCCATTCGATCTTAATAAATTAGCAATTTCTTGCTGATTTCCAGGACTATTTTTTAACACATCTAACGCCTCATTCCAGCGTCCATCAATTAAAGTTGCTAATACTTGTTGACTGGGACTCGCCCAAGCCGCAATCGCTTGCGCTTTAGTAATTTTAGCATGAAATTCAATTAAATCTAACTGAGCTTGAACAGCAGTTGACCATTTCAAATTAGCACGATTTCCAGACACTACATTTTTTTTCAAGGGTTTAATTAAATCTAATGCAGGCGACCATAATCCACTTCTAGCTAATCGTAAGGCTTGTCTATAATCATAATCATCTAAGAAGGCTTCATCTAAAGAAATTGCCGTTAATTGAATCGGGTTAGGAATAAATTTAAACGGTTGTACTTGATAAATACTAAACTGAGGTTCTAACCCAATCGTTTGTTCAATTAATAATTCCGGGTCTTTTCCGCTAGTGATTTCCTGCCATATTGGTTGTTGTCCGGCGGCACTTTTCCATTCCAACATCATACTCAAATAATGATAACTGGGATTGTAATGAATAATCTGTCCATAGGGAACAGTTTTTTCTCCCATCACGCGCTCACTATTGAGATTAAACCAAAGACCCATTTGAGGAATTTTGCCTTTAAATTGTGTGAGTCGAGTTAATGGTAAAGGTTTATTAGAACCCTGTTGATTAGATTCGGTTCCAATTAACGATGCAATCACAAAAGATTCGGCTGGCCCTTGGGTATTGAGTTGTTGAATTAAGCGATAATATTGAGTGCTACCTGGTCGTTGATAGGGAGTTTGAACCGCTTCATAAACCCGCAATTGCACAATTTCTTGACAGACTCCTTCACAGGGATGAGCCACACTAGAGGGGCGACTTTTTAAAATCGGAATTAATAAATCCGTTGACTGTTGAATAATCTTGTCTGACGAGACTAATAAAGATTGTAGAGGCAATGCAGAGATCGGAGTATTGACATCTTTTGAACGGGAATCCAGTTGAGGTAAAGTTAGGGATTTTCCGGCTAATAATCCTTCGGTTTTCAGGGTTTTATTAATTTCATCTAAGGTGAGAATTGAGTCTCGACGTTGCAGAGAAATTTGTGTCCAAGCGGGTAAAAATTGATTCAGCCAAATCCCAATATCAGGATTAACAATCAGTTGATAACTAAACCACGCACAGCCCCCAATTAAGGTTGTTCCTCCTAACAACAAGGTAAATGCTACCCCATCTGCGGCCCATTTTTTCCAGAGCATCCACAAAGGTTGACTACCCCTTTTAACCAAGGGTTTTAAGGGGGATGATTTTTTTCCCGGAGGTAAAACAGCAGTTGGAGAACGTCGAATTTGACGACGCTGTACTCCTGATGGGACAGGTGTTTTACCCGTTTTCGATTGGGGTTTTAGGGGTTGACCCTTTTTTCGGGGAGAGGGTTGATGACCTGTCTTTAAAGGATTCAGCATGAGGTTTAGAGGTAAGATGGGGTTATTCTAACGACGGATTGACACTCCCACCCCTACGCTACGCTCTTTGGGGTGGGATTCTCGTATCTAGTCCAGTCAAAAAGAAACAATTGGATGTACTCTTGTTTAACCGTATTCACCGAGTTCGGGGGTGTGCCAAGCGCCCCATAATTTAAACCGGATGAATCCATTACAGAAGCATCTCTGGTGTAGGTTTAAATCACATGAGAAACCATCCCATTGAGATAGATTTCGTGCAGCATTCAAATCAGAGTTATGGTAGTGACCATTAGGGCAATTAAAATCGTGCCGATTTCTCTTACCAATAACACCACAAGTTGAACAAGATTTAGAAGTATACGGTGCAGGTCTTTTGATTAGTTTTAATCCTTTAAGAGCCAACTTATAATTAAGTTTTTGCTCCAAAGAATAATAAGACCAATTATGTCGAGATTCACCGGAATCAGAGCGAGATTTCTGGCTCTGTTTCATAGTTTTACGACATCCCTCTAAATCCTCAATAACAACATCAGCATTATGGTATTCGGCAAAACGAACAATTCTACGACTAACGGTATGGTTAATTGCATCCATCCATCGTCGCTCTTTTTTGTTCCATTTCTTTAAAGCTCGAAACTTCTTAGCTTCTTGAAGTTGTTGCCTTCTTTGTTGAAAATAGCGTCTTCGATGCTTAACGCTGTGACCTTTAAAGAACTTGCCGAAACCTTCTTTTGGTGCAACTACCGCTAAATTATTCTGCCCTCGGTCACACCCCAATCTTTTCTCCGTCTTAACTTCGGGAACATCCTCAGTAATTGACAGATAGGCATACCACTTATTTCGATGTTTAATCAATTTAAAAGAACCTCCTTGAATTGTTCCCTCTAACAATCCATCTAAAACGGGTTGCCAATGAGGGGATGCAACTTCAATGGGGATTCTTTTTTCACCTTTGAGGGTTGGGAAACTAATTGAATAGGTACTCCCTTTTTGAGTTAACTTCCAGTTTTGGTTGTTAACTTCCACAGGAAGAACTTTATATCGTTTGGTTTTACGACCTGTGGGTGATGTGGTATGTCGGATAACTTGATTAACCAAGGCAGATTTTAACTCGGACATGATTTTAGCTGTTGTCATTTTACGCCGTTCTTTAATTGGCAATGACAACAACTTGTTAGCAATTCGCGTGTTTTCTTCCGTCATTTGCTCAAACATAAGAGCTTTACAACGGTTAAGCTCCACGAATTTTAGTTTAATCGTCCGAGTTATCTTAGTCATGTCAACCCTGATAACAAGTGAAACCATCAAGAAATATATTGCAAATCAAAATTCTCATTAACCTTCACTCTAACAAAAGGCGGGTATTCTACATCCCACGCTTAAAAGACGTGGGCTTTGAATACGGTTATTGTAAGACTTGTTCATAAAGTTCTCCCGCTCGTTCCCAAGTATATTCAGTTTCAATTAATAATCGCCCATTTTGCGACAATTGCTGTCGGAGGTGGGGATGTTCAAACAGTCGGCTAATGGCTTCTACATACTCAGCAACAGAGTTAGCGCGTAAGGCGCGATGGGGATCATCTGGCCCATCAACGGCTAACCCTTCTAAGCCGCGATCGCTGGCCACCACCGGAACCCCGGCGGCCATTGCTTCTAGGGTTTTATTTTTAATCCCATAGCCACTGCGTAACGGGGTAACACAAACCGTTGCTTGATGTAAATAATCCACCACCCTCGGAACGCCTCCAGTGACAATTACACCGGGATAATCGGCTAATTGTAGAACCTCTGGAACGGGTCGCGCGCCTACAATGGTAAAGGTTGTATCAGGATAACACTTTTGTAAGGCGGGTAAAACCTCTAAGGTAAAAAATCGAGCCGCATCGATATTATGGGAGGCGTCCATCGCACCGACAAAAGCTAGGTTATGATTATTGGGATCTTGCGATCGCATCGGAAATAATTCTAAATCAACGCCATTGGCGACAACATGAATTTGACCTTGGGGTTGAAATTGGCGAAACTGTTTTTGATCATCATCGGTGGTTACGACTAAATCATGAAATTTAGACGCATACCGTTTTTCATAGCGTTCTAAGAGTAAATTTAAGTAAATGCGATCGCGTTGGGGATGGGGAGAAGCCCCCATTTCTAAATGGTTACGAGTCCAACCAACGACAGAACTATGAATATTAACAACGGTATGAACTTGGTTTAAATAGGAGGGTCGAATATAAATTTCATTCACACTATGTTCACAAGTAATTACATCAAATTTGCCTTGCTCAACGGCTTGATCGATCCAAGTTTGCATTTCTTTTGAATAACGATAAAGCACATTGGGAGGGGTGCTTTTAATTAAAGAAGTCACCAACCGTCCCACTTTAGCAATAGCTCCAGAACGAGGTTCGCCCGGATAGGGAAAAACTAAAAGTTGACTCACCCATTGACGCAATTCTTCCACGTCCTGATCACTAACCCCCGAATGTCGTTGTGTCACCAAGGTAACGGCGTGGCGAGAATGGAGATATTTGAGCAAGTTAAACGTCCTAATCTCCGTTCCTCCCCGACTGGGTGGATAGGGAAACGTAGAGGAGATGATCAGAATATTCATATTTTATGATCCAATCGGAATTAAACGATACATAACCCAATTCCCTAAAAAACAGGATTTCGGCTATTGCAGATCAATTTTTTTCAAGATATTATAGTAGTATACAACTTTAAGTTAACTTTACAACCTATTCAATAGTTAATCGCTAGATAAATTTATGTTTTCATCAAATGCTTCCAATACTGATCCGATTTTATCTATTGTTACAGCAACCTTGGGCAAATTTTCTGATTATTGGTTGGAACAGTTATTAAAGGTTAAAGGGAATGTTAAATTTATTTTTGTTTATCCTCCTAATACTCCCATTCCCAACTTTCCTGATCCTAGAATTGAAGTCATTATTAGTCCTTTTAAGGGAGAAGTATTGCAGAGAATGACGGGACTACTTAACGTTAAGAGTGAGTATGTCATTGCTCTGGATGATGATGATTTTATTTGTCCTGATATTTTAGAGCTTACGGTTAATTATTTTGCTCGATTTCCCGAAAGTTGGGTATTAAGATTAAAAGTTCAAAGTATCAATCATCAGAATGTAACTGAAATTCAGAAAGATTGGTCTAGTATTCCTAATATTAATGAACTAGATATTGCTTACAAAACTCCCGAAAACCCCTATCCCTATCAACAAGGAAACCACAAAGAATTGCTAGCTGTTCCCATTGTTCCTTTAAATAACAAACTTGATCTTCTCTTAGCCCTGAATCAGAGTAGAGTTAGAAAAGATATGCAAGGAATCCATTTTGAAAATTTTAATAATAAGATCTGGAAAACCTCAAAAGTCAAAGTATCTTTATCAGATTTCAGTCAAACCTTAAAACTTATGGGTGCATTAACTTGGATTCCGAGTTGGAGTCTGGATCGAACTTTGGGTTTATTTATCCAAGCTAAATTCTATGAACCCGACAAAATTATTGGTCATGCAATGCCAAAACCGGAACAAGTGCGATATATTGTGATGGAAAAGCAGGGTTATAGAATTTATTTAACATCGGATATTTTATTGATTAAAGAGTTTCCTCAATATCCTTATTTATGGAATCTTTTTTTTGCTCAATTAGATCAAATTCCTCGGTTTCTTTTATCTCGGTTAAAATTGAGATAAAAACAATGGATTAATCAAAATCTCAGAGAATTTGATTCTTGTGACAATTTTAGAACTAGCACACAGTTGCACTCAAAGCCGAGTCCTCATCTGTTATGGTTTTGATTAGATAACACCCATAACACCCCCTAAGCACCGTTCTCGCTTCAGAGCGGTGTTTTTGTAGATAGCATGATCCCTGGGTTGATTGACTGATCGAAAGGGTCGTAGCAATCATGTTGAAACATTAGAGGTAACATAGAATCAGCGCGAGAACTTTAAACTCCTTTCCTCCGGCGTTCCCTGTTCCCTGTTAAGCTGTTCCCTCCTATAAAATATGAACACAGATTTTACTAATTCCTTACCTCAGTGGCTGCGGTTTATCCAACGTCATCGCGCTAGTTTGATTATCGGAATTCCCATATCAAGTTTAACAATTGGTCTGGTGATTATTGCCACCTTCCAGTATCAAACCCAAGAGGCGAGAAATCGAGTTCGCCATACCTATCTTGTTCATAACCAAGCTCAGGACTTACTGGTTCAAGTCTTAACCACAGAAATTAGTGTTAAAGATTATGCGTTAACTCGCCAAAAAAAATATTTAAACACTTATCAAAAAGTAGATCAAAGTTTACCTATTTCTCTACAGAAACTCCAGGATTTAGTAGTAGATAATCCTCGTCAAACCCAACAAACTCAAAGGATTGAATCTGCTATCAATCAATCCCAAAAACTATTAAAAAATTACTTATCTACGCTGCAAACTTCTAGTCTAAGGCCCAAAGAATTAGCAACATTACAAAATATTTTCCTGCAAGCGGGGATACAAATGCAAATTACCCGCAAAGAGATTAGTCAATTTATTCAAGAAGAAGAACGTCTTCTTGAGGAACGAAGACTGGTTCAAAACCAGCAAATTCAATTAACGTGGATTTCGATGTTTGCCGTCACAGGACTAGGCATTGTGGGGTCGATTTTTGCAATATGTTTAATGCAGAAATTAGATCAAAAATTAGCCTTACAAATTGCTCAAACCCATGCCCAAGAACGCTTATTTAGAGATACATTTGAACAAGCTGCTGTCGGAATTGGTCATGTTTCTCTATCTGGAAGATGGTTAAAAGTCAATCAAAAATTTTGTGAAATTGTAGGCTATTCCCGTGATGAACTTTTAAGATCTCGGCTATCCGATCTCACCCATCCTAATGATATTGACGCCGATTTATATTTATTTCAAAAACTAATTAATCAACAAATTCCCAGTTATTCAATTGCTAAACGCTATCTGCGTAAAAATGGCTCCATTGTTTGGATTAATTTAACCGTTTCCTTGGGGTCATGGTTAGATAAATCTCCCTATTGGCAAGGAGAAGAAAAACGCTATGGAATTAGTGTAATTGAAGATATAACGGCTCGTAAAGAATTAGAATTAGAACGCGATCGCTTTTTTGAGTTATCCGTTGATATCTTAATTATTGCTAATCGGAATCGACAATTAAAACGGGTCAGTCCTTCTGTTGAAAAAATTCTCGGTTTTACTCCCCAGGAATTACACCAAACTTCCTTTATATCCCTTGTTTATCCCGATGATTTAAGTTTTGTTGAGGCGACTATTAGTGATGAAAATACCCAAGAAGCTTTGATTGTTTCCTTTGAAACTCGGTTACGGTGTAAAGATAATACCTATAAATGGATTGCTTGGAATTGTGTTCGGGTTGCAAGTAGTGGATTAATGTATGGAACAGGTCGAGATATTACCGAACGAAAACAAGTAGAAGATGCTATTGAAAGAGAACGTCAACAACTCCGACAAATTATTACCCATGCTCCCGTTGCTATGGCAATGTTTGACCGAGAAATGTGTTATATTGCTTATAGTGATAAATGGCTGTCGGATTTTGGTTTAGTCGGATTAAATCAACAGTCTCCTTCTATTAAACAACAAGGTTTAGAAGCTTTTCCTCAAATGCCTGATGCTTGGAAAAATGCGTTTAAACAGGTATTAAAAGGGAAGATTATTTCCAGTCCTGAAGATGTATTTTATGATGCTGATGGCAAAAAGAGTATGATTCGCTGGGCGATTCATCCTTGGTATGAACCGAATCAACAAATTGGCGGTGTGGTGATTGCGGCGGATCGGATTGATGAATTAGTAGAAGCACGGGAAGCCGCCTTAGAAAATGCCCGCATAAAGTCTCAATTTTTAGCGAATATGAGTCATGAAATCCGCACGCCTATGAATGGAGTGATGGGAATGGCAGGATTATTATTAAAAACAGAATTAACCTCTAAACAACAGGATTTTGTTCAAGGGATTCGCATCAGTGCGGAACATTTATTAGCAATTATTAATGATATTCTCGATTTTTCTAAATTAGAAGCCGGAGAAATGAAACTAGAAAGTTTGGATTTTGATTTAGAAAATTGTTTAGAAACTGTTATTGATTTAGTCGCAACTCAAGCCGAAGAAAAAGGGTTAGAACTGGCGATGATTATGGATATTGAAGTCCCCCGTCAGTTACGCGGCGATCCGGGTCGTTTACGTCAAGTCTTATTAAATTTGTTAGGAAATGGGATCAAATTCACCGCCACCGGAGAAGTTGTTGTGCGGGTGAATCAACTCTCTAGTACCTCTAAAATGACCCTGTTACGGTTTGAAGTTTCCGATACTGGTATTGGGATTTCCCCGGAAGGACAAGCGCAACTCTTCCAATGTTTTTCACAATTAGATTCTTCCACAACTCGCCAATATGGAGGAACCGGATTAGGGTTAGTTATTTCTAAACAATTGGTCAATTTAATGGGAGGTGAAATTGGCGTTACCAGTCAGTTAGGTCAAGGATCAAAATTTTGGTTTACGGCTCAATTCTTAACCGGAGAAGCCTCCAAAAATCGATTAGTTCCTCCGAGTTTAATGAACTTAAAACTATTAGTTGTTGATAGCAGTGCTACCATTCGCCAAGCTATTTGCTATTTAACTCAATCTTGGGGAATGCAGTTAGATGAAGCCACGGATGGAGAATCTGCACTAACTTTATTACATCAAGCCACGACTCAAGGAGAACCCTATCATGCTGCAATTTTTGATCAACAATTATTACGCAGTAATGGCGATAATATGGCTGAGGTGATTCGTGGCGATCGCAATTTATCCCAAACTAAATTAGTCTTAATGACCATGATGAATCAACGGGATCTAGCCGAACAAATGTTACAACAAGGAGTTGCTAGTTATTTAATTAAACCCGTAAGAGCGTCTCGTTTATTTGATGCGTTATTAACAGCAATGGCGAATCAAATTTCATCCAGTCTGCAACAACAACGTCAAACCGCAGCATCCAAGCATCAGGAAATTAAAACCCAACCCAAACCCCCCTTAAAAATTCTTCTAGCCGAAGATCATCCGATTAATCAACAAGTGATTTTGAATCAACTTAGCTTATTAGGATATGAAGCCGATTTAGCCAATAATGGTCAGGAAGCTCTGGAAATTTTGGCTCAGAAAAACTATGATGTCATCTTTATGGATTGTCAAATGCCCTTATTAGATGGGTATGCCACAACTCAGCAATTAAGACAACAAGAAAATGAGGATCATCATACTATTATTATTGCGTTGACAGCCCATGCTTTACCAACAGATCGAGAAAAATGTCTAGCGGCGGGTATGGATGATTATCTCAGTAAACCCGTTGAACCCGAAGAATTAGAAGCGGTTTTGGAGAAATGGTCAAAGGTAATTCAGTACAAAAATCAGAAATCAAAAATTTTGGGAACGACTGGATTAACCAAGGCGAAAATCCCTTCTGTTTCGGCTGATCAAACTCCCTTGAATATTGAACGCTTGCAAGCTATTTCGGGAGGGAAAAAAGACTTTCAACAAAAACTATTAAGGGTTTATTTAGATCGCACTGATCAAGATTTTAGTCAAATTCGACAAGCGATCGCCGATCAAGATTTTGTCAGTTTACAACAATATGCTCATCGTCTCAAGGGTTCCAGTGCTAATGTCGGAGCAACAATTATTTCTCAACTAGCTTATCAACTGGAAAATGCTACACAACAGCAGAATATTTCCCTTTGTTCTCAACTGGTAACAAACATTGAACACAATTTAGAAACCCTGAAAACTTATATTGAACAGTATTTGCATCAGATTTAACAGAATTTACCCAAAATTCGGTAAACTCTTAAAATGATCAGTTGCCCGATTTTTTATTTTCCCCAGTTCTTATGACCCAGGATGTTCGGCAGTGGCTAGACGAAATTAAACGCTTAAAACAACAGTTGGCGCAAACCCAACGGGATCTGAATGCGGCAATTGAAAGTTCTGATCAATGGCGACAACGCTATAATACTGAAGCGCAACAACGACGCCAAGAAGCGCAACGGTATTTAGAACAAATGGGAGAACTCCGGGGAGAATTAGAACGATGGCAACGTTTATCTCCGCTTGCGAATGAGTTACAAGTGCGGGTCGCAGTTCGTCAAGAAATTGATCAATTAAAAACCTTAGATGACATCAAAACTAAATTAATTGAAGTCATGTTAGAACGCGATCGCGGTCGTGAACAAATTCATCAACTTGTCGAAGCTTTAGAAGCAGAAAAAGCGGCTCATCTGGACACTCGCAATAGTTTAACAACAGCGTTAGGAGATACGGTTGATTTACTCACCAAAGCTCAAAATCAACCTCAATCTACCCCCACAATATTACCAATATTAACCCCAGATCCGCCAGAATATTCCTCTAGTATTCCTCAACTTCCCGAAGCTCAACAGCAACCTTTACCCCAATTACCTCCTATTGAGGAGGGATAGGATTTGGGTTGTCGATTATCGGTTGTCAGTTGACTGTTAATCGTCAACTTATCAATATCGATTAAATGATTATATTGCGATCACTCCTGGGTTAATTTGGTTAACAGCACCCGCCCAAAATAATAATAATCATGATGCGGTTATTGGTGTGATTAGAACAACCTTTAAATTTTAAGTTAGAATATCGGTAAATCCTAATTCTCACCTAAAATGACTAAAACTCTTGATGTGACTGGCTTGACTCCCGAACAAATCGAACAAATTGATGCAATGATCAACACATTTAGGGGTATCAATAAACATCAAAACCCATTAACAGAAGATCAAATATCAGAATTTGATCCAACTGCGTTGTTTTTTGAAAGTGAAATTCTTCAATCGTTTAATCGGAGTCTACTTTATGGCAACAGAATCTAAACGAATTTATCTTGATACCAACGTTCTCGCTTATGTTGCTAATACCAAAGCACCTCACCACAGGTCTGCATTAGAAATCTTTCGACCCTGTGAAACAGAAATTCTCTGCGTTTCATCACAAGTTTTAGCAGAATTTTACTCCTACATTACGAATCCTGCTATCTTAGCAAAACCCCTAGAGCCAACAGAAGCCATTAACCGCATTCAACGAATTTGTCAACAGCCTCATGTCTGCTTGCTCTCAACTCCTCTCGATCTTTTTGAAGGTTGGATGAGGTTATTGGAAGAACGACCTGTGACCAATGGAGGAATTTTTGACTTACTTCATATTGCGATTATGTTATCTCATCAAATCACCCGGATTTACACTTTCAATGTTAAAGATTTTTCTTGGTGTTCCCAAATTCAAGCCATCGAGCCTAGTCATCTTTGAAAAGTTCCAATAAATTCTTGAATCGGTTCATCAAACTTAACTGTAAATAACTCAGTAGAGACGCTATATTCAACGCCTCTACTAACAAATTAAAATCCCATAACTTTGGCAACCGCTTCCATTTCCGGTGCAATTCCGGCTTTGAATTTATTGTTGCTATGAGTAATAGCGGTATCAGGATCTTTTAAGCCATTACCTGTTAACACACAAACAATTTTAATTCCTTCTGGAACCTGATCTTTGACTTTCAATAATCCCGCCACGGACGCGGCGCTCGCAGGTTCACAAAAAATCCCTTCCCCAGAAGCTAATAATCGGTAAGCATCCAAAATTTCTGTATCAGTAACAGCACTAAAACTGCCTTTACTGGCATCTTTCGCCGCAACCGCAATATCCCAACTCGCCGGATTTCCAATCCGAATAGCTGTTGCTAAAGTTTCAGGATTTTCTATCGGATGACCCAACACTAACGGCGCGGCTCCGGCGGCTTGAAATCCCATCAGTTGAGGTAAACGAGAACATTTACCAACAGAATGATATTGACAAAATCCCATCCAATAGGCGCTAATATTCCCGGCATTTCCCACCGGAATACATAACCAGTCGGGGGCATCTCCCAAGGCATCCACCACCTCAAAAGCAGCCGTTTTTTGACCTTCTAAACGATAGGGATTGACCGAATTAACTAAAGTAATCGGATAATTTTCAGCCATCTCCCGGACAATATTCAACGCTCGATCAAAATTGCCCTGAATCGCTAAAACTTCCGCCCCATATAATAACGCTTGGGCTAATTTCCCTAACGCCACATAACCATCGGGAATCAAGACAAAGGCTTTCATTCCGGCTCGACGGGCATAGGCCGCCGCCGAAGCCGAGGTATTTCCGGTACTAGCACAGATGACGGCTTTGCTGCCTTCCTCCTTGGCTTTAGAAATCGCCATCGTCATGCCTCGGTCTTTAAAGCTGCCTGTGGGGTTGAGTCCGTCATATTTCAGATAGACCTGCACCTGTTTGCCAATGCGTTCGGCAATAGCTGGGGCCGGAATCAAGGGCGTGTTGCCTTCTTGTAGGGTAATAACGGGGGTCGCTTCAGAAACAGGTAAATAGTTGCGGTAGGCTTCAATCAGACCGGGCCAGCACTTTAATGAGGACTGGGTTGTAGGCAAAGTCAACGTCATCTTGGTAGTAATTAATTAATAAATGAAAAATAATCCGGTTAAGGATTGACAAATTAACAGATTCATGATAACCCAGAATCCACTTAACGGTTTAAATCTATAAACTGTATCAGTTGACAGGATCAGCCGTTGGGTGTATTCCTTATTTAGTTTACCTTTTCGTTGACATTCCGTGAAAAAACCCATCAATTTTGATGTTTTTTTCAATGGGAGTAAACATTCAGGGTAAAATATAGTTAAGATTTGTTGAGCTAACATTTTTAGATGTCAAATCAACTGCTGATGTCCAATCGTTCCTCGACTGCATCTCGTACTCAAACCTTAGATGCCCCTTCAAGCCGGACTTCCGGTTCTGTTATGTCTAAGCCTCTAACGATTGATGCGATGAAAAATCTGTACAGCGCCGATCAGCAAGTGAAGTTTCTGCATTTGCACGCTGAAGTTGAAACCTTGCTCCTGGAATTGCAAACCATCAAGCAACAGCGCCAAGAAACAACATCACCCCCACAGACTTGTTAAGTTGCTCCCTGAGTTCAACTCCCTATCCCCATCATCACTAGCTGGGTTTAGCAAAAACTAAAAACTGCTAAACACCCCAGTTGGCGTCGAACTCCGTTTAGAAAAAGTTACCATCGGAGTCAAGCCGCAACGGATAAATGGAAACAGCCTGTTTTTTCGAGACAGGTCATGTTTTTCATGGAAAATTGGGTGATTTCTCAGGCTACCCATCGAAAATTGGGAACATAAAACCCCACCACTCTAGTACGACCCTAGCCTTTAGTGCTAAGGAATTTAAAAGTTTAAAAGATTCTATGACATTATCATCTGTTCAACCTCAAACCTTAGCATCTTCTGCTAATTTTCCATCAAACTTACGTTTAAAAGACATTATCAAAAGTCTACCGCGTGAAGTCTTTCTCAAAGATCAAAAAAAAGCTTGGCTGACTGTTTTTATTAATGTTGTTCTTGCTGTTGCTGGCTATTTTGCGATCGCTTACTCTCCCTGGTTTTTACTTCCCTTCGCTTGGATTTTTACCGGGACAGCCTTAACAGGATTTTTCGTGATTGGTCATGACTGCGGACATCGTTCTTTTGCTGACCGTCGTTGGGTGAATAACTTAGTCGGTCATATCGCGTTTCTTCCCTTAATTTATCCTTTCCACAGTTGGCGTTTAGGACATAATCACCATCATAAACATACCAATAAACTGACGGAAGATAATGCTTGGGAACCCTGGACAATCGAAAACTATGAAGCCTCCCCTCAAATCGTAAAAGTAGCTTATAAATTAACACGGGGACGGTTCTGGTGGTTAGCCTCAATTTTACATTGGGCAATTGTTCACTTTGATTGGCGCAAATTTGAAGGAAAAGGACGGGAACAGGTCAAATTTTCTTCTCTATTTGTGATCGGATGTGCTGCGATCGCATTCCCCACAATGATTTTTACAATCGGAATTGGGGGCTTTGCCAAATTCTGGTTAATGCCTTGGTTAGTTTACCATTTCTGGATGAGTACCTTCACCCTCGTTCATCACACAACCCCGGATATTCAATTTCAAGAACCCCAAGATTGGAATGAAGCTTTAGCTCAATTATCGGGAACTGTTCACTGTAATTATCCCGCTTGGGTTGAGTTTTTGTGTCACGATATTAACGTTCACATTCCTCACCATATTTCCATAGCGATTCCCTTCTACAATTTACGGACAGCCTATAAAAGTCTACAAGATAATTGGGGTGAATATCTCTATCCTGAGTCTGATTTTTCCTGGTCTTTAATGACTCATATTGTCGATCAATGCCATTTATATGACCCGGAAAATGCTTATCTTTCCTTTAAGGAATACAACAAGAATTAATTAAATCCAACTTTAATTTATTCCTCAAACCCTCACTAAATTTCCGAGGGTTTTTTAGTAGTGAGTCCTTCAGGACTCAATCTTAATAGAGAGTCCTGAAGGACTCACTACATTTTATTCTTTTTTTTTAAGTCAAATAAAGTGACAAAAAATCAGTAATTACACTGATGTTAATTGTTGATCAAGCAGATATGATCAGATAAAAGTGCCTCTGTTCACTTCATGCTATTAACAAATTCAACGCTTTCTCAAGGATTTACATCAATTACACCCGCCAGTAGTGAATCGGATATTGAGCAAAATATTATTATCCCTCTATTGGAAAGTTTAGGGTATAACGCTCAGGACTGGCGGGAACAAGCCGTTATTCGTAAAGTTAGAGTTGATTTTTGTGTTCATCCTCATGAAGCAGTTGCACCTCATCCCCCCTATTTAATCATTGAAGTTAAAGCACCTCAGAAAAAAATTTTTTATTCGAGTTGGCAGATTCATGATTATATGAGAAAGTCGGGAGCTATTTTGGGGTTATTAACCAATGGCTATGAGTTTAGAATTCTCTATAATTATAGTGGGGATATCCAGACAATTTTAACCTATTCTCAATCCCAACTGATTCAAGACTTTCAACTTGTACATAAATTATTGGGTAAAAAAATAGGATTAAAATTTAGTCAAGCGTTACAAAGAAGTCAACAAAAAGTTCATGCTCGGTTTTTAAAGGCGATTGCCAATTCATTCCAAAATCCAACTATGTTAGGATTATTTAAGCCGAGTAAAAAGCCTAATTCCAAACCTCCTAAATCATCAGAAAAAAATTCGGAGCAGCCAGAATCAAAATTTATTGCTAATTCTAATCAGGAGAATAAATCGATGATCATTACGGTGTTTAATAATAAAGGTGGAGTGGGTAAAACCACGATGACGATTAATTTAGGAGCCGCTTTAAATCGCTTAGGTTATAACGTGCTTTTGATTGATATAGATGCTCAAGCTAACTTAACAATGGGTTTAGGAATTGACCCCTTAGAAGATATTGAAAATCAAGGAAAAAAAGATATTACCGATTTATTACTTAATCCGAGAGTTAAACTAGAGGATACAGTGATTGAAAAACAATGGGGAAATCTGAAGTTACATTTAGTTCCGTCCCATATTAAATTAAGTTATAAGGAACCGGATTTAGTGAGTGCTGTTGATAGTGATAGAGTTTTAGCTAAGAAGCTTAAAAATAATCATTATGATTTTGTTTTAATTGATCCGCCTCCGTCTTTTAGTAAAGTGAATGGGATTTCTTTGATGGCTTCTTCAGGCATTTTAATCCCCACACAACTATCTCCTTATCCCGTCAGAGCCTTAGAATATGTGATTGAAAAAGCTCGTAAAGTCGGAGAATCTAAAGAAGAACCTTTACCGATTTTAGGAATTGTTGTGAGTATGTATGATCAACGTTCTTCTAGTTTTAATCTGTCGATGAGAAGTCGAATTTTTGAAATATTAGATAAAGTGGGAGAACAAGATAATATTGAGTTATTCCCAGAACATACTTGGGTTCCTCGGCTGAATATTGTTTCTAATTGTCCCGATAAAGGATATCCAATTTTTTCCTCGGAATTTGATGATCAATTGACTTTTCCAGAAAAGGAAGCCGCCCAAAAAGCCAGTGAACGTTATCTGGAATTAGCTCAACACTTAGTTAAAATTTCTAAAAAAGGGAGTTAAAATCGATGAGTTTATCAGATCGTCGGGTTCAAATTGGATCTTATTTAGGAATTAAACCTATTACTCATGGTCAAATTCATACGTTTCAAATTGCAATACCCAATGCAGAAACGATAGAGATTTTACCAGAAAGACGAGAAATTTTAGCACAAACACTGAGGGAACATCAAAGTAATTTAGGGTCTTTAGTGGTGCGCCGAACTAAAGCTTATGATGAAGAAAAAGAATATGAAATTGTTTATGGTGCAGATTGGTGTATCGTCGCTGAAGAATTAGAAATTGAGCGTCTTTGGGTTTGGGTTTTTGATTTAACCGATGAACAAGCAATTACGATGAAAACCGAATTGGAACAATTGCTTGGCGGTGGTTCTATTCAACCTATAACTCCAGACATTATCATACAAGAGGAACAACCATTAGAAGTACAATTAACACAACAACTGCCGAAATTGATGAAAGATATTAACACTAAATTTCAAGCGTTATCTCAAACGATATCTTCTGAAAATACACAAATTAATCATCGATTACAACAGATTGAAACTACTGTTAATCATTTAACGGCTATTGTTCATAATCTGACTCAGTTAGTAGAAAAACTAACTATTTCTCCAATTCCTCCTTCGCCTTCACCGTCTCCAGTACATAAACTCAATCTCAAAAATTCTAATTCTGAACAAATTAAGAGAGAACTCAAAAAGGCTAGAATGAGCAGATCTCAAATTAAAGCAGCATTAAAAGCTATTGATTATTGGAAAGAAACTAAAGGAGAATTAAGTTGGGATAATCTGGAATCCTCAATGCAAAAGGGTACAGATAAAATTGAAGGGTTTGGTAAAGAAACCTATAAAAAGCTTGAACAGATTGGTGAAATTCCTAATACGTGATTTTCCCTCAATCCTAAAAAGTAGTGAGGCGTTCACGCCTCTATTAGAGTCCTGAAGGACTCACTACTTTTTTTATTAGTAGTAAGGCGTTCACGCCTGTAAATAGAGTCCTGAAGGACTCACTACGGGTTATTCAGCCCTGATCAAAATTTGATATGAGACGACATTTTACTTCTAATTTAGCTTTACGGAAGTTAGCTGAAGTTTACCTCTATCAAAAGAAGTAAATCCAAATTAATAATTTTTTTTATTGCTCTTAACCAAAAAAAATTGTGAATATCTATAACTTATGTTAGATGAATTCGCAATTTATTTCTATATCAAGAGATAGATTATTGCCTGAATTATTCCTCAAACACTTCTGATTGCAGTTAAATCAAAAAGTAATTGTTAAAATAGAGGAAACTTGTTCTATAGCACTTCTAAAAACGTTATCAAGCTCATTAACAAGATCAATAATTATTAAGGAGGTAAATTGATGAGATATTTGCATAGTTTTAACTTCGTTAAAGTTCCAGCTTTACTTTTATTTTCCAGTAGTTTAATGCTACCATTTGCCCAATCAACCCCGGCAATACCCAGATCTGGTTTCTCAACCACAACACCCCCTTCTGTTCAGCGTCAATTTAAACAGGGGCAAATCTCCATGATGAATGGAGAACTGACGATTCAATTAGTCAATGAAATGAATACACCCGTTACTTATCAAGTGATTGGAGATACTTCAGATCGCTTATTGTTCAGTTCTTCATCGGTCAGTTTAAAGTCATTAACCACCCCAACAACTGTCACCTTTTATCGACCCGATGGGGGGTTCATTCAAGCAACACCGGAAATAATTGATGAAAATGGAATTTTGCAGATCACCTTACAAGAAGCATTTGATGTTGAGCAGGATGATCAAGTTTTAAGGATTAATGATCAGGGTGGAGTTTACATTAATTAAGGATGTCAAATGCTAAAGCCTTGGTTAACCAGGATTTACAGGATTTTTTGAGTTGAGTTCATCTTGTAAATCCTTGGGTTAAAATCAAGAGTTAAGGATTTTTTTCAAAGGTTAGAATACCAGAACTTAGATCGGTTTTATAGGTAATTTGCAGTTGACCTTCGGAATTAATCTGAAAAGTTTGGCTTCTTTCTAAAGCGGAGAGAAATTGATCTTCTTGCTTCATAATGTCTTCAGGACAAGCCATTTGAGTTCTCCCGGCGACACCAAATTTTAATTGATCATCCTCAAGGGTGTAGGATGCAAAATAACGGTTACAACCGGATGAACCACTAATTTGATCCTCTTGAAAATTTAAGCTGATTTCCGTTTCTTTTAACGGGGTTTGGGGAGATTTTTCATTACCCCAGGAGACTAATTTCCAATCGGTTCCGGTCAAGGAGTCAGAAGCCATAGCTAGATTAATGATTGATAAAAGGGATAGACTGGCAATGGACAGGGATAGAAGTAGTTTTTTCATGGTTAGGAATTTGAGTTTTTAATTGTCCAAAAGGGGATTTGTTGAGTGAGTTGTAAACGGATGTTTTCCAGGCCGTTTTTAGCAAAAATAAAGGTTTTATCTTGCCAAAGGGGAACATAGGGAACATCTTCAGCGAGGAGTTTTTGAATTTCCTCAAAAATGGCTTTGCGAGTTTGCGGGTCTTGTTCTTGACGTTCTTGAGCAATCAATTTGTTCATGCGATCGCTATAATAAAAAGAACCCTGATATTGACTCGCTCCTTTTTCACATCCGGTTTCAGCCGAACCTTTGCTACAGTCTAAAAACGGTTGAATATAATTATCTGCATCCAGAAAATCTGCATACCAATCTAAAACAAAAGTCGGATAAATCCCCTCCTCTAAATATTTAAACGCTGTTGTCGATTCTACACTATTAAGTTGTAAATCCAGTAACCCTCCTAAATCTCGGTCGGCTAAGGCTTTTAAGGTTAATCCTAAAAACCCTTTATTAGAAGAATTAGACGCATACCAAAGTTCAACAGTTGCCGGATTTTCTGGGGTATATCCGGCTTGTGTTAACAGTTGTTTGGCTTTTTCAATATTACCATCACCATATTTTAAATTAAAGATGGGTTGATAATCGGTAAAAGTTGTGGGAATTAAACTATACAGTTTTTCTCCTTGATTTTGTAACACCCGTTCATTAATCACAGCACGATTAATTAATGCCGCGAGTGCTTGTCTAACTTCTATCCGATTTAAAGGTTCAGATTTAACATTAAGCAGCAAATAATTAATAGTATTTCCATTCGCTGATATTTCTTGCCAATCCCCTTTTTTTGCTCCTTTCTGTAAACTTGAAATTTGATCAGGATTTAAGGATAAATAAGCAACGTCAATGCTGCCACTACGAAAGGAATTAAATAAATTAGAAGAACTGGAAAACCGTTGAATATCAATTCCAGTATTAGCAGGTTTTTCTCCCCAATAGTTTTCAAAAGCATCTAAACGAATTACATCAATCCCAAAAGATTGTAATTTGTATGGCCCAGTTCCGACGAATTCATTGGGTTTAAATTTGCCTTCTCCGATTTCATAAAATTGGGGAGAAACGGCTGTAATTCCTGAAAAAGCTAAGAGGGAAGGAAAGGCAGAAAAAGGTTTTTTCAGTTTAATCGTTAATTCATATTCTCCGGTGGCTTGAACCGTATCAACAGCATCTGCTAATAAGGAGGAGGGAGAACCTGCATTCTGAATAAATCGTTGGATAGAAAATTCCATTGCTGCGGCATTAAAGGCAGTTCCATCATGAAATGTAACGCCTTCTCGGATAGGAATTGTATAGGTTAATCCATCGGAGCTAATGGTTGGTAAAGCGGTGGCTAATCTGGGGACAAGTTGATTAGTTCCGAGTTCATAATCATAGAGGCGATCGCCTAAATTATACAGGATATTTCCTGACATTAATTCATAGGCATCTGCCGGATCAAGGGTTCGAGGTTTTAAGGTAGTTCCGATGGTAATTCGTCCATTATTCGAGGAAGATGAAGCAGATTGATTACTCGGTTGATGGGGAGTACAACTAATCAGAATTAGACAACAGAAGCAAAATAAACTGATCCATTGCATCAGCAATTTTCGGGAAGAAGGATGCAGGTTTTGGAATCGATTCCACAAATTTTGGGGTTGCTTAACCATCGGATCTCAATATTCAGGATTAATCTAAACCTTTAATCATAGCATTTCCGGGCTAACTTTTCCTGAGAAAGTTGAACTATTTTGATCAAGTTTGCGAATCAGAATTGCTATCCTCTCCTTGTTCAATAATAGGGGTTCCCGGTTCAAGGGGGGTATCGGGAGGAGGTATAATAACGGTATCACCGACTTTTAAACCTGATTTAATTTCAACTTGAGTTAACCCTTTTAATCCCACAGTAACAGGTTGTTTTTGTGCTTGATTATCGGAGTCTAATTTCCAGACAAATTCGGAATCTTTTTCGGATTGAATCAGTTCAGTATTCAGCACAACTACATTTTTTTGTTGCTCTAAAATAATTTCTACACTCACGGGACTCCCTGGAATTAATGTTCCGGTAGGTTGCTCTAATTGTACGGTAGCAGGAACTGTTGCTTGTTCAGAGGAACTGCTGGATTGATTATTTGTATTACTTCCAGTTGTGGCTTGTAAATTCACCTGTTTAACTCGTCCTTGAAAGGGTTTAGAATTAGGGCCGATAATAATAATTCGTGCAGATTGATTGGGTTTAACTTGGCTGGCGTTAAGGGTCGATAACTTGAGTTGAACCAGTTCTTGACTTGGATCTCCCAAGGTAATTAAATCATTACTACGGTTTACTCCATCCCCCGGTTTAACATTAATATTGAGCACCACGCCATCGAGGGGAGAAGTCACTAGATTATTCTGTAATTGTAAGGTTTGTTCTTTATATTCAATTTTCATTTTATTGAGATCACTCAAGTTTTGTTGCAGTTCAGACTGAGATTGTTGGAGATCAATTTCAGCGTCTAATGTCCCATTACTGATTTCATTAACCTCTAAAAAAACATTTTTATCGGTATTTAATACGAAAATCGCGTTCTTTAATTCTAATTCTGCATCTCGTACAGCTATTTTTTTTGTGCGGATTTCTGTTTTTTTTCTGTCTACTTCTTGTTCGGCAACAAATCCCCGATCTAAGAGAATATTTAATTTATTTAATTCCGCTTCAAATGCAGCTAAATCTTCTTGAGCTTCAATAACTTTTTGTTGTTGACGTTCTACTAAAGCTTGGGATTGTTGAATTTTGATAGCTTGAGTGATTTCCTTCGATTGAACTTCCTGTTCATACTGTTTTAAATCTGCTTGATAATTAAGTTTAGCGTTTTTTAATTTAATTTTTGCTTCTTCTACTTTTTGACGATTTCGTTCAACAATAAGTTCTTGCTTTTGAATTTCTAACTGTTTTTTGGCTAATAGAGTTTCTCGTTCGGCAAATCTTAAAGTCATTAAAGATTGACCCAAAACAATGCGATCGCCCACCTTAACTAATATCTGATCAACTGCACCATCTTCTGGGGATTTAATCGTGCGTTGTCCCCCTAATTCAACCGTTCCTCCTTCATTAATTTTATTCTCAATAGTTCCTAATTCCACTTTCTGTAATCCGGCGGTTACAGGCTCAGAAGTCGGGTTTTTTAACTTATAGTAAAAACTAACGGCTCCGACACTAACTCCGGTGAATAGGGTGACAGCAATTAGCCATTTAATTCCCCGGTTATAAGCTATTTTTGCTTGATAATCTAGGCTTGACACGGATTTTTAACGTCCTCCTATAACTCAAAATCAGGCTATTTCTATTCTGTCGAATTTTACGCGGATTACCCTATTTTAATCACTTACCTATCATAATATTAACAGCCCGCAATTAGATTGAGGATTGGGGGAAGCGGCAATTATCTGGGGTGACGGAATCTTTGACCCAACCTTTTTGCGAGGAAAAACTGATTTCCACGATTGACTAGATTTTGCAGGAAAAGCCCAGTTTTAAATCCGAACTATAATCGGTTCTGGAAAAAAGTCCAATTAATAAATATAACATTGAATAGCCAGACAACCTCAAAAAACGATATAATTTCTTTAGGTTTTCAGACACACCTTAACAATGACCAGTATAATTCGACAGGTTGAACAGAAGCCAACTGATCTGCAACAGATTGTTAGTCATTTACCCGGAGTCATTTATCAATCGCTGCTGCATCCTGATGGTTGTAATGAGTATTTATATCTGAGTCCTAGTTGCCGACAAATTTATGAGCGAGAACCCGATGAAATTCAGTACAATTCTGCTTTAATGTGGGGATGGATTGATGATCGGGAGCAACAGGAATTTATTCAATCTCTTTTGACCTCGGCTCAGAATTTAAGTCCTTGGCAACGACAATGGCAATATCAAACACCATCGGGAAAAATAAAATACTTATCGGCGATCGCCCAACCTGTTCCTCAAAATAATGGCGATATTATTTGGGATGGATTAATTATAGAAATAATGCCTCCTTCCCCCCATTATGATTGCTGTCATTATCATCCAACTTGTGAAATTGAACCTCTAAAAATGGATGAAATTGAGCAAGTTTTAAGCTGGTTAGAAACCTCAGATGATTCGATCAAACGTCAAAAAACTGAACTGGCATTACAAGAGTCACAAACTCGCTTCAAACGATTAGCAGAAAATGTACCAGGCGTTACCTATCAATATCATCAATATAATCATCAGGGACAAGGATGTTTTACTTATTTAAGCCCCAAATGTTTAGAGTTAACAGAAATTAGACCCGAAGTTATTTTAAAAAATGCTGATTTTCTCTGGAAATTAATTCATCCCGATGATCTCAATGCCTTTGTAGATTCAATGGCTGAAGCAGTAGATACGGGAAAACCTTGGCAACATCAATACCGTTTAATTACTCCTTCGGGTAAAATAAAATGGATTCAAGCCGGAGGAAGTTTAGGGAAACAAGCGGATGGATCAATTGTTTGGGATGGTTTACTCTTAGATATTAGCGATCGCAAACAAGCAGAAGAAGCATGGCAACGTTCAGAAACGCAATTGCGAGAATTAGCAGAACGAGAAAGCATTCTAAATTGTATTGCAAATTTGATTAGAAATTCCCTAGATTGGAATAAAATTTTAGAGACAACAGTAGAAGAAATTCGTCAACTGTTAGGAATTGATCGCTGTTATTTTGCCGGATATCATTCCGAATTAAACCCTCCCGAATGGGAAATCCTTAAAGAATCCAAAGCCTCAAATTTAGTCAGTATTTCTGAATTATATCCTGGGGACGCTTTGCACCCGATTAGTGAAATTGTTTTACAGGGAAATATCATTCAAATTGATCAAGTTATCGCTTGTAAAATTCCTGCTATTCGGAATTTTTTAATGGTTTTAGAATTAGAATCTGTTTTAATTTTTCCCCTACAAATTCAATCGGGGGATATTGGAGCTTTAGTCTTAGCTAATTGTCAAGAACCCCGTCCTTGGAAACCCCAAGAAGTGGAGCTTTTACAGTCTGTTATTAATCAGTTAGAAATTGCAATTAATCAAGCAAAACTCTATACAGAATCTCAAGAATCTGCTCGAATTGCTACTGCAAAAACTAAAGAATTAGAACAAACCCTGACCCAATTGCAACAGGCTCAAATTCAATTAGTTCAATCCGAAAAAATGTCTAGTTTAGGGCAAATGGTTGCCGGAATTGCTCACGAAATTAATAACCCGGTGAGCTTTATTTTTGGAAATTTGACTTATGCTCAAGAATATCTGGATGATTTATTTTCTGTAATTGAAGTCTATCAAAAATATTATCCCCATCCCGACCCTAACCTAGAAGAAATATTAGCAGAATTTGAACTGGATTTTATTGCTGAAGATCTCCCTCGGTTATTCAACTCTATGAAAACCGGAGCAGAGCGAATTCGAGATATTGTTAAATCCTTAAGAATTTTCTCCCGTTTAGATGAATCTGAACTGAAAGATATTGATTTACATGAAACCTTAGATAGTACGTTAATGTTGTTAGAAAGTCGCTTGAAAGAACAACCCCGTCATCCAGCAATTCAAGTGATTAAACAATATGGAAACTTACCTCGGATTGAATGTTATGCTGGGGAACTGAATCAAGTTTTGATGAATTTATTAACCAATGCAATTGATGCGATTGAACACCGCAATAAAGGGCGCTCATTAGAGGATATTGTAGCCGATTCGGGGATGATTTGGATCACGACTTTATTAACAGATGGTCAGCAAGTACAAATTCGGATTGCAGATAACGGAATTGGAATGAAAGCTGAAGTTTTAGCTAAAATTTTTGACCCGTTTTTTACCACAAAAGATGTCGGTTTAGGCACAGGTTTAGGACTCTCGACCAGTTATAAAATTATTGTTGAAAAACATGGAGGTCAATTATCCTGTATTTCAGAAGTGGGGTTAGGGACAGAATTTGTCATCCAAATTCCTAAACAACAACCCATAACTGACTAACGGGCTGAGAATTTTGTGTTAAAAGGAAGAAATAATGTTATTCTATTGTCTAATAATATTTAACCTCTTGATTTTAGCGATCGCTTGGAATATTATCAAGTTGGGGGGAGTCTTCCCCTTGATGCCCCTAACTATATTAAAAGATCGGCTGATGATGAATTTTACGAGGCTTTAAAACAGGGAGAATTTTGCTATGTTCTTAACTGTCGGCAAATGGGAAAATCCTCCTTGCGAGTTCACATGAAGGTTCGGTCTATAGTGTGAGTTGGAGTCCCGACGGCCAAACCCTGGCTTCTGGCAGTGATGACAACACCATTAAGCTGTGGCATTTTGATTTAGATCAATTAATAGCTTGGGGTTGTGAGTGGATGAAGGATTATCTTAAGAATAGTTCGAGTGTGAGTGAAGAAGACAGATGTTTGTGTGATGGGGTGAGAGTGAAGCAGAATTCTAAGCCTTGAAATAAATTTCAGGCTGAGAGCGAAAACCCGTTAAAACGGGTTAAGAAAATCAAGTCTTGAGTTATCTTTAGATAACGTTAGCTTTTAGCCCGAACTTTAGTTCAGGGCTTTTATCTCAATAATTCCTCAATTAAATTTACTAAATTTTCATCAATTTCTAAAGGTGAAATTAACTCAAATTCAACGGTAGGGAATTCTTGAGAAAACTGTTTCAGGGATTGAATAATCGCATCTGTTATTCCACCGGAAAACATAAAATAAGGGATAATTCCAATTCGGTGAACTCCTGATGCAATTAACGCTTGAATTTGAGTTTCTAAGTTTAAAGAAACCGACCAATAGGCGGGAATTGCCTTGATTTGAGTTGCTAACTGTTCAATGGGTTGATTTCCCCCAGGATGGCGACTTCCATGAGCGATTAAAATCCAATATTCGATCTCAACCCTTGCCATTTTTGTTGTGATCCAAGAAGCTAAACGGTTGATTTGAGAACCGAAATAAGGTAATAAATGGAGTTGAATTTCTGCTCCGAGTTGTTCTTGGGCGATCGCAATTTCTTCGGGTAAATCAGTATTAACATGAACACCTGACGAGAGAAATAACGGTAAAATTTGAACTTGAGAATATCCCCAAGATAAACTTAAGTTGGCAAACTCTTGAATCTGTTGATGGAGAGGAAGGGACGCTAATTCTAATGTAGCAGTTCCAACGGGAGGACAACCTGAACGTTCTCCTAGGCGTTTTACCAATAAATTTAAAGCCTGTTGGGGACGAGGATCACGGCTACCGTGAGCCACAAGCAAAGAGGTAGATAGCAAGGGTTTGGCTTAATCCTGAACGCGCAGTTAACGACTGATATTGTATCGAAAATTCAGCGATTCAGTCCCAGAGAAATGAAAAACAAAGGATAGCATCATCATACCGCCTCAAATTAATTTCTAAAATGCCTGATAAATGGATTTAAAAAATAAAGGTGGCTGATAATTTTGTGCTTCTAAAACTATCATTTAGATATCGACTAATTTCACCCACCCTCGGCGAACATTGTACAATAATCGGTTAATAATTGCTTTTTCATCTTCAGTCAGACGATCCGCCAAAATAGCAGATCTCAAGTGTTGACGGTCACTGCGAGTCACCACACTAGAAAACATAATTTGACCGAAAAGTTCTTCAAGCGGTATTGGACGGTATGCCATCATAAATCACCTCTCCTTGGGATGCCTGGCTCAGACCCTGATTTAAGTTCGTAGGTTTGCCTAGATTAATCATGAACTTTCTGTGCAGAATGTTAAGTGATTCAAAGCGATGTTAAGTTGTGATTAATCTGGCTAACTTTTGTGATTTGAGTCAATTTGAGTCAACTTAAGCCTCCGAAGCCCTGAACTAAAGTTCGGGCTAAAAGCTGAAGTCATCTAAAGATGACTAAGATTATTGTTCATTAACCCGTTTTAACGGGTTTGTAGGGGCGGGTTCTACAAGATCTTTTCTGATTAACCGTAACCCCACTGAACCCGCCCCTACTACTACGCCTGTTCGCGCAGCGTTGCGTAGCAATAATTTATTTCAAGGCTTTTAGCGCGATTGTTGACACTGATGCCGTCAACCGTCAACCTACAAACACTTTTCTAATGTCGCTACAACCGATTGAGATAAACTCGGCAAATCATAGCCTCCTTCGAGTCCAAAAACAATTTTAGAAGTGAGTTGTAGACAATATTCGGTAAACAGTCCGAAGTCTTCGGGTTGTAGGGAAATACTGGCTAAGGGATCATCTTGGTTAGCATCATATCCCGCACTCACAATCAGCAAATCTGGCTGAAACTGCTGTAAAAAAGGCATAATCCCCCGATCAAAAGCAGGTTTGTATAACTCAATTGTGCTACCTGGTGACATCGGAATATTCAAAACATTGTTGTAAGAGCCGCGTTCTTCGGCATATCCAGTTCCCGGATAACAGGGGGATTGATGTAACGAACAGTAAGCGATTTGAGGATGATCTTCTACTAACGCTTGAGTTCCATTTCCGTGATGCACATCCCAATCTAAAATAGCGACTTTTTGAATTTCCGGTTGTTGCAGAGCATAGTAGGCTGCGATCGCCGCATTAGAAAATAAACAAAATCCCATACCGCGATCGGCTTCTGCGTGATGTCCGGGTGGACGCGCTAACACAAAAGCCGGACGTCTCGTTGTCAACACCCGATCCACCCCATCCAACCAGGCGCTCACCGCCAATAGTGCCACATCATAACTTTCAGCCGAAATCGGGGTATCTCCATCTAAGTAACCTCCCCCCTGATCCGCGATCTTTTTGACCTGGTGAATATGGGAGGAAGTATGCACCGTTTCTAATAACGTGATCAACGGTTGCAGGCGATCGACCACTGGAGTTGGAACTTCCCAATTTAACTGTTCGGCCCAAGATACCGATTTCAGGGCGTTTACAATTGCTGTTAACCGTTCTGGCCGTTCTGGATGGAATAATCCGGTCTTATGGTTGAGGAATTCGTCAGAATAAATAACTGTTAGCATTTTTCAGGTTTTTTGTCAATTTTTGAATCCCAGATTTCACCCCCAAGAAGAAGGCAAATTATGGTACAATTTTAAGCATTAGTCGCTGATTTTAGAGCCTCTACCGAAGATGATTTTAGTTCTACTAATATTTTCGGTTAAATGTGACTAATTTTAAATTGTAATGGAGTTTTTGAAGGTATGAGTACCTCTGAGTCGAGAATTATCCCGACGGATCTGAGAAATGAAATGCAGCAATCCTACCTAGAATACGCCATGAGCGTGATTGTAGGGCGAGCGCTGCCAGATGCGCGGGATGGTTTGAAACCCGTTCATCGTCGGATTTTATACGCGATGAACGAACTGGGCTTAACACCCGATCGACCCTTCCGTAAATGCGCCCGTGTGGTGGGGGAGGTACTCGGTAAATATCACCCTCATGGGGATGTCGCCGTTTATGACGCCTTAGTACGGATGGCACAGGATTTTTCCATGCGATCGCCGTTAATTAACGGTCATGGGAACTTTGGGTCAGTCGATAACGATCCCCCTGCGGCTATGCGGTATACCGAATGTCGTCTACAAGCCTTAACCAGTGATTCCCTGCTGCGAGATATTGACGCAGAAACCGTTGCTTTTGGTGATAACTTCGATGGTTCTCAACAGGAACCCTTAGTTTTACCTGCACGAATTCCGCAATTACTATTAAATGGATCGTCAGGAATTGCTGTTGGGATGGCAACGAATATTCCCCCTCACAATTTAGGGGAATTAGTCGATGGTTTATTAGCATTAATTCATAATCCTGAGATTACAATTGCCGAATTAATGCGGCATATTCCAGGGCCGGATTTTCCCACCGGGGCACAAATTTTAGGCACATCGGGAATTAAAGAAGCCTATAATGATGGTCGAGGTTCAATTACCATGCGTGGGATTGCTACCATTGAAACCATCGAACATAAAGGCAGACCCGATCGAGAAGCGATTATTGTCACCCAACTGCCTTATCAAACCAATAAAGCCGCGATGATTGAACGCATTGCGGAAATGGTTAATGATAAGAAATTAGAGGGAATTTCCGATATCCGCGATGAAAGCGATCGGGATGGAATGCGGATCGTAATTGAACTTAAACGGGATGCTTATCCCCGTGTTATTCTTAATAACCTCTACAAACAAACGCCCCTACAAACAAATTTTGGGGCGAATATGTTGGCTTTAGTGAATGGCCGTCCCGAAATTCTCACCCTGAAACGCTTCTTAGAAGTGTTCCTGCATTTTCGGGAACAAACCATCCGTAAACGCACGGAATATGAACTTAGAAAAGCGCAAGAACGGGATCATCTTTTACTGGGGTTATTAATTGCCTTAGACAATTTAGATGCCATTATTGCCTTAATTCGTCATGCGGCAGATATTCCCATAGCCAAACAAGAATTAATGGCTAATTATGGGTTATCTGAACAACAAGCCGATGCGATTTTACAAATGCAATTACGGCGTTTAACCGCTTTAGAATCTCAAAAAATTGACCAGGAACACCAAGAACTGCAAGTCAAAATTGCGGATTTAGAGGATATTTTAGCCCGCAGAGAACGAATTTTAGAAATCGTTGAATCTGAAGCCCTAGAACTTAAACAAAAGTTCAACACCCCTCGGCGTACTGTAATTGAACACGCAGAAGGAGAGTTAGATGATACTGATTTAATTGCCAATGAAAAAGCCTTAATTCTATTAACAGAACAAGGTTATATGAAGCGAATGCCTGTTAATACTTTTGCCGCCCAAAGTCGGGCAACCAAAGGCAAACAAGGCACAAAAATGAAAGAGGATGATGAAGTTCAACACTTTATCACCTGTTGCGATCATGACACCGTATTATTCTTTAGTGAACGCGGTGTTGTTTATAGTATCAGAGCCTATCAAATCCCCGTTTCATCCCGCACAGCGCGAGGGGTTCCGATTATCCAAATGTTACCCATTCCCAAGGAAGAACGGATTACTTCTATTGTTCACGTCAGCGAATTTAGCGATGATGAATATTTGGTAATGTTGACAAAAGGTGGATTTATTAAAAAAACTCAATTATCTGCCTTTAGTAATATTCGCACCAACGGTTTAATTGCGATTTCCTTAGAAGAAGGGGATGAGTTGCGATGGGTGAGACGGGCAAAAGTTGAGGATGGAATTATTATTGGTTCCCGTCACGGCATGGCAATTCATTTTAAAGCTAATAATAAACAATTGCGGCCGTTAGGACGGGCAACACGAGGCGTTAAATCCATGAAATTGAAAGGGGATGATACCTTAATCAGTATGGATATTTTGCCCAGTGCGATTATTTCTAATTTTGTTGAAGCGGAGGGTGAAGAACCTGAAACCGATGAAGAATTAATGCTAATATCGGCAGAAACAGCAGAAACTACCGAGGAAGAATTAACTCTCACAACAGCAGAAATATCTGAAATATCTGAAATATCTGAAACAGCAGAAATAGCAGAAATAGCAGAAACCACCGAGGAAAATGAAATAGAAACCGAAGTAATACCGCAGGAAACTTCTCAAGGATTATCGGTTTTAGTCATCACAGCCAGTGGTTATGGAAAACGGGTTCCAGTGACTCAATTCCGTCTCCAAAATCGGGCAGGGAAAGGCATTATTGCCACCAAATTCAAACCCCATGCCAAAAAAGATGAAGTTGTGGCGCTAAAAGTTGTTGATGAAACTCAGGAGTTAATGTTAATTAGCAGTCGAGGAATTATTATTCGTCAAGTGGTGAATGCCATTCCCCTTCAGTCTCGAAGTGCCACAGGGGTTCGGGTTCAGCGCTTATATGAAGAGGATTCTATTGCTGCGGTTGCAATTGTTCCCGCTTCTGGGGAAGAAGATGTTGAAAGTCTATCAACTTCTGAAGAATCTGGAGAGGAAGAATAAATCGGGTTAATTTTTATTTAACCCAGAATTATCCCCCATAGCTGTTTTAAAGTCCCCCTTTTTTAGGGGGATTTAGGGGGATATTCTTAGTATTTATTAACTGATTTTATAGCGAGTCTAAAGGGATTGTACACTCATAATAATGAAGATTATTAATCCTAAAAAATACCCCGATGTCTTTGTAGGGGCGAGGCGCGCCCATTGGTGTCAACTTAACTCACGTTAGCCCTGAACTAAAGTTCGGGCTAAGAGCGATCGGCATCTAAAGATGACTCAAAATTTCTCTTTCTTAACCCGTTTTAACGGGTTTTAGCTTTGAGCCTGAAATTGATTTCAAGGCTTTTGGCGTTAAGTTGA
>NZ_LR734838.1 GCF_900010725.2 Planktothrix serta PCC 8927 | reverse complement strand
TAATTACAGAACCCGCCCCTACATTTTGTTATGGAAATAATCCACAATTAAACCGTAGGGGCAGGTTCCGAGACGAGCTTTAATGATCAGTAATTATCTCGCTAAACCCGCCCTTTCTTCTGAGGCGATCGCATTTAAGAGGGGCGGGTTTAGTCAGATTATTGATCAGAATTGAAGATAATTACAGAACCCGCCCCTACATTTTGTTATGGAAATAATCCACAATTAAACCGTAGGGGCGGGTTCCGAGACAATCTTTAATGATCAGTAATTATCTCCCTAAACCCGCCCTTTCTTCTGAGGCGATCGCATTTAAGAGGGGCGGGTTTAGTCAGATTATTGATCAGAATTGAAGATATAGCGCTACGCGCTATGGTTAGGACAAAAGTATGATAAGATGCAGTAATACCTCAATATCGGAAAATAGTTATGCCGGCACCTTATAGTTACGATTTACGCTCCAAGGCGATCGCAGCCGTGAAAAGAGGAGAAAAGAAAATAGAGGTAAGTCGTTTCTTTAAAATAAGTCGCAACACATTAGATCTGTGGCTGAAAAAAGAAAGAGAAACAGGAGACTATCAGGCTAGCCGACAGGTAGGAGTAGGAACTCAACCGAAAATTCAGGAGTTAGAAAAATTTAAAGAATTCGTGAAAAAAAATAGTGACAAGACTCAAAAACAAATGGCCCAATTATGGGGGTGTGAGGCGACGCAACAGAATATTAGTTATGCTTGTCGAAAACTGGGTATAAGTCGAAAAAAAAAACTTATGGGTATCGAGAAAGAGATGAAGAAAAAAGACGAGAATTTCTTCAAAAACTAGAGGGAATAGAAAGGAGCAGAAAAGTTTATGTAGATGAAGCGGGATTTGATAATAGAGAGGATTACCCGTATGGCTACAGCCCGATAGGGGAAAGATGTTATGCACTCAAGTCCGGTAAAAGAAGAGAAAGAGTCAGTTGGCTATCAGCATTGAAAGAAGGTAAATTATTGGCTCCTTTAACCTTTGAGGGGTCATGTAATAAAGATTTATTTGAAACCTGGTTAAAGAATTGTTTGCTGCCAGTGCTAGAACCAGGAGACATTATTATTATTGATAATGCCAGCTTTCATCAAGGGGAATATATCAAAGAACTCGTCGAAGAAGCCGGATGTAAAATTTGGTATTTGCCCCCATATTCTCCCGACTTGAACAAGATTGAAAACTGGTGGGCTGTTTTAAAGACATGGATGAAACAGAGATTAAACGAATTTCAAACCGTCAGAGAATGCGTGGATGCTGCATTTAGAAATTGTCCTAACGTATGCGCGTAGCGCTNTTTCTGATGGATTCTCGGATTCTCCAACTGAGTTCTAAATTATCTAAAACTTCTTGAATTTGACCTGAACGGATTTTATCTAAACTATCTAAAGCTAAAAATTGTTGTAAATTAGCAAAGGACAAAAAGCTAGGTAAAGGAGTTTCCCAAGTCGCATTCCAATAGATTTCAGTATCCAATTGAGGAGGATCACTCGTTAAAATTTGATGGCGAATAGCCGTTAATTGAGGATCAAAATCAGTTAAAATATGATGTTGGGGGGCAATATCAATAGTTTGTAACGGATTTTCTAGTTGATTTTCTAAATATAACTTGATTGCTTCCCTATCATTCAACTTGTTAAAATAATTAACAATACTTTTTAATTTTTCGAGTTTTAAAGCTGATTGATTGGTTTTTACTATTCCGATTTTTTTTTCAAAAAAATTATCCCAATATTGATCGATAGGTTGCTTTTGCTGTTGAGCATAGATATTTCCCCCAATGACCCAAAGTAAGGCAATCGAGATTAACGTTATATTTAAAATAATTAATAATCGGGTTGTGTTTTTCATGTTGAATTAACGATTTAATTGAGCAAAGTGTTCTAAGAGTAAGCGATGAATAAAGATATAGCTTCCTCCAATTTTTTGTAAAAATATCCAGCCGACGGCGGCATCTAAAAATTTAGCATAATTCCAAGGAATAGATCGATTTAAACAGAGAATACACCGCAGAATAAAATGTTTAATAGCTGCGCCACCTCCTCCTATTAATCCAACTAAGATTCCTAATGTAATTCCGTTTGAAATGGGTAAGTAAAAACCTAAAACTTTAGTAAAAATTTCTAAAAATATTATAGAAACAACGCTTAAAATAACTGCATTTTTAAGAGATTGAAAAATTCCTTGATTCGGGATAGTCCTGTTTTCAATAGTTGTACCCATTAATCCCCCTAAAATTCCTCCGATGATTCCTCCGATGATTTCAAAAATTAAGCTGAAAACCATAATATTAATTAACATAAAAACAAAAAGAACTATAGGCTGTTCTGCCAGTTTAAAAGAAAAAGTTGGTATTGATTCATCAATACTATTATAGGTCATTGTAAAAGCAAAATTTAAAAGCGTAATAAAGGTATAAGTTATGCCAATGAAAGCTCCAATCCCTAATCCCCAAAACAAACTTCTGGTTAAACTTTTTTTAGCCTGATTCCATGACCATTTCAACGTCTCTGTAGGAACAATTTTATCATTGATTAACTGTAAATTAATCAGTGCAATTAATCCGCCAGACAAACCGCCAATCAGTCCAAAATCCATAGAATTTTGCGAAATGATCATCCACAATATAAATTGAGTTAATCCATTAATTAAGATTAATAGAATAGCTCCGATTGGATGTGATAATCTTTTCCTAAGTAAAATAAAAATTGTTCCCAATATATAACCATTCAATAATCCCAAAAATAAACCATCAAAAATAATTATCATAGAATCATTAGAAATCTGAATTGTGTCTCGAAATAAAGTTACAACACTGGATAGAATAACTTGAAATAAAACACATAAAATTAGATTAAATATTAAATACACTAAGCTAGTATAGATATCTTTTTGCCAACTTTTATCTAACCAAGTTAACTGTAAAGATTCGATTGAAAAGACGGTTTGGGAGTGTTTTACCATATTTTTAGCCAACCAACTTAAGTAATGAATAACTTTTTCCTGAGAATAGCGTTTGTTTACACGGCGACGTAAGAACATCCGTTTAATATAAGTATCAAATAAATGGGTTCTTCTGCCTTCAATGGTACTAAATTCTAAGAAATCTGAAGGTAAAATTCCTGAATAAGCTAGGGTGATGATACTCAACATTAAGGGAGATTGGGTTAATTCTTGTAAAATAAGATCGGTTTTTAATGCCATCTTTACTGTGGCGAGTTCTGAACCTGCACGATTAAAATAGTCTTGAACTTGATCTAATGTTAAGGGTTGTAAACAAATTGCGGTTTGTAATTTGAGGCGAGTTTTTAGTGCTTGATAATCGCCAATACGACTACAAACAACAATTTCCTGATCCCCATTTGTTTGCAAAAATTGGTTTAATGCGATCGCACAGTTTTCTCGATTTTCTAAACTAACTTCATCTAATCCATCTAATAATAACAATAATTGATTCGACTCAACTAGCCGTTTTGCCAAGGCTTTAGAGACTTGATATTGAGTATTCAATTCGGAAATTAACCAATCGGCGATCGCTTGTTTTCCCCCTTTCCAAGAAGATAAATTAAACACCACAGGAATTAACTGATTAATATCTTGTTCAGCGTGTTCAATTAAATCTTTCGCCAATTCTAATAAAGTTGTGGTTTTTCCTGCTCCGGGTTCTCCTAAAATTAAAAGTGATCGCCCTTCTCCCAATTCTAAAAACTTTTGACTCACTTTTATTCCTTGCGGTAAACGGTCTTGATGATCATCAGGAGTTCCCCATAAAATATCCCAAGGTCTTTCAACCAAATCTAAACGAAATTCTAACCCTAATTCTATCATGGCTCGACCATATAAGGATGTTTCTAAAACTCCTTTTACCCAAAAATTTCTGACTTTATTAAGTAAAATATGTCGATCTCGATCATCTTGAGATGTCGATTTAAGGCAAAATTGATTGATAGGTTTTACTGGGGTTTTTACTGAGGTTTGAGTTGAAAATGAGATCGGTAATATTAAATAACTTGGCATGGGTTCAGAAATATTTTTTAATTCTAATTCACCTAAATAGCTAACAGAAACTTTCAAAGAATTTTTGACTACATCATAAACAATTTTAGAAATACAAATTCCCCCAGGTTGAGCTTTTCCTTCTAAGCGTGCAGCAATATTAACTCCATTTCCCATGACATCTTGATCTTGAATAAAAACATCACCTAAATGGATGCCAATTCGATGTAATAAAACTTCATTTTCTGATAAATTTTGTGCTGTTTTTGCTAAATCTTCTTGAATTTCAATTGCACAGTTAACCGCTTGAATTGCACTAGAAAAGTACATTAATAATCCATCCCCTGTAGATTTAATTACAAATCCATTAAACTCCTGACATAATGTTCTCATTCGGTGCAAATCACGACGAATTAAAGTTAGAGTCACTACTTCATCTTTAGACATTCTGGCACTAAATCCAACCGCATCCGTAAAAACAATAGTTGCTAGAGTTTGACGATTATTTAACTCAGAGGGTAAATATTCTAATTTTTCTCTGATTTTATTGGGTATAAACGAAGATTTAACCGCAGGAGTGGGATCTATTAATCCAGATAAGTCTTGTAAAACTTCTGTTACCGTTTGATAGCGATCTCGAAAATCATAACGTACCATTTTATCTAAAATATCATATAAAAGCGGAAGTTGAGTTTGAGTATTATTTTTTAATAGCAGGGATCTCCACTTAATTTCATGAGTTTGGGGATTTTCAGGAAGTTGATGGGGTAATACTCCTGTTAAGGCTTGAATTGCTAACATCCCTACCGCGTAAATATCACTACAGAATCGAGGTTTACCCTGGGTTTGTTCTGGTGGCATATAACCCGAAGTTCCAATAGCAATACTAGAGGTGATTACTGCTTCAGAGTTAGCAGTTTCAATCATAATTTTTTTGACCGCACCAAAATCAATTAAAACTAGCTTTTGATCTGGATTGCGACGCATTAAATTAGAGGGTTTAATATCTCGGTGAATTACGTTATGATTATGAACAAATTCGAGAATTTTTAACAGTTCTTGGAGGAGATTAATCACTTTTATTTCATCCCCATAGGATTCAGAGATCAATTCCTGACGTAAATCCCAACCCTCAATAAATTCTTGCACTAAATAAAACTCATTATTTTCTTCAAAGTGGGCTAATAAACGAGGGATTTGAGGATGTTCTCCTAACTGATAAAGGGTTTGAGCTTCTGTTTCAAATAAACGACGAGCAGTATTTAAAATAGTAGGTTGGGAAGACTGAGGTTTGAGTTGCTTAACAACACATTGGGGATGTCCTGGTAAATCTAAATCTTTCGCTAGGTAGGTTTCGCCAAATCCCCCACTCGCAATGGAGCAGATAATTTTATAACGGTTGCGAAGAACTGTGTTAAGCATACAAACCCTGCCAAAACTTAAGAACTCGTTTTTCTAGTCTTGATTGTGGCAAATTTTTATTGATCCGGCACCTAAAATCATGATATAATAGGTTAACATTTGTATAAATTATGAAAACTTAAACTTTCGTCATACAATTGTTATGCCCGATTTTATTGAACAACCAAGTCGGATTACGGCGGCGGGAAATAAACCCAAATTAATTGATGAATATATTGGACGAGTTAATAGTCAAACGGACGCGGTAAGTGTTGCTTATATGCGTTCTCCGGGGGGTTGGATCGAACCGGGACAACGACCGGAATTTGATGAATTTACGGTAGTTTTAAAAGGATTATTACGAGTTGAATATGAAGGAGGTCAACGGGATATTTTAGCAGGACAAGCGGTAATTACGCATAAAGGGGAATGGGTACGTTATAGTACACCAACCGAAGAAGGTGCGGAATATGTGGCGGTTTGTCTTCCGGCTTTTTCTCCGAATATTGTGCATCGAGATCAGGATCAGGATTAACTTTATTTTGGAATTAAAATGCACAGAATTGCAGCCACACCTGGGGGATGGAACCCCGACACCGAAGGGGTTATTTTTATTGAACAAACCCCCGCATCAATTATTTTTTTAACGGCGGCGGATACGGATATTCAAACCTTAGCAATAGTGGGGTCTAAACTTCCGGCTGATTTTCCATCTTTGCGGGTCACAAATTTATTACAATTACAACAACAATTAACCATTGATACCTACGCAGAAACAATATTAGAAAAAGCACAGATTATTATTTTAAGGCTATTAGGAGGACGTTCCTATTGGTCGTATGGGTTAGAAGTATTAGAGGAAATTGTTACTAAAACAAAAGCTCAATTAATTATCCTTCCAGGTGATGACCGTCCTGACCCCGATTTAATCAGTCATTCAACGGTATCGTTATCTATTGTTAATCAAATTTGGTGCTATTTAACAGAAGGGGGGGTTGATAATTTTACTAATGCACTGTTATTAATTAGTAATCATATCTTTAATAAAAATTATCCGATTATTCCTCCCGTTACTATTCCTAAAGTTGGTTATTATCAATGGAATTCCAATATAAAAACTGATAATTATATTGCTAGTGTTGGGATTCTATTTTATCGCGCTCATTACTTATCTGGCAATTTAGATCCGATAGATTCTCTGTGTCAAGCATTAGTTAAATATCAGTTAAAACCTATTCCTATTTTTATTTCTTCTCTACGAGATCCTGATTTACAAACGGAAGTTTTAACCTATTTTAAACCTAAAAAACCTAAATTATTAATTAATACTACCAGTTTCTCGATTTCTTCAATTTCAGAAGATGAGAGTCAACCGCCATTATTTTCTTTAGATATTCCGGTTTTACAAGTGATTTTAAGTGGGGGAACTTTAGAACAATGGGAAAGTAATTTTATGGGACTTTCCCCTAGGGATATTGCTATGAATGTCGCCTTACCGGAAGTAGATGGACGTATTATTAGTCGGGTTATTTCTTTTAAGGCTGTTGAAAATTGGAATTCAATCTTAGAAACAAATGTTGTCCGATATGTTGCGGTAGAAAATCGGATTAACTTTGTAGCAGAATTAGCTAAAAATTGGATTAATTTACAACAAAAACCTCCAGCAAAACGACGCATTGCGATTATTTTAGCGAATTATCCTTGTCGAGATGGACGGTTAGCAAATGGGGTGGGTTTGGATACGCCAGCAAGTTGTATTAAAGTTCTACAAGCGTTAAAAGATGCTGGTTATTTCCTAGAAGATTATCCCGAAACGGGAGAACAATTAATTGATCAATTAACGTCAGGAATAACCAATGATCCTGAAGGGTGGGAATTAAGGTCTGTTTATCAACGTTTATCCTTTGAAGACTATCAACAGTATTTTTTAACGTTACCACTATCTGTTCAAACAGCAATTAATAAGCGATGGGATCATCATTTTCAGGAGAAACAAAAGACCCCTCAAGGTTTTGCAATTTCAGGAATTCAATTGAGTAATATTTTTATCGGAATACAACCTTCCAGAGGATATGATCTTGATCCCAGTTTAAATTATCATGCACCGGATTTAGAACCTACACCCGATTATTTAGCCTTTTATTATTGGTTGCGATCGCAATTTCAAGCGGATGCAATTATTCATTTAGGAAAACATGGGAATTTGGAATGGTTGCCCGGAAAAAGTGTCGGATTGTCAGAAAACTGTTATCCTGAAATAGCATTAGGTGCGTTACCGAATTTTTATCCATTTATTGTCAATGATCCGGGGGAAGGAACTCAAGCAAAACGTCGTTCTCAAGCGGTGATTTTAGACCATTTAACCCCCCCCTTAACCCGTGCTGAATTATATGGATCATTACAACAGTTAGAAGGATTAATGGATGAATATTATCAAGCACAAAGTTTAGATCCTTCGCGGTTATCGTTAATTTCAGAAAGAATTATTCAGTTAATTCAACAGGAAAATTTAGAGGAAGAACTGGGTTTACCTCAATTAAATAAAAAAGTAGTTTATAATGAAAAAGATTCTATTTTTAGTGAATTAGATCGATATTTATGTGAATTAAAAGAGGCACAAATTAGAGATGGATTACATATTTTTGGGCAGTGTCCCCAAGGTGAACAATTAAGGGATTTAATCATAGCGATCGCTCGTCATCCTGATTCTAAACGATTAGGATTAACTCGCGCAATAGCAGAAGATTGGCAGTTAGAATTTGATCCCTTAACCTCAGATTATGGGGAAATTATTAATCAAACTATTAATCATCAATTTTGTCGAACTGTTGGGGACGGAGTAGCTATAATTGAAGAATATGCAATTAAGTTAATTGAAGAATTACCCAATTTTCCAGATAAAAAAGAATTAATTCAGCAGGAATTAAACTGGATTCAGCAAAAATTATTACCGAATTTATTGAGAACTTCGGAAGAAATTACAAATTTATTAATAGGTTTAGATGGTCTATTTATCAAGAGTGGTGCATCGGGTGCGCCAACAAGAGGAAAACCTGACGTTTTACCGACAGGACGCAATTTTTATTCCGTTGATATTCGAGCAATTCCAACAGAAACTGCTTGGAAAGTTGGGGAATTAGCAGCATCTGTATTAATTGAACGTTATACACAAGAAAACGGCGAATATCCCCGCACGTTAGGGTTATCGGTTTGGGGAACTTCAACGATGCGAACTGGGGGGGATGATATCGCGGAAGCTTTAGCATTATTAGGTGTAAAACCAGTATGGGATTATCCTTCGCGGCGAGTTGTTGATTTTGAAATATTACCGATTTCGATTTTAGGTCGTCCCCGTGTCGATGTCACCTTAAGGATTTCCGGGTTTTTTAGAGATGCTTTTCCTAATTTAATTGATTTATTTGATCAAGCGGTGATTGCTGTTTCTAATTTAGATGAAACCGCAGATCAAAATCCTTTAGCGGCACAAGTTCAACAGGAAACACAATTTTGGATGAAAGAAGGGTTAACCATAGAACAGGCAAATTTGCGATCGCGGTTGAGAATTTTTGGCTCTAAACCCGGAGCTTATGGGGCAGGTTTACAAGGGTTAATTGAGTCGCAAAATTGGCAAAATGATCAAGATTTAGCCACCGCTTATATTAACTGGAGTAGTTACGCTTATACGAGTGCAAATTCAGGGTATCAACAGGGAATTTCGGCATCAGAAGCCTTTCAAAATCGGTTAGAAAAGATGCAGATTGTTCTGCATAATCAAGATAATCGAGAACATGATCTATTAGATTCTGATGATTATTATCAATTTCAAGGGGGGATGACCGTTGCAGTTAGAACCTTAACGGGGAAAAATCCTCAAACTTATTTTGGGGATAATGCTATTCCTGAAAACCCCAAAATTAGACTTTTAAAAGAAGAAATTGCTAAAGTCTATCGTTCTCGTGTAGTGAATCCTAAATGGCTCGCTGGAGTGATGCGACATGGCTATAAAGGGGCGTTTGAACTATCAGCAACCGTTGATTATTTATTCGCTTATGATGTCACCGCTAATTGTGTAGAAGATTTTATGTATGAAGGGGTTGCAAATGCTTACATTTTTGATGATAAAGTGCAACAATTTATTCAAGAAAAAAATCCTTGGGCGTTACGCGATATGGCAGAACGATTATTAGAAGCGCATCAACGCAAAATGTGGCAAACGGCAAGTCAAGATAGGATCGAACAGTTAAGAGCAATTGTTCATCAAGCCGAGGGAATAATTGAAGGGAAGGTTTAACCGGAGCCTTTTCATTTATAATGATGTTAGAGAAAGCCCGATTAACCTAAATTATTTACGTCTAGCTAACAATTGCTATGAGTCTATTGTCTATATTCAACTTGTTGATCCGATCACAAGCTAAAAATAGCTTAGTGATCGCTACACTTCCCCTCATAATATTAACGGTTGGGTGTTCATCATTAACACAATCCTCTCAACCTTCAACCTCTTCTAGAAATGCGATCGCTGCTTCCCTAACACCTACTCCTAAACAGTTAGATAAAAATAAAATATTAGTAGGACAAGGAACTTTACCTCCTCAAAATCTTGCTAAATCGCAAACTTGCATTCAAGAAAATCCCTTTGATGAATCCGTTAAATTTGCCTTACAAGCCTCTAATTTAGCCCAAACAGCCCGATCAAAAGAACAATGGGATGAAGTCGCCCGGTTATGGTTACAAGCGGTGGCGTGGATGCAAGCGGTTCCTGCTAATAGTCCTAAACGAGTATTTGCTGAGAAAAAAGTGATTGAATATATGCGATATTTAGCTTATTCTCAACAGCAAGCCGCGCGTTCGGGTTCTATTTCTCAGTTTCCCAGTTTTGAGAGTCAAACCTTAGATCAACAATTACAATTATATTTATCTTATTTGAGTACCGTTGGTAAACCTGATATTTTAATTGTGGGAAGTTCTCGCGCTTTACAAGGGGTTGATCCAGCACAAATGCAGCAAGCGTTAGCTAAAAAAGGATATCAAAATTTAAGAATTTTTAACTTTGGGGTGAATGGTGCTACGGCGCAAGTCGTTGATTATATTTTGAGAAAAGTTTTAACTCCTGAACAACTGCCTAAATTGATCATTTGGGCGGATGGAGTTAGAGCATTTAATAGTGGTCGAATTGATCGAACCCATGAGGCTATTATGGCTTCTCAAGCCCATCAAAAAATAGCGGCTGGAATTCGTCCCCAATTAGCTAAAACTGAACCCAATTTTCAAACTAAATGTTATCAATTACCTCAACCCTGTAAGCCGAAAGATAACTCTAAATTTCAGTTTGAAATTTCTAATTTTATTAAAAATAATCCGTCTAATTTTACTCGCCTTTCTGCTAACAATGCTGATTCTAACTATCAGAATTTATTCTATCGCCCTTCAGAATTTAATCGGGCTGCTACTCTTGTTTCTTTAGATGCGATTGAAGCCAATGGATTTTTACCCCTCTCTATTCGTTTTAACCCCAATACCTATTATCAACAGAAACCCTATGTTTCTGGATCTTATGATGGGGATTATCGAGCCTTTAATTTAGGAGGAAAACAAGCTACAGCCTTTGATTCAGTTGTAGCCTTTGTGCGTTCTAATCAGATTCAATTGGTTTTTGTGAATTTACCCCTAACAGATGATTATTTAGATGGGGTTCGGTGGTCGGCTGAAGTTGAATTTCAGGAACAAATGCAACAGTTATCTCAAGAGTATGGTTTTATTTTTATTGACTTATCCGAAAAGGCATTAACTCAATATAATTATTTTGCCGATCCCAGTCATTTAAACCGTTACGGAGCGAGTATCGTTGCCCAAACAATTGTTGCTAACCCGTCTATTCCTTGGCCTCGTGTTAGATAATAGAAACTGGGTTTCTTCCCTTACAATCCTATTGCCAAATGGCTGTAGGATGGGTGACAACATCAGAATTTATGGGAATTTATACATTGACAAATTAGCCCTAATATGTATAACGCACTAAAATGATCCAATGGCTTAAAAAAATAAATAAATTTTAGTATTAAAAAATACCGAATTATTAAGTTAATTCATCTCTAATAGTAAAAGGATAGTTTTGTTAATGGTATAGAATTATGTTATCAAGAATCTTAGGAGCAAGTCAATTTGATCAGCAAGTTCTCAACATTTCGTTGATCAATATTTGCAATCAAGAAAGTTATGTCGGTCAGGAGATGCGAAAGAGCTTTAATGCTTGGAAAGATGAAACTGATGAACCCACTCAAAATCCTTGGTTACATCTGCATCAGTTAACAATTTATGTCCCCCATCCCAAGCAACTATATGAGCAAATGACTTTAGAAGAAGGGTTAACCAAAGGTTATAACATTGAGGTTAAACCTATCGAAGACAAAAGCCAATTGCCTTACAAAATACCCGAAGGCGGACATTTTGTTGCTGTTATGAAACAAAAGGGACTTGATGCTAATTTTGAGATTGCAGCAACCGGAATTTTTGTTCGTCCTTTAGCTGTTCTTTCTCTTGACATTATTGTAGATTTGGAAAAAGCAGAATACCAACCGATTATTGTTAAACATCCTATTATTAGGGATTACCCGATGGATTGGCAAGAGAAACTGAAACAGTTCATCAACCAAGAGATTAAAGGCCAGGATTTACCCAATTTAGTTAAATATGTGGATCAAGCTTTTAATCAGGATTATAGATCGCCTTCCTGGGATGAAATGAACCGTATAGCTAGTAGATTTGCGGGTATTTAAGGCATCAGAATTAATCCCGTGTTGAGTAAATTATGAACATCGATCTTAGTGAGTCCAAAGCGATCGCAGATCCGAATACAATAATTTGGAGAAATTAAAATGAATCAATGGTTGTTGGCTAACGGATTTGATCTTGCTGATCTAAATCAACGGGGTAGTAATGGTGATACTGCTTTGATGAAGGCGACGCAGGCAGGTGAAATAAATATTGTCCGATCACTGATTGATGCAGGCGCAGATCTAAACATCAAAAATAACGATGGTAACAATGCTTTATGGTTTGCTTGTTTTCGGGATCGTTTTGATCTAATTAACTTATTTGTAGAGGCTCATGTTAATATTGACAACCAAAATGATAACGGTGCAACAGCACTTATGTATGCAGCTTCCGCAGGTAAAACAGAAATTGTTAATCGGCTTTTGACAGCAGGTGCAAATTCTCAATTAAAAAATTTGGATGATTTTCGAGCGCTAGATTTTGCAGCAAATTTTGAGATTTTAAGGATTTTGAAAAATGCGGCCTAAAATTATTAATAATGAGGCTCACGAAGCCACAAAACTCTCGTTGTTTTCGGTGCAAATAGATCCTAATTATGTTGATTCCACAACTCAACCCGATCCCTTCAAACATTATCCCAAATTCTATCGCCGATTTCCCTTAGATTTGGAAAATCCCTTCCATTCTTTCTTACATTTCTGTAGTACCATTACTTATCAAAAAATCTATCGAGAGGGTGCATACGCGCTCCGGGTAAATCCTTCGGCGGGAGCGTTATATCCCACTGAAATTTATGTACAAATTCGAGGTGTTAAGGGCATTTTGGATGGGATTTATCATCTGGAAGTTGAAACTAATTCTCTCACCTTAATCTATGAATTAATTGATGATGGATTGGAAGGCTATCTTTTAGATAATCGTTTAATTAAGGGATGTATTTTCTTAGTTAGCTGTGTCTATTTTCGCTCTAGTTGGAAGTACAAAAATCGCAGCTTGCGCTATTGTTTTCTCGATAGCGGTCATCATCTGGGTGTGATCGAAGCGTCTGCTTATGCACAAGATTACACCAGCCAAATTTTATTTGATTTCGATCAGTTAGCACTCAATGATGATTTAGGATTTGAAAATAAGGAATTTGTCACCGCCGCGATCATTGTTGGTAATCTAAAGGAAAAACAAATTCGCCGATTGCGATCGCCTATTCCTTTTGTGTGTGGGACTGATTATTTTGAGCCGAATCGCTTTGTTGAATCTGGTTACAAACAAACTCTTTTAACAACAAATCATCAACCGGAAATCTTACAACCTCAGTTTAATTTTGAGAAAACAAAACTTATAGAATCCATTCAAAACCGACGTTCAGCTAGACGTTTTCAAAAGTCAGAAATTACCCAAGAAGCATTTTTTGCAGTTTGGGAATCACTAAATCAACCGATTGCAACTCCGAGTTATGAAGTCATCGAAATTTATGCGGTTATCCAAAGTGTAGCGGGAATAGAAGCGGGTATTTATCGGGGAAAAGATGGCTTAAAAGCCGGAAATTTTCGGGATAAAATGGGTTATCTTTGTGTGAATCAAGCGATCGCACGGGATAGCGCTGTAGTGTTCTTTTTTGTCTCGGAATTTCAGAACTATCGAGTCGCTTTACAGTTAGCTGGACTATTGGGGCAACGAGTTTATTTAAGTGCTACCTATGTGGGGTTAGGTTGCAGTGGTATTGGGGCTTTTTTTGATGATGAAACCCAGGCATTTTTGGACGTAAAAGGAAGTATACTGTATGCGATCGCCATCGGGTAAATTTCCCAAAGGGAAATAGATTTGATCTAAATTCTGTAGATCAGGGATAATAACAACAAGACTTTGAGCAAGAATTGGATAGCGTCGTGGAAATAAAACAGGTTATTATCGCACATAAAGCTAGAGATCCGTTAAGCCAACAGTGGGCGGAACAATATGCTCAACATTTAGAAAAACGGGGGTGTCATGTATTAATGGGGCCAAGTGGAGCCAAAGATAACCCCTATCCTGTTTTTCTCGCCTCTCGTAATGTTGTCATTGATTTAGCTATTGTATTAGGTGGGGATGGAACCGCCTTAGCCGCTGCTCGGCATTTAGCCCCCGAAGGAATTCCCATTTTAGCGGCAAATGTAGGGGGACATTTAGGGTTTTTAACCGAATCTTTTGAAGATGTTCAAAATACGGAAAATGTGATTGATCGACTGTTTCAAGATCGTTATGCCGTGCAAAGTCGGGTAATGTTACAAGCGACGGTTTATGAAGGCAGCCGAACCAATTTAGAACCGATTAGCGATCGCTTTTTAGCCTTAAATGAAATGTGCATTAAACCCGCTTCTGCCTATCGAATGCCCACATCATTTTTAGAGATGGAAGTGGATGGAGAAATCGTTGATCAATATCAAGGAGATGGTTTAATTGTCGGAACTCCAAGCGGTTCTACTTGTTACAATACATCCGCCGGAGGGCCGATTTTACACCCCGGAATGGCAGCAATTACAGTTACTCCGATTTGTCCCTTAAGTTTATCCAGTCGTCCGATTGTTTTACCTCCCGGTTCAGTTGTTAGTGTTTGGCCGTTAGCAGACCCGGAACATGATACCAAACTCTGGATGGATGGGGTATTAGCAACGTCGGTTTGGCCCGGTCAACGGGTGGATGTTTCTATGGCAAATTGTGAGGCAAAATTTATTATTCTGCGGGAAAATTATTCGTTTTATGAAACATTAAGAGAAAAATTACAATGGGCTGGGGCCAGAATTCGCCATATTAATAATCATCGAAATTGAAGTGAATAGGAAACTCTCATACAAGATTAACTCGCTCAGAATCCGAAATCCTCAAAATCACCTTTGTAGATAGAGGTATAAAACATCTACAAAGGTTGAATTGAAGCCAATGGAAACCAGACTGCAACAACTCATCCAAAAATTAGAAGACTTGGTAGAAGAAGAAACAGAAAGTTCAGATCATCCTTGGATAACTCGAACTCTTTTAGAGCAGTTATTTCATCAAGAATATGGATCTACCCTGGAAAATATATTACAAGATTATGGCTACTTAGACCTGAAAACATTTCTGAGAACAAGCAATATTTTTGCTATTTACGAAACACCAATTCCTCACAAATTTTATATTGCTTTACTCCGAAAAACCGTTCCTGGCTATCGGCAATCTTCGAGCAGCAATCAATCAATGTTTTATACAGTAAAACGTCCTTGGAAAGTTGATCGATGTCTGATTAAAGATTTACAAAATGAAGGATATTTGCCTACCGATACTTCAAAGCAAAAAAATATTTCTGATCGTTCAAATTATCCTGATCAAATTATATCAAAGGATGATTTCAAACGCGCTTTAATAGAAATAGTTAAAGCTAAAAGATTTGTAGATTTTGATGAATTAAATAGAGAGTTTTATAAAATATACAATCAGTCTATAAGAGGATTTAGGCTCAAGCTTTTTCCTGATCTAAAATTAATAGATATACTGCAAACAATTCCAGAACTTAAATTAGAAAAAATACAGAACACTTTGCAGATTACTCTTTAAGGTCATTAAGCCTGAAACCCTGATTCCACCGTTGGCGACGATGCTCCGCCCAGCCGAAGGCGATCGCAAACTGTCCGAAGTGTTGTGAGTAAGGGAAATTTGAACTGATAGCTCAATGTAGTAGAATCATTTGACACTCTCAGGTCTGAAGACGCGCTCGATTCTTGGTTCAGCGAAACCACTTAATCAAAGTACCTTGCAGTGCTTTAACCAGAGGTGGGATTCACGCCCTTGCGTAAATTTGGGTATGCCCTACCCTATTCGCATGACTGCGAGTTCTTTTTTTAGTTTGAAACAAATTTGTTTCAAAAACTGGTTGCCTAGCGCCCATGAATCTTTTACCCACTGCTGGGGGGACTAGAACTGTGCAGTAGAACCCTATAAATTCAATTGTCAAGGTTCAGAGTTTTGCCGTTAGGCGACTAGGTTTTTATACAGGTTGTTTACCTTTCCTGTTACTGGATATACTAACATAGATTGGAGAAATATTCACGGGCAATAAATTCCCCTGGGTCGCTTTTCATCTCAGGTCTGAAGACACGCTCGTTTTCAATCTCCCATCCTTTTCTTATAAAAGTTCTGTTAGTTTTTGGATTGATTGACAATCTATGGGCTAACATTTAAGAATGTTGACTACTGACGATCAGCTTATATAGATGACTATATAAAGATACAGGTACTAAGACAATGATCAATCATGAGTTTGTAGAAGCTGAGAATACTAGGCTCAACGTAGATTATTATGGAGCCGATTTCCCTGTCGATGTATTAGTCAAAAGAATGGAGGAGGGGGATTTTATCATTCCGGGTTTCCAGAGAAAATATGTCTGGAAAGACGAAGAAGCATCTCGCTTTATTGAATCTCTATTAATTGGACTCCCAACTCCTGCTCTTTTTCTAGCTAAGGATAAGTTTTCTAATCAATATATTGTTATTGATGGACAACAAAGATTAAAAACATTACAGTATTTTTATAAAGAATCTTTTCCAGATGGAAAAATCTTTAAACTCAAAGGAGTTATACCTGCTTTCAATAATCTAACCTATTCTAGCTTGTCACTGTCTCAACGTCGTGCTTTAGCTAATGCAATCATTCATTGCATTATAATATCTGAAAACTATGATTCAATAGGAATTTATCACTTATTCGAGAGGCTTAATACAACAGGTAATTCCTTGAATTCGCAAGAGATTAGAAACGCAATTTATCATGGTTTATTCAGTGATTTAATTCAAGAATTATCGAGTCATGAAACATGGAAGCAACTTTATAAGGAAAAAGAGGATGATCGAGCAGCAGATCAAGAGTTAATCCTGAGATTTTTAGCCTTGTACTATGACTTAGATAAGTATAAAGGGAACATGGTTGATTTCCTCAATAATTTTATGCTGAAGAATCAAAACTTAGATGTAATTTCAAAAGCTGAAATCAAACATATTTTTTTAAATCCAGTTCAGTTTTTGAAAAATTGCATTGGTGAGAAGGTATTCTTTCATAATAATAAATTTAGTACAACTCTTTTCGAGAGTGTTATGGTTACAGTTGCCAGAGAATCAACAGAAAACTTAGAATGTGAACATTTTAAAAAGTTTTATAGCTCTCTCATTGATGACAAAAATTTTTGGTCATTATCTCGATCCGCTACAACAAGTAAACAGAATCTGCTCAAGAGGCTGGAATTAACTAGAGAGATTTACAAAAATACTTAACAGATGAACCCATCAATATTGTCCCATCGCCAAAGATTAGATCATCTTTTTGCAAAAATTTCTTCGATTTCAGATCCTGCTGATCAAAGTGAATGGTCAAAATATCTTTGTGTTTTAGTTTCAGGTTTTATAGAAGAATCTTTAAGAGTTTTATTAGAAGAATATACAGAGAAGCATTCTGCACCTAATATTCAAAATTTTGTTGGAAAACAGATAGATAGTATAACAAATTGTAAGACTACTAGGATTTTAGAGGTTTTAGGAAAGTTTAGTAAAGAGTGGGCAGATGATTTTACTGCTAAAATTCAAGAGCGGAGTGATATAATAGATGAAATCAAAAATTCAATTGATAGTGTAATTACCAATCGACATAAAATAGCTCACGGTGGAAATGTAGGTATTACTTACGCGACGATTAACAGATACTATAGTAATATTAAAAAAGCGGTGGAAATATTGGAAGAAATAATAAAATAAGCAAGCAATTATATAATAAATTACTGTTATTGCAGATCGAAAATTAAAAATAGGAACTTCAGTACCGACAGTCTCATAAAGAAGGAATAGCTCATGAATTCAGCAACGGAACATCCTAGTCAACCGTCAACCCTTGCGACAGATTGTCCTGTTAACGCTATAATCTCTTGATTATTTCTTTATGATCACAGACAGGCCCGACTGCGCCTAGTGAGGAGATGTCAATGAACATACTTGGAATTTCAGCTTATTACCATGACAGTGCTGCGGCGCTCGTCTGTGATGGTAAGATTGTGGCAGCGGCCCAGGAAGAACGGTTTACGCGCAAAAAACATGACCCAGGTTTTCCGGCCAATGCCATCCGCTATTGTCTTCAGGAAGCAAACATCACCTTTTTTGAAATTGATCAGGTTGTTTTTTATGATAAACCCCTGGTTAAATTTGAACGACTCCTCGAAACCTACCTCAGCTATGCACCGCGAGGGTTTCGTTCTTTTATTAAAGCCATGCCTGTTTGGTTAAAAGAAAAACTTTACCTAAAATCTGTATTAAAAAAAGAATTATGCGCGATCGCAGGCGCTAAAAAAGCCAAACTTCCCCCCTTATTATTTACAGAACATCATCAATCTCACGCGGCTTCTGCTTTCTTTCCCAGTCCCTTTCAAAAAGCGGCTGTGATCTGTTTAGATGGTGTGGGAGAATGGGCAACAACTTCCGTTTGGTTAGGAGATGGTAATAGTTTAACTCCCGTTTGGGAAATTGATTTTCCCCATTCTTTGGGTTTACTTTATTCGGCTTTTACCTATTATACGGGCTTTAAAGTTAACTCTGGGGAATATAAATTAATGGGATTAGCGCCTTATGGCGAACCCATTTATGTTGATAAAATCCTCACCCATTTAATTGATTTAAAAGACGATGGTACATTCCGATTAAATCTGGAATATTTTAATTATGCCGTCGGTCTAACCATGACCAATACTAAGTTTGATCAACTATTTGGGGGCCCTCCTCGTAAACCGGAAACCCCCATTAGTCAACGGGAAATGGATATCGCGGCGTCTATTCAAGTTGTCACTGAAGAAGTGGTTTTGCGTCTGACTCGCAGTGTTCAGAAAGAATTAAATATTGATTACCTTTGTTTAGCGGGGGGTGTAGCTCTCAACTGCGTCGCTAACGGCCGGATTCTGCGGGAAGGGCCCTTTAAAGATATTTGGATTCAACCCGCCGCCGGAGACGCAGGAGGGGCGTTAGGGGCAGCCTTAGCGGTTTGGTATCAATATCATGAACAACCGCGCAACGTAGAAACCGATCTTGCCTTTGATATTTCGGCGGAAAAACTATTAGAAACCAGTGCCGGATCAAAACCTGCGGTTGTAGCGTTAAAAACCCATCAAAAACGCTTGGATTATATGCAAGGTTCCTATTTGGGGCCGAAGTTTAGCGAGGTAGAAATTCAGGAATATTTAGATACAGTCGGAGCGAAATATTTACGCTTAGATGATGTGGAATTAATGCCCCATTTAGCCGAAATTTTAGCCGATGGAAACGTGGTCGGGTGGTTCCAAGGACGGATGGAATTTGGGCCGAGGGCGTTAGGCGGACGTTCAATTATTGGTGATCCGCGTAATCAAAAAATGCAGTCGGTAATGAACCTGAAAATTAAATATCGAGAATCTTTCCGACCCTTTGCTCCCTCAGTAAGAGCGGAACGGGTTTCTGATTATTTTGAATTAGATCGCCCCAGTCCCTATATGTTAATTGTGGCTCCGGTTCAAGAGAGTTTAAGAATTCCCATGACCCCGGAACAAGAACAACTATTTGGGATTGAAAAACTTAATGTTCCTCGTTCAGAACTGCCTTCTATTACTCACGTTGATTATTCCGCACGGGTACAAACGATTCACAAAGAAACCAATCCTCGTTATTATGATTTAATCCATCATTTTGAAAAACAAACGGGTTGTGCTGTGATTGTTAATACCTCTTTTAATGTGCGGGGAGAACCCATTGTGGGCAGTCCAGAAGATGCCTATCGTTGTTTTATGCGAACCGAAATGGATTATCTGGTTTTAGAGAATTTCCTGTTAGCAAAAACGGAACAAACTCCTTGGCAAAAAGATGATTCTTGGCAAAAAGAATTTGAATTAGATTAACAAAGAGTTGACGGGTACGGGCGGGGTAACCCCGCCCCTACGACGGTTGACTGTTGACAGTTGACTGTTTTTAGTAAACTTATCTCAGAGGCGTGAACGCCTCACTACGGTTAAATTCAATTAACATTATGACTGAGCACGATATTCCCCAACTTGACGCTAAAGGATTACGCGAATTTGGATTAACAACCGGAGCCATTATTATTGGCTTATTTGGTGTTGTTTTGCCTTTATTATTCAGACATTGGCCGCCCCCTAGTTGGCCTTGGATATTAGGAACTGTTCTGATCCTTTGGGCATTAATCTCTCCTAAAACCTTAAATCCGGTGTACCGCCTCTGGATGAAATTCGGGTTATTTATGGGGGCAATTAATAGTAAGATTATTCTCGGTGTCGTCTTTTACGTTATGATGGCTCCGATGGGATTAATTAAACGCCTATTCGGTTCCGATGCGATGCGGCGTGAATTGAATCCCAATCTCTCAACCTATCGGGTTGCGAGTCAAGTTAGACCCAAAGAAAGTATGGAGCGACCGTTCTAGTGTTTGAAGCAACATTAGATTTTTTAAAAGACATTTGGGCGTTCATGAGAGAACGCAAAAAGTATTGGTTATTGCCTCTAATTATTACACTTGTTTTATTAGGGGCTTTGATTGTTCTCAGTCAAGGTTCTGCGATCGCACCGTTTATTTATACCTTATTCTAAACGATGGGGCAGTTGAAGACATGGGCAGTAAATCTAGGGCTGGCTTTAAGTAGTTTAGTCCTGGGTATTGCGATTGGAGAAATCGGTTTAAGGTTAGCCCAAATTGAGGGATTAAAAAAACTTCCTGAACCCAGTCATGCAGTTTTTTCTCCCTCCTTTTTTACTCAATCTGATCCGAATCGAGGGTGGTCAAATCGACCAGGAGCAAAAGGATGGTGGCAGTATGAAGGAGAATCCTACATTGAGATTAATAGCGATGGATTACGGGATCAAGAATATGCGATCGCTAAACCTAAAAACACCTTTCGGATTGCAATTTTAGGCGATTCTTTTACCTTAGCATCCCAAGTTCCAGCCCAAAATAACTATACTTCAGTCTTAGAAAAAACCTTGGGTAATTGTTCTAAATTCAAGAAAAAAAACATTGAAGTTCTTAATTTTGGAGTCGATGGCTATGGAACAGCCCAGGAATTACTCACTCTGCGAGAAAAAGTGGGAAAATATCAGCCGGATTTAGTGATTGTTTCCTTTTTTATTGGGAATGATGTTATTGATAATTCTCGCAAATTAGAAAACAACTATTATCGACCGTTTTTTGTCTACAAAAATGGTCAGCTAGAGCCGGACTTTTCCTTTCGGAATTTACCAATGGGCTATAGTAACCGCTATTTAATTACAACGGTTGATCATCTTCCTGATTGGTTAGTCAATCATTCTCGAATTTTACAAGTTGCCAAAAAAGCTGAATTAGAATATCGTAAAAATAATTTAGTTAAACACTCTAATGAGTTAAGTGTTAGCACTTTTCGGGAACCCAGAGATGATAATTGGAAAGAATCATGGCAAATTACAGAAGATTTACTCACATTAATGCAGCAAGAAGTCAAGGAAAAAGAAGCTGATTTTTTATTAATGATTATTGCCGATCCGATGCAAGTTCATAAAGATGAAGCCACCAGAAAATTCTTTCAAGTTTCTAATAAAATTGATGATTTATATTATCCCAATCAACGATTAAAAGATATCGGAAAACGCCATAATTTCCCGGTATTAGACTTAGCCCCAGCCTTCCAATCCTATGCCAAGAAAAATCAAACCTGTTTACATGGGTTTGAAAAGAATGGCACTCTTTGTGGGGGTCATTGGAATTCAGAGGGACATAATTTAGCTGCCGAATTAATTGCTGATCAATTGTGTGAAAATAAAACTGGATTATGAAAATTTGGAAATCGTTGATTTTAAATACTAGCTTAGTTTTTGGGAGTTTAGTCCTAGCCATTGTTCTCGGTGAAATTGCGTTGAGAATTGCCAAAATTGAATATCCGCCCCCACTTCCGGCGGACTCTGAATCTCTTGCTTATACCGTCAAAGATCCCTATCGGGGTTGGTCACCTCGACCTAATGTAAAAACAGTTTGGGCGGGAGAAGGAGAAGTTTCAGAACTGAAAATGAACAGTTTGGGAATGCGAGATCAAGAACGAACCCAAGCAAAACCAGCTAATAGTTATCGGATCGCTTTCTTAGGGGATTCTTTTATGGAAGCGTTGCAAGTTCCCCTAGAAAAAACTGCATTATCAGTGATGGAAACGCAACTCAAAAATTGCCCAATTTTAAAGGGGAAAACCGTTGAGGTGTTAAATTTTGGAGTTCAGGGTTATGGAACAGCCCAAGAGTTAATGACTTGGCGACATCATGCCCAACTATTTTCACCGGATTTAGTAATGTTAGGCTTCTATCCAGGGAATGATATTAGAAATAATTCTCGTTTGTTAGAACATGATCATTTACGTCCCTATTTTGTGGAAGAAAAGGGTCAGCTTGTAGAAGATTTATCGTTTAGAAGTTTAAATCCCATGAGTCCTGAACGGGATTATTATCTATTTTCAAATCTGGATTACTTGCCTTATAATTTAGTCAACAATTCTCGAATTTTGCAATTAATTCGACAAGCGGAGATTGAATCTAAACGCCGTCAATTACTCCAAGATTATAAGGAAACCGATATTAATTTTTATAAAGAACCTCCTGATCAAAATTGGCAACAAGCTTGGAAGATTACAGAACAATTAATCACCTTACTCCGAGATGAAGTTAAAGCTCAGGGAAAGGATTTTATGCTGATTATGGTCAGTGACTCCTTTCAAGTTCAACCTGACCCCAAAAAACGTCAAGAATTTATGCAAACATATCAAATTCAGGATTTATTTTATCCGAATAAGCGAATTGAAGCATTAGGACAACGAGAGGGTTTTTCTGTTTTTCAATTAGCAGAATCCTTAAAACAGGAAGCAGAAAAAACAGGAGTTTGCTTACATGGATTTAAAAATGCGGAACCTTGCGGCGGACATTGGAACATTCAAGGAAATCGCATCGCTGGGGAATTAATGGCGAGTCAAGTCTGTCAACGACTCATGCTTCAACCTCCAAACCCCCAAAAGTAAACAAATTCTCATGAATTCTCCTAAAAATTATTATATAATAGGATTCTTGAATTTCCACAAATTCTAATTTTTTTTTGAGTTTAAGTTTCCCAGAAGATTACCATGAAAAATTTTAAATTCTTACCTCAAGCTAAAGAAGGTCTAAAAATAGGGTTAATTAATTTAGTTGTTTTATTCTTACTTTTAGAATTTGGCTCATTAATTTTTTATTATTTTAAACATCAACAACTTTTCTACACCCGTGAACGCTCAGAGGATTTACAAAATTTAGGAATTAATTTAGAAGGAGTCAGAGTTGGCGAATCTGTAATCGAACGATTGCACCCTTATTTTGGCTATATTCAAAAACCTAGCCCCGATTTTAGACCCGGATTTAAGTATAATAATTATGGGTTTCTTTCTCCCTACGATTACCCCTACAAAAAAACCAATAAAAATCAAGTGATTGTTGGCGTGTTAGGAGGTTCAGTGGCTTCTAATTATTCTATTTATGAAGTTCAAAATAAGATTTTAGAGAAAAAACTTAAACAATTACCTCAATTTAAAGATAAAGAAATTATTATTTTATCCTTAGCGACTGGAGGCTATAAACAACCTCAACAGCTAATTACTTTAAATTATATGCTTTCTTTAGGGCAGAAATTTGATCTGGTGATTAATATTGATGGCTTTAATGAAATTGCCCTTGCTAATATTAATAACCAAAATCAATTAAATTTTGCCATGCCTAGTGCATCCCATGTTCAAGCATTAACAGGTTTAGCGAATAACAGTTTATCCACCAAAGCTCTAAAAGCTTTATTAAGCATTAAAGATCATAAACCTAAAATCAAAAATGCGTTAGAAACTTTAAAAGATTGCCCTTTAGCTTCTTGTCATGTTATTATGTCTCTATATACTCAGGAATTAATTAAAAACTATCACCGGGATGTTGCTAGGTTTGAACGGTATCGCCAGCAAAAGGCAGATGATGATAAGGGTTCAGAAAGTGTGATTTATTTTTATATGGAAGATCGGGTTTTACCGGATGCTGAAATTTTTCAAGAAATCACTAATAATTGGGTTAAAACCTCTACTTTAATCCATCAAGTTTTAAGTGCGAATAATATTCCTTATTTTCATATTTTACAACCCAATCAATATTATCCTACAAAGCGGGTGTTTAGTGAAGCAGAAAAAAAAGTTGCCTTTAGTGAAGATAGTCCTTATAAAGATTCGATCAAAAAAGGATATCCTTATTTGTTAAAAAAAGTAGATGAATTGAAAGCGAATCAAATCAATTTCTTTAATGGGGTATTGATTCTCGATAACACGAAAGAGCAGGCTTATATTGATAACTGTTGTCATTATGATCAACCGGGTGAAAATATTTTATCGAATTTTGTGGCGGATTCGATTGTTAATGTTCTTAAAAATCAGCCCACTCCCTAGAAGGTAATTTCTGTCAGCCTTAAAGTTAATAATTTTAAGGCTTAATTGTCGATTCTCTCTAAAGCAGCTAATTCAGCCCGACGTTGCTTTAATTCAAACTCTAATTGTTGAATTTCTTGCAATAATTGTTGACGTCTTTTTTCCCCAGAGTCTTGTTGTTGCACAAAATAAGCATCAATTTCTGGCCATAATTGCACCCCCCAATCTTTACTGGCGGTTTTTAATTCATTTAACACTTCTACACTCCCATCAGGTTCTAAGATAAATAAAGTATATAATCTTTCAGCAACATTCTGTTTTTGTTTCTTCTTTTCACAAAATAAGTATAATCCCGGTTGTTGCGTGGATAATTGATCACATTGATTCACAAAACCCCCTAAAATAGAATAGCCATCGGTACGACTTTTATCCACACCTTCAACTAATTTGCACCAATTTCCAGTTTTGATTAAAAACCGACTTTGCCAAAATCCCGGTGCGTTAAAAAACGCTTCTCTTAGGTTAACTAAAACGGCTTGACTCATATAGATAATAGGGAACAGGGAACAGGGAACAGGGAACAGGGAATAGGGAATAGGGAATAGGGAATAGGGAATAGGAGAGAATTAATAGTTAAAGTCTCCTTTAATAAGGGGGATCTCATTAAAATTGTGAATCGTTTTTCGATAAAAAGCTTCTAATGCTTGGATACAACTTTTATCCTCATATAGTTTTGCTTGATTCTGTTTAATTTTTTGTTGAATGGCTAATCTCCATTCTGAATCTAACCCTAGCTTTACTGCTATTTTAATATAATCTTCTCGATTTTGGGCAATAGTTTCTATAATTTCTAATCGCTGTAATATCCCCGCAGACTGGCGACTTCTCATCCATTTTCCCTGATAAGTTACAATTGGAAGATGGCAGGATAAACTATCTAAAGTGGTTAAAAATCCCGTAAATTCAATCGAATCTAAACCAATATCAGAGATCGCATTGAGTTGTAAATAATCTATTTTATCTAAACGAGGTAAAATCAGACAATATTCTTCACTGTCTAAATTTTCCTCAGCAAACACTCGTTTTAACCGTTGTTTAAATTTTTGGGTAATTGCAGTATTCCAATGGGCTATGAATACAAATTGAGCCGATTTAACCTGTTTGGCGATCGCTACTAATATTTGATCAAAATCTGGCAAATACTTAAACAGAGATTGACAAGATAAATACAGAATTGTATCCTGTTTTAATCCAAAATCTAAACGTTTTTTTAGGGTTTCGGGTAAAATAGGTTTAGGATAATTAATTCCTAAATTCGGTAAGCGAATTAACGTTTCTGAATAGTGGTTTTCAGCGTCTTGGGGTTCTAATAATTCAGCCGAAATAAAATAGTCAATCGTTGGTAAACCTGTTGTAATTGGATGTCCCCAAGCTGCACATTGAATGGGCGCCAGTCGTAACCCGGCTATTTGTGTAAGTTGGGGACACATCCCAATATCTAAAAATACAAGAATCTGCAACTGATCTGCTAAAATTTGCTGAATAATATCTTCTAAATTACCATAAATATGATAGAATTGATCACTATAAAGTTGAAATAAATCTGTAATTTGATCGGCTTCTTCTCCGGTAAAATAACAATATACTTCAAATTGATGATGATCGCAATCTCTCAACCATCCTAAAAATACTAATCCAACAGTATGCCAAGTTAAATGAGCCGAAATATATCCGATTTTAATTTTTTTCTGAGGACTCAATGAGGGTAATAATAAAGGTTTTGTCCATTCAGGATAATTGGCTTTCATAATTCGATGAACAAATTCACCATATTGTTTTTGTAACTCTAAATCATCATCTCCCTGATATTGTAAATAAAAAGGTGTTTCACTACCTATGGCTGTTAACGCTTGTTGTTTAACTTCTAAATTCTCTAAATCCGTTTCTGCAATTAATTGAGTTAATTCTTCTGTAAAATGCTGTCGATATCTAGCAATTTCTTCTGAGTTTTCATATAAAATAGGTAACAAGCGTTGTTTAGCAAATTTTACAGCAATTTGATCGGGAAATCGAGCAATAGCTTGTTCTGCAATTTGCCAGGATTTTTGAGTTTCTCCTAAACTTTGCCATACTGAAATTAAAGCTAAATAGAGTTCTACCTGATTAGGAAAGCTGTTTAAACCTTGTTGATAAATATTAACTGCTTCTTTCCCTTGATCTAAGGCTTGATAACAGTTTCCTAACTTTAAATAAATCTCAACTGTTTCTAAGGGAGTCTGTAAAATATTATGATAAAATTGGATAGCAGTTTGATATTGATGTTGAGATTCTGCCGCTAACCCTAAATATAAATCGGCTTGCTCAAAATTATGATTAGCCCTTAATGCTAATCCCAACTGATACAATAAATCTGAATAATTAGGATAAAGTTTCAACGCGGTTTGATAAATAGCGATCGCATCCTGAACTTGATTTTGTCCTAAAAAAAGATTCCCTAATTTTAAATAGCCTATCGCGGTATTGGGTTGGCGTTCTATTCCCTGGCGATAATATAATTCTGCGGATTCAAACGCCCCCAATTCTGCCCAAAGTTCCCCTAATTTCCAACACCCTTCTACTCCTTCAAAATCTAACTCCATGCCCTTTTGATACGCGGAAATTGCTTCCGTAATATTCCCCAATTTTTCCCAAATTAAACCCAAATGATAATATTGACTACCTTGGGTTCCATCTAATCTTAAACAGCATTCCAACGCATCCAAAGCTTGATCATATTGATCTTGGTAAAAATAAACCCTAGATAATCCGTACCAGACTTCAGCTTTCTCATTATCTAATCCTAAAATCTGCTGATATTTTACTGTTGCGGCTTCAAAATATCCCGCCTGTTCTAATGCTAATGCTTCAGCATATAACTGTTGGCTATTAATACTTAATCCCCAATTATTTATACCCATAAAAAATCCCTTTGTAGGGCGAGAAAACCTCGCCCCTACCGATCACTAACCCTGCTCATCCGATGCTAATAATTGACGATTAGAAGGCTGTGCGGAACGAATGGGACGGGGTTGATTCCCTTGGGGCCAGGGACTTGTCCCCGGTCGATTCATCTGGGGTTGATTTCCCAGAGGTCGATTTCCCAGAGGTTGATTTCCCAGGGGTCGATTTCCTTGGGGACGCACCCCCGGTCTATTTTGTTGTCGCTGAACCAGAAAATCGTTAGAAGTCAGTTCTTCTAAGGTGATCGCCGCCGTTTGACGAATTTGGCGATCGCTATTCTGTAGCGCTTCGGTAACACCCGTAATCCCCGACGCCTGAATATTTCCCAACGCAAACGCCGCCCTAGCGCGAACCCCCATATCCTGATCATTCAAAGCCTCTTTCAAGGCGGGAACAGCCCCAGAACCCATGCGTTTTAGAGCAATTGCCGCAGCGAGTCGCACTTCTTCATCGGAGTCTTTCAACGCCTGAATTAAGGGAGGAATGGCCTTAGTCGCCTCTGAACCGATGATACCCAACCCAAACGCCGCCCCCTGACGAACTCCGGTATGCGGATCATTTAATGCTACCGTTAACTCCTGAACGGCTTGCTGTAAGGCTTCTGGAGATGCTGTACCAATTTGCTTCAGGGCGACAGCCACATCCATGCGAACCGCAGACACGGGATCTTTTAAGGCCACCAGCAACGCCGGAATTGCATCCACCGCCTCCCTTCCCATCGTCCCCAAGGCGAACGCAGCCCCCCGGCGAATGTTTTCATTCTCATCGGTTAAGGCTTCAACTAACACCGGAATAGCCGGAGAACCCAAGGTTTTTAAGGTTTTGATGGCTTCTAAACGGTTTTGTCGGTTGGTATCCGTCAATTTTTGTAACTGATCAATAACTTCCGTCGTGGTTGTGACTTGGGTGTGGGCTTTTCCGGCAAATAATAGCACTATTGACAGACATAATAATGCTAATTTTGAGGAACGAAATCCATTAAATTTGGGGTTGATTTCCATAAAAAAATCCTGGATTTTGGGTGATATAGCAATCGAAGTATGAGTTAAGACATCAACCAGGTTTCAAACCTTTATCTGTTCCCTGTTCCCTGTTCCCTGTTCCCTGCTCCTTGCTATAAATTAAAGTCAAAGTTGTTACTAAAAACGAAATCTAAATCGAGGGATAATTGAGTAGGTAAGAACCCATCGTTAATCACAACACCCAAAATTCGCCCGTCTAATAATTCCACAATAATATCATTCAATCCATCGTTATTGAGATCATTGTCTTCGGGAAATAAATCAAACCGATCTCGAAATAATGAGTTAGGATCAATTGCAGTGCCAACAGGAACAGCAATTTTATCTCCATTTAAAAAAGTGGTTCCGGCTTCAAATTGTCGAATTTCATCTACAGTTCGAGCCGTAAAACTGGCTTCACCTGGATCAAAAATAAAGGTATCAATTCCTGCACCTCCAATTAAGGTATCAATCCCCGCATCCCCATCTACAATATCATTACCAAGATCACCAAATAGGAGATCTCCATCTTCGTCACCATAGAGGGTATCATTGCCTTGACCCCCATAAAGAGTGTCGGAATTTGCTCCTCCTTCTTGGGTATCATTCCCTAAATTTCCGAAAACTAAATCATTATTAACGGCGGCAAAAATTCGATCATCATTTTGTCCGCCAAATATTGTATCAAATCCATTCGATGAAACCAGAGTATCATTCCCTTGATTGCCATTAATTAATAGATTATCGTTCAGATTAGAACTTTGTAAATTATCATTTCCTTCCAGTAACAGTATCCCATCTCGATAGGCAGAAGCTTGCCCTTGAACCAGAGCAATATTATCATCTTGAGGGGTTCCCAAAAGTGCAAATATGCCGGGAATAGTGCTAGCCACAAGAAAATTAGCCATAGTTAAAGCAGTCCTCAATTTTTGAGTTTTTAGTGATCTTAAATGAGTTTAACACAGTCATAATTCATTAGCCATATTCAATCCTATTTTGAGGATCAATCCATCATAGTAACTTATTTGATGTCGAGAGTTGCTAAGGAAAAAATCATCTCTACCTTTAGAGATAGGCACAACTTTTAGAAAGGGTTATCCTGAATTTATAGTGCTACGCGCAAGGGAACAGGGAACAGGGAACAGGGAACAGGGAACAGTAAGAAGTGAAAGGGTTTCAGGATTTAAAAATGTCCTAACCGTAATGCGTANATTAGTGGGAAATTTCCCTATTTATCGCATCAGTCATGATTATTTTACTCATTGGAGTTCGGCATTATTAGGAGGAGGAAAAGAAAGTTTTTATGCTGATCCAGCCGTTGAACATTTAGAATTATGGCGATCGCCCCACACCACAAAAGGATGGTGGAACCATGAAACCTCAACCGGATTAAAAACAGCAACTCCGACAACAGCAACAATATTTATTCAAAATCTATTAATCGTGTGAACTACCCACACTTCTCTACGAGTAAGTGTGGGCTTCCAGTTTCAACAGGGATAGCATCAGAAGAAACAGAAGCTTGTTCTGATGACTGACATCCCCTCGACGTGGCAGTATCGCTGGTTCCCAACGATAGAATCCGCAAGGCTTCATTTTTGACATTGATAGCAGCATTGATATCGCGGTCATGAATTGTTTGACAATGTTCACAAGGCCAACTTCTAACATCAAGAGGCAAACTACCGACTTGATTTAGACAGACGTTACAAGTTTTAGAAGAAGGGAAAAACCGATCAATTTCGATATAGGTTTTCCCTTCTTTTTCGGCTTTGTACTTAAGCATTGTACCGAACATTCCCCAACCACAATCACTAATTGCCTTAGCTAATTTAGGGTTTCTGACCAGATTCTTAACTGCCAGATTTTCTACAGCAATAATTTGGTTTTCATTAACTATCTTGCGGGATAGTTTGTGTAGAAAATCTTCCCGGCAACGAGCGATTTTAGCGTGGATTTTGGCTACTTTTAATCTAGCCTTTTGTCTACTATTACTTCCCTTTTGTTTGTGGGATAATTTCTGTTGTTTCCGTTTTAAATTGCGTTGATGTTTGGCAAAGTGCTTGGGATTACTATATTTATCTCCATCGCTGGTGATTGCCAAGTGTGTTAATCCTAAATCAATCCCAATTGCTTTTCCGTTGGTTGACGAATTAGGGATTTCCTTGCCGTCATCAACTAACACCGATGCGTAATATTTCCCATCACGATTCTTGGAGATGGTAACGGTTTTAATTGTTCCCTCAATTTCTCGATGGCGACAACAATAAACTAACCCCACTTTACCGGGTAATTTCAGGTAATCCCCTTCAAATTTAACGCTTTGAGGATAACTGATTGATTGTCTGCCGTGTTTGGATTTGAATTGAGGTAATCTTGCTCGTTTCTCAAAGAAGTTTTTGTAAGCTGTACATAAATTGAGAGCGACAACTTGCAAGCATTGGGAATAAGCATCTGTTAGCCAAGGATATTCCTGCTTCAGTTGAGGTAACAACCCTTGAATTGCTTTTCTTGATAGCCCTTTTCCCGTTGTTTTATAAGTTTCTTGACACAAGTTTAGGGCATAATTCCAATACCAACGGCAACAACCAAAGCTTTTGGCTAAGGCTATTTGCTGCTCAATCGCTGGATAGATTCGGAATTTATACCCTTGAAACATTGT
>NZ_LR734836.1:1740-6606 GCF_900010725.2 Planktothrix serta PCC 8927 | reverse complement strand
AAAGACTATGACAAACGTGAAAATACAAACCAGTAAAAGTTATCAGGAGTTTTTAATTGAACAGTTAAAAGATCCTGAACACGCTGCACTTTATATTGAAGCCTGCTTAGAAGAACAGCATCCAGAACCGGAATTACTGAGAAATGTCTTGAGAAATGTGATAGAAGCTCAAGAACAAATCAACACTTTATCTGAATCTTCAAAGTTATCTCATCAAAAACTCGATCAAATTTTAACAGAAAGCAGTTGTGCTGAAATTTATGCTTTTGTTGAAGTTTTAAATGCTTTAGGGTTTCAAATTTTGATCAGTTTGAAAGAAACAGAATCATAAACAGGTTATTCGCTGATTTCGTTTATTGCGTTTATTTCGCAAAATTGCTAACATAGGTTATAATCAATTCTATCCGACCTCTCGTTTGCAGAAGTTGGAGACACTTTTGTAGTAAACGCAAACCTTTATATTAGATAGTGAGAGGCTGAATCAATGACACTTACAGAGGCTCCAAACTTGCGGTCTGTTCTACCTACGCAAGAAGAAGCTACGATTGCACAAGCCAGTAGCTCGTCTTTGGCACGGTACATCAAGAACCAAGACGGATGCACCCGTACCATCAAGCTTGTGCAAGATGACAGCCAAGATGAAGTTGTTGTCATACCTGCTGAAGCTTTTCGTCTACTGCTTGAGATGTTGGCACAGATGGCGAAGGGAAATGCTGTAACGCTGATTCCAATCCACGCAGAACTCACGACCCAAGAAGCTGCTGACATTTTGAATGTTTCCCGTCCCTATTTAGTGCAACTGCTGGAGTCTGGAGAAATCCCTTTTCGTAAAGTGGGCACGCGCCGAAGGGTGCGTTACCAAGATTTAATGGACTACAAAAATCGAGTTGATGCAGCACGACGGGAAACGCTTGATGAGCTTACTATTCAAGCTCAAGAACTGAATATGGGATACGAAGGAGTCCTGTAGTGGCTAATTTTTCCGTTGTCTACGATGCTTGTGTTTTATATCCAGCACCGCTTCGGGATTTTTTAATGGAACTTGCCATCACTGACTTATTTAAGGCCCGTTGGACAAATGCTATTCACGATGAATGGATCAGAAATGTTCTCAAGAATCGTCCTGATCTTACACTTGAACAGCTTACCAGGACTAAAACTCTGATGAATTCTCATGTTAGAGATTGTCTGGTTACGGGATACGAAGATCTTATACCAGCATTAACACTTCCTGATCCAGATGATCGTCATGTTCTTGCTGCTGCAATTCGCTGTAATGCTGATGTAATTGTCACTTTTAATCTTGATGATTTTCCCAGTCAAGCACTTCAAAAATATGATGTTGAAGCGCAGCACCCCGATGAGTTTATTCTACATTTACTTGACTTGAACCCAGCAATGGTCTGTAGAGCAGCCGAAATACAACGTATGAGACTCAAAAATCCACCTAAAACACCTAATGAATATCTGGACACGCTTCTAAAACAAGGGCTTCCGCAGTCCGTGAGTAGGTTAAGGGAGTTATGTTATGGGATTTAGCGATCGCTGCTTGTAGTCGCACTAAAGTGCGGCAAAGCTGACAATTCTCATTGTCAGCAGCAAATATAACAGTTCTAAAGATTATGGTAAAATATTAAAGATTAACTGTTTTACCCAAAACAGAAAAGCACAAAAACATCTTGAATTAAACCAACAACATGAAAGCTACAGAAACAACTCTTAGGAATCTATTAGAAGGTACTAAACAATTCCAAATTCCCCTTTTTCAAAGACCCTACTCTTGGACTACAGAAAACTGGGAAAATCTTTGGGAAGATCTGATGAAACTTTATACTAATGAAGTAGAAGGTTCATATTTTGTGGGGGCTATTGTTACTCAGGGAATACTTGGAACAGCAGATGGTATATCTCCTTTTCTAGTTATTGATGGGCAACAACGCTTGATTACTCTCACTGTTTTATTAGCTGCTATTCGTCAGTATTTGTTAAAAGATAAAACTCCAACAATTAAGGATAAAAATCAAAAACTTGCTGGAGAGTTGTATGATAAAATTTTAACCAATCAATATAAAGAAGGTGAAGATTTTTACAAGGTATTACCAACTCAAGGAGATCAGGAAACTTATCAAAGCATTGTCACAGCCACAAAAGAGAAAGAAATGAAAAAAGAAGGCATGATATACCAATGTTATAATTTTTTCAAAGGGAAACTTAAAAAACCCCATCAAGAAGAAGGTTTGGCACTAGATTTAGCAAAATTCAAGACTGTTATTTTAGAACGTTTAATTCTAGTTAATATTACTTCCGATGAGCAAGATAATCCGTATCTGATTTTTGAAAGTTTAAATTATAAGGGAGAAGAACTAACTCAAGCTGACTTAGTGCGTAACTATATTTTCATGAAATTGCCCCGTCAGAAACGAGAAGAAATATATCAGAATAAATGGTTGCGTCTTGAAAATCAATTCAAGGCTAATGTAGCTCCAAAAGAATATGCGAGTGAATTAACAACTGCATTTTGGTTTTATTTGCGTAAAGATGGAGAAGCAGTAAATGAGAAAGAAGTTTATAAAGTCATCAAAAATCGTTTTGATAATGCGCCTAATGAAATTGAATCTAAGTTAGAAGAAATTATACAATTTATTAAATACTATCAGCGATTAAAATTTTATCATAAAGAATCAGAAGGTAAGCTACGTTATTGGTTCGAGCAGTTAATGCGTTTGGACTTCACAACTTGCCATATTTTCTTGCTTAACGTTTATCACGAGTATGAGGAGGAAAAACTTTCTCTTGAACAGTTTGAAACTATTTTGCGTTACTTAGAGTCTTATTTTGTGCGACGTTGGTTTGCTGATGTTTCTACAAAAAGCTTGGGTAAGGTATTCAATAATTTATACAAAGAAGTTCAAGCAGCAAATCCTGATGACTTGGTAAAGGGACTACAGACAGTTCTGTGCGGATATGAAAAAGAGAAAATTTGGCCTTCAGATGAGGATTTTCGTAAAAAAATTATTACTAAGTCTTTGTATAGTTCAAAGAATTCTGATCGAATTAAATTAATTTTGGAAAGTTTAAATTCTACGCTTAGTAAAGAAAAAGTAGATCCTGACAATCTAACGATTGAACACATTATGCCTCAAACATTAACCCCTGAATGGGAAAAGATGCTAGGTAACAATTGTAGCCAAGTAAAAAAAGAATTATTACATACTTTGGGAAATCTTACGCTAACAGCATACAATACACAACTTAGCAATAGCTCCTTTACTGTCAAAAAAACGTGGTATCGAACATCTAATGTTTCCCTTAATAAATATTTTGAAGATATAGTAGATTGGAACGCTGATGAAATTAAAGCTCGTGCTGACAAATTAGCTGATATAGCAATTAAAGTTTGGCCTCGATAGATTTATATTCTCCTTGCCAACTTTCCCTAATATTCCCATCAAAACTGCAATCACTTATCTAATTAAGTTAAAGCAGAGAAGAGCGATCGCCCTTTCACTTAAAAACAGCGATCGCTTTTCTGACTGGTTCATGTGTTGGAATGCGATCGCCTCTGATACAATTTACTAAGATGGTATAATTAACTTAGGTTAATCAATAAAAACACTATGACAACCAAAGAAATAATTCTACATGAATTAGAACAAATTCCTGCTTCTCAACTGGATGAGGTATTAGATTTCATTCGCTCTCTTAAGCAAACTGTTAAACCGACTGAGAAAGCTTATAAACCCATTTGGGAAGTAGCAGATGATATTATTAAAGATATTCCTGAAGAAGTTATAAGTCAATTACCAAAAGACGGGGCAGAAAATCATGATTTTTATCTGTCTAAAAACCTCCACCAAGGCTTATGAAAACTCTTTTTGTCGATACGTTTTATTGGGTCGCTTTAATTAATGTGGCTGACTCATGGCATCAGTCCGTTAGAGATTATAGTCGCAATCTTAATAATATTCAATTGGTAACAACAGAAGAAGTATTAACAGAAACAATTAATTTTTTTGCCTCCTTTCCATCCCCTATGAAAAAAGCAGTTTTTCAGTTAATTACCCAAGTTATCGCTGATCAGAATATAATTGTTATTCCTCAAAGCCATGAATCTTTTATAGCAGGTTTAGAGTTATTTAGTCAACGATTTGATAAAGGATACAGTTTAACAGATTGTATTTCTATGGTAACGATGAATCAACTTAATATTACGGAAGTTTTAACCCATGATAAGCACTTTCAACAAGAAGGTTTTATCATTGTATTTAAGCAGAGTTGAATTATGAATTGCGATCGCCCTTTTTAAAAGAGCGATCGCTGCTGGCAATTAATCAATCATCTTGTTTGATAAAATGAACAATAAAGCAGTTATAATAAAATGAATGATGGAAACCCAACCCAGGGAGATTCAACGTTATGTTACACCCGATAGTAAAATTCCTTTTGATCAATGGTACTATTCCCTTCGAGATCGTAAAACTCAAGCTAAAATAAATTTAAGACTTGAGCGAGTTAAATTAGGTAATTTAGGAGATTATCGATCAGTTGGAGAAGGAGTTTATGAATTTAAAATCAATTATGGCCCAGGTTATCGAATTTATTTTGGTCAAATTGGATTAAAAGTTGTACTGCTCTTATGCGGGGGAGATAAAAGCACTCAAAAGCAAAATATTCGTCAAGCTCAGGAGTATTGGAAAGACTATGACAAACGTGAAAATACAAACCAGTAAAAGTTATCAGGAGTTTTTAATTGAACAGTTAAAAGATCCTGAACACGCTGCACTTTATATTGAAGCCTGCTTAGAAGAACAGCATCCAGAACCGGAATTACTGAGAAATGTCTTGAGAAATGTGATAGAAGCTCAA
>NZ_LR734836.1:0-1394 GCF_900010725.2 Planktothrix serta PCC 8927 | reverse complement strand
ATTGTATCTCTAATATTGTCTATATCAATAACAATCATATCAACTCTCCTGATTAAACTAAGGTATTGATTAGTAATGACTTATTCTTTAGTCGTGTTCACCTCATGTTCAAAATAAGAGCGCAGTACGGTATTCATCATCGATTGATAGCCTTTTCCTTGGCTTTTGAACCAATCTAAAACATCACTATCAACTCTTAAAGAAATGGCTTTTTTAGTAATCGGTTTAACGAGTTTAGCTTTTTCCCAAAAATTGGCATCTAATTCAGGTATATCTGATGTGTCAATCGCATTTTCTGGGAGATTTTCTAACTCTTTAAGTCGTTTTGGCGAGATAGTCATAATAGGTTTCTCTTTCTTGACGAGTAGCTTTTCTTGCAGATATGATTCGGATGATTCCACTTCTTTCAGTATGCACTACGGTCACGATAACAACACCCTGTATTGCACCGATACTAATTTCTCGAATTTCTTCGCCGTAATCAAAACGTTCATCAATGGCGGTAAAAACAAGTCCGTCAAATATTTCTTGAGCTTCTTCAAAGCTAATACCATGTTTTTTGAGATTTTGGGCATTTTTGTTTACATCCCATTCAAACTGCATGATTGAGTATATACAAAATGTATCTACTAATTATAAACGATAACATAAACCCAATCATTATGTCTTCCCTCTTTCCCCAGGGAATGCAAACACGGAGCTCTACGTCCGCTTAAAACAGCAATTGGGGTTTTATTTTAACAGTTTATCGATTTCTTCATCAGTAAAGCCAAATTGCCGAAAAATCCTTAACACATAAGCAGGTGATATTTCTTTCGCACCGATATCAATGGGAACAATTCGTTTATTTTCTTGAATTAGACGAATATATAAACAATGATCTCCTTTCCCTTCTCGATAAAATTTACATCCACCTTTTTCTAAAATTTTAATTAGTTCTCTTGGTTTTAATGAAGGGATATTTTTAGGCATAAACCTTCCTTAATTCATAACTATTTGATTGATTATCCTCATCAATGGTTAAAAATTCATGGAGTTCTAAAATGGAAATAGGAGATTGATCAACTTTTTCTTCCGTTTCACAGACTAATAAAAAAGATGCAATCGCTTCTTGAAGTTTACTCATGGATTGTTCGGGATTATCGCCTTGAGCAACAATCCCATTTTCTAAACATAATGCGACCCAATAGCCCGCACTTTTTTTAAGAACAACGCTATAAAAATCCATTTGCATTACCTCATCTCTACTTAGATTATAAAATATTTCGTAGATATAAAGCAATAATACCATTATTTTATCATTTTGATTGTATCTCTAATATTGTCTATATCAATAACAATCATATCAACTCTCCTGATTAAACTAAGGTATTGATTAGTAATGACTTATTCTT
>NZ_LR734835.1 GCF_900010725.2 Planktothrix serta PCC 8927 | reverse complement strand
CCCCCCTAACCCCCCTTAACAAGGGGGGAACAGGAGATCCAAGTCCCCCTTTTTAAGGGGGATTTAGGGGGATCAGATCTCGGCTTTAATCACGGGTTTTCGGCTTAAGTTGACACTCCTTGGCTAACCCCGCCCTCAACCGTCAACCCTCAACTCTTGAACTAAAACAAAAGGTTGTACAATTAATGCTTTAAATCGTTTTTCAGGCTGATCATTCCATTGAGAAATTTCTTCGGGCAAGGGTTTATGAATCAGTTGTTCACTAATCCAATGTTGTACCGAAACTGCGTTATCTTCAGCTATCGCTTCTCCGACTTCTAATAAATCCAATTGTTGTTCTACAATAATCACAACTTCTCGTTCAATATGAGGAATTAACCAACCCCATTCCGCTTCATCCAGGTTTTCGGTCAATTGTGCTTTTAAAGATTCAGTTTCCATAAAAAATTGATGAACTACGAATTACTGATAACTGATAACTGATAACTGATAACTGATAACTGATAACTGATTAACGTCCGAGATCATGTAGTGCATTAATTTCATCGGTGCACTTCTGAGTTAATGCTAACAATTCTTCCCGATTTGTAGAATTAGGAGGATCGATTAAATGACCAACTCGGACAGTTACAGGAACAGGTCGAGGCAGATAGGAACCTTTATTAACAATGGCGTGAGTTCCCCATAAACAGACAGGTAATAAAGGAACTTTCGCCTTAGCTGCTATTAACGCCGCCCCTAATTTAGGCTCTGTAATGCGACCATCAAGGGTGCGAGTTCCCTGTAAAAAGACTCCTGTTGCCCAACCATTTTCTAACTGTTGTAACGCGGCCCGAATGGCGCTGCGATCGGGTGAACCCCGTTTAACCGGATAAGCTCCATACAGTGAAATTGCCTGTTTCAAAACGGGAATTTCAAATAATTCCTCTTTTGCCATATAAGAAAGGGGACGCCCCATACAACTTGAAAGTAAGGGCGGATCAAAATCACTCGCATGATTACTAACAACTATTAACGGCCCAGCTAGGGGCACCCGATTTGCATCATAAATCCGCCCTTGAAAATACAAATGCAGCATCGGACTGACTACAGACCACTTAAACAAGTGATACAGAATCAAACTGGAAAGGGGTTCACGACTTCTGACAACAGATGCAAATTCTTGATTCACGCGCTAGGTTTGATATATAGCAGGGAACAGGGAACAGGGAACAGGGAACAGGGAAGAAAAGGCTTCACAGTCTGGATTTCAGTATTAATCTTTGTCCTAGCCGCCTTGACGGTTGCTATAGTTCTGGTTAAAAAGGTTGATTTTTTTTTAGCCTTTGGATGCTTTAACCTGGGCTAAAACTTCTTCAACTTTAGATAATTCCACTGCACCAGAGAAAGTTTCACCATTCATTATAAAGAAAGGCGTTCCAGAAATACCCAAACTTTCCGCTAATTGGATATCTTTTTGAATAGCAGCTTGGGCTTCTTTGCCTTGGCGATCGCGGTTAAATTTATCCAGATCCAGGTTTAACTGTTGAGCGATCGCAATATACAATTCTTCTCCTAATTGATTTTGTTGAGTAAACAAGGCATTTTGGTATTCCCAGAATTTTCCTTGTTGTTGAGCCGCCCAGGATGCTTTAGCCGCATTTAAGGCTTGAGGATGAATCTGAGTTAAGGGAAAATGCTTGTAAACCAGAGTCACCTGATCTTGATGAGTCTTCATGAACTGCTCAATGGTTTGGTGAGCGCGAGCGCAGAAGGGACATTGAAAGTCCGAAAACTCCACCAGAACGATATTTTGAGCCGATGCACCTGTGGCGGGAGAGCCCCCAATAATCGATTGAGGATTCGCTTTCATCTGCCCCAGAAACGTTTCTCGCGCCTGTTGCAGCTGGCTATCCTGTTGTTGTTGATAGGCTTGAACAGACTCTAAAATTGCTTCTGGATGGGCTCGAATCACCTGAAGGATCTGTTTTTCCAGTTCAGGACTGATTTTAACGTTTTGATCAGAAGGGGCGGGTTGTGAACAACTCGTCAAGGTGAGCGTAACAATCAAGACGATACCTATCCATAACCTTGACCAGCGATAAACTTGTTGTTTTATCCAGGAAATGTTCATAACCCGTGCATTAAATAAATTCCTTTTTATCCTAACATTCAACCGTCAATCATCATTTGAGATATAGCCTAACTCGGCTAATTTTTGCATAACTTTAGCAATACTTTCAGATAAATCTTCTTGATCGGTATTACATTCAATTTCTGGGTTTGTTGGGGCTTCGTAAGGATCATCAATTCCTGTAAAGCCTTTAATTTCCCCGGCTCTGGCTTTTTTATATAACCCTTTAACATCTCGGTCTTCACAAACCGTTAAGGGAGCATTCACATAAACTTCTACAAAATCGCCAATTTTACCCCGGACTTCTTGACGAATTTCTCGATAGGGAGAGATGGCTGACACCAGAACAATCACACCATTTCGGGTTAATAGATGAGCAACAAATCCAATGCGACGGATATTTTCATCTCGATCCGCTTTACTGAAACCTAAACCTTTAGTGAGATTTTCCCGAACAATATCTCCGTCTAAAATCTCTAGTTTACATTGCTTCTGTTGGAGGATCTCAGCGATCGCTCCGCTAATAGTGGTTTTTCCAGCACCACTCAAACCTGTAAACCATACCGTCACACCTCGATGCTGCATTAACGAGTTTTCTCCTATTGTATTTGTTTAGATCTCTAATTTATTATCATAAATGGGGATTGCACCATCAGTCAACTCAATACTTTTAAACAATATAGCAATCCCTGTAGGGGCTGTAATATTTTATCGTAGGGGTTGGGTCTCCCAACCCTCTTGAAGCCTGGGTTGGGAGACCCAACCCCTACAGGTTTTGATCACAAATCCTACACGGATTGGTATAGTTTGTATTTAGCTTGTCTGTTGTTTCTGATCAAGGGTATCAGAGTTGAAAAAACTATCAAATTTTACAGAATTTTCGGCACTGATGTAGTGAAATGACAGAACATTAGGATCACTGCAAAGAATCTCAAAAAACCGAGTTTCTGGCTCAGTCCCCATGATTTCATCAATTTCGGGAAATTACAATTGTGTAATTTGTGATCCTAAATCCTTTATTCTAATCTCTTGTCAACCCACTAACAGCAAGGATGATTGCAACCAAACCCTTTAAATTTTTGCTATTTTTGTTTCTGATGACTTTTTTGACCTGGGGAATAATTATCGGGAATAATCCTCCCACCTCAGCCCAAGAAACACCGTCAAAGACAACAAAAACGTTGGTGATGGCAACTTCCCCAGATTATCCTCCCTATGAATTTAAAGACACCGCAACCAGTGGGGAAAAAATTGTTGGTTTTGATGTCGATATTGCCGAATATATTACCCAAAAATTAGGCTATAATCTAACCGTAATTGGCATGGATTTTAACGGGTTAATTCCCGCTTTAACCGCTAAACGGGCAGATTTTGTCATGGCAGGAATGACCCCGACTCCCGATCGCAAAAAAAATGTAGAATTTTCCGATATCTATTTTGAAGCTAAAAATACAATTGTTAGCCTTCAAGACAAAAATTACCAAAATCCCGAACAATTACAAGGGAAAAAAGTCGGGGTACAACTGGGCTCTATTCAACAGGAAGCCGTTAAAAATTGGCAAGGAGTAAGGGTTGTTCCCTTGAATAAAACCAGTGATATTATTCAAGAGTTAAAATCAAAACGACTAGATGCAGGAGTTTTAGAAAATACAATTGTTAGAGGCTATATTGCAGCAAATCCAGGGTTAGTTTATCACGAAGTTCCGAATACAGAAGCCGCCGGATCAGCCATCGCTTTTCCCAAAGGATCGCCCTTAGTTCAACCCTTTAACCAAGTCATTCAAGAGATGAAAGCCAGTGGTAAAATAGAGCAACTGGCGAAACAATGGTTTGATCGATCGGCGGTAGTTGCTGAAACCCCTGAAATTCCTCATGGGACGGGATTAAAACTCGATTTTAATAAAATTTCCCCCAATATTCCTTATATTTTAGCAGGGATTTTTATTACCTTACAATTTAGTTTAGTCTCCGCTTTTTTTGGGTTTCTTTGGGGTACTATTCTCGCCCTATTTAAGATTTCAACCCTGAAACCCCTGAATATTTTTTCCCAAGCCTATACCTCTATTTTTCGAGGCACACCCCTGCTGGTACAATTAACCTTAATTTACTTTGCCACCCCTCAACTTACCGGATATGATATTACCGCCTTTCAAGCGGGGATATTAACATTTTCACTAAATTCTGGGGCCTATATTTCCGAAACCATTCGGGCGGGAATTCAAGCCGTTGATAAAGGGCAAAAAGAAGCCTGTGAAGCCTTGGGAGTTCAATATCAACTGATGATGTTAGATATTATTTTACCCCAAGCCTTAAGAAACATTCTTCCCGCCTTAGTAAATGAAAGTATTAACCTGTTGAAAGATTCAACCTTAGTTTCAGTTATTGGCGTTGAAGATATGTTACGCCGCGCTCAAATTGTTGGGGCTGAAAAGTATATTTACTTTGAACCTTTAATTTTCGTGGCGGTGATTTATTATTTGATGATTATTACCTTAACCTGGGGGGCAAATGGACTTGAACGTCAACTCAAAAGTAACAGTTAATACAGCCGTTAAAGTTGATCGCTTGTATAAATCCTTTGGGGATTTAAAAGTATTGCGAGGGATTTCAACAGAGGTTGAAAAAGGGCAAGTCGTTTCAGTTATTGGGCCTTCTGGATGTGGAAAATCAACATTTTTACGCTGTTTAAATCTTCTGGAAACACCGACATCCGGGCATATTTTTATTGATGGCATAGAAATTACCGATCCCAAAACCGAGATTTTAAAAGTTCGTCAACGGGTGGGAATGGTATTTCAACACTTTAATTTATTTCCCCATTTAACCGTATTAAAAAATGTCACTTATGCGCCGATGAAAGTTAAGAAAATGTCTGAACCTGTAGCGAAAGCTTTGGGGATGGAGTTATTACAAAAAGTCGGAATGGCTGATAAAGCTGATATTTATCCTTCTCGACTTTCAGGAGGACAAAAACAACGAGTTGCGATCGCTCGGACAATGGCAATGGAGCCCGATATTTTATTAATGGATGAACCCACATCCGCCCTCGATCCTGAAATGGTAAAAGAGGTTTTAGATGTGATGAAAGGGTTAGCAGAAACGGGAATTACAATGGCAATTGTTACCCATGAAATGGGATTTGCTAGAGAGGTTTCTAACCGAATTTTATTCCTCGATAGTGGCTTACTTGCTGAAGATTCTCCCCCGGAACAATTCTTCAAAAATCCTCAATGTGAACGAGCAAAACAATTCTTAGAAAAAATGCTATAGTGGAACAGGCATCTTGCCTGTTAAAAATAATAGGAGACAGATCAGGGTTTAAATGTTTATCCGCTTAATCTCAATTTTGAGGGGGTCTGTGGCTATCCTAAAAAGCTAATTCTAAACAATATAGCAGTCGCCAGAGCTATTAGGACAAGGAGTGACGCAGCAAAGCTAGACGGTGAAGTTTTTTCCTCCCTGTTCCCTGTTCCCTGTTCCCTGTTCCCTGCTATATCAACATTTGTTGACCCAAATCGGCAAAACTTGTGTAATATTAACGAATGTTACATTAATTTCTGTCTTCGGTGAATTCTGATTCCTCATGGAACTGAGTAATCTTAGTTTAAATGATAATCTGTATCACGGGTGACAGAATTTTGATCTCAATCAAGTCGATACTGTTGTTAAAGAGGTACAGAACAATGGCAAATTCAACCCTTGAGGATAACGCCGCTTCCGCTTCAAATAAGTGGGGTAAAGATTCTCAAATCTGGCAAAGTTTGAAAGTAGCGATCGCATCGAGTTCCGGTTTCCAACGCTGGGAATTAGAACGCCATTTAAACTTGATTGAACCGACAACGAATTTAGATCAATTAGTGAGTTTGTACTTACGAGAAACCTTAGAAACTTTAGCGTATTAGAGCGTCAGGGCGGGTTCTTTGACCCTGAGTATTAATCATCAGAAATCTCAATAACCCGCCCCTAACCCCCCATTACTCTTGAGCATTTGCCTTTTTCAACTGTTTCCTAACTGGCTGATAACCCTGAAATTCAGCTAACATTAAAGCGGTATAACCACCGTGATTTTTATCATTAATATTAGCCCCTGATTGAATTAATAATTTAACGGTTTCTTCATAACCGCGTGAAGCCGCCCACATTAACGCTGTTGAACCAGAATCATCTTTTAAATTAACATCTGCTCCCCGACCTAACAGTACCTTAACAATACTAATATCCCCTCGAATTGCTGCTTTCATTAAAGCCGTTTTTCCCTGATCGGCACAATAATTAATATCGGCTCCAGCGTCTAATAAAATTTCAATCAGTTCTAAATTTCCGCTTTGAATAGCAACCGTTAATACCGTTTCTCCAAATACTTTTGTATTTAAAAGATGAGGTAAATTTTCAAGAGTAACCTGTTGAACTAAAACCTTCAAAATAGAACGATAACCTTGTAGGGTTGCGACTCGCAGAGGAGTATCTCCCAAACGGTTTGTCACATCAACTTTTGCTCCCCACTGGAGTAATAATTCCACCATCTCAAAATGACCTTCAACCACCGCTAAATTTAACGCCGTTTCGCCATCTTGATCACAAGCTTGAATTTCTGCTCCTGCTTCTAATAATAATTCAGCGATCGCTAAATCACCTACTGCTGCAACCGCCATTAACGCTGTTCCCCCATCATTATTACTGCGATTAATATCAGCACCCGCCCCTAATAATATCCGAACTAACTCAATATTTCCTCCATCCACCGCTAACATTAAAGGGGTTTCTCCGTCTCGGTTACAAACATTAACATCTACCCCGGCAGATAATAACATTTGTACCCCTTGTATGGCTTGTTGTTCTATCGCTTGCAAGAGCAATAAACCGACTTTATGGTGTTCAGAATTCCCCCGATTAAGTAACGCCTGAACAATAGACAAATGCCCCTTAGATAACGCTAATTTTAAAGCCGTATCTCGATCTTGATCTTCAATATTGATATCGACACCCGCTTCCAAAAATAGATCAACCATCTCCGTATCGCCCTGAAGTGTCGCCGCCATCAACGCGGTACTCCCATCCTCATTTTTGGCATTAATATCCGCCCCCCGTTGAATTAACAAACGAGCAACATCTAACTGATGATGAGCCGCTGCGAACATTAAAGCAGTCATCCCATAGCGTTTACTGGCATAGTTAACATCTGCCCCTCTGTCGAGCAAGACGCGAACAATTTCCGTATATCCTTTCGTCGCCGCCAACATCAGGGCACTAATCCCCTGTTTATCCTTAACATTAGGATTCACACCCTTATGCAGTAAGGCGCGAGTATTGATCATATTCCCCGTTTTAACGGCTTGAATCAGTTGGCTGTTTTGTTGGGTTGCTCCCATATTGGTTGTCAGGTGTCAGGTGTCAGGTTTCCGGTGTCAGGGTCTAGGAATTGCGTTCAAACAATTAACCAGAATCTTCGCAGGCAGATCAAAAAAGATCAAGTGTCCCGAAACGATTAACAGATGGCGGGTGATTGGTGTCTGCTAAGTTTCATAAGACAAGTCTGGGAGTGTGGAAACGAGCGTGTCTTCAGACAACAGAGGAAACAGGACTCAAGGGAATTTATTCCCCTTGAAATATTAAAAGATGTGCTAAAATCTAAAAACACAAGTAAGAATAATAAACATCTGCGTGTTGAAGCATTCTAGTACGGAGAAATCCCGGCTCCCCTGAAACAACGGTTAGGTTAAAGTCCTAACGACAGTATGACAAGCAAGGAGCAAATAATGGCAGATTGTAGAGCGTACCGCAACTTGGCTTAGTGATGGCTTCTGAAAGTGTCTCAATTCAAGAGTAAAAGTATCGGGAAGATTAGGCTTGTGTCTTAATCAACTCAGTAGACGATCTTTGGCAATCGTAGCGAGAATTAAATTAAACTAATTCTGTCCGCAGAATCTCAGCGTCTTCAGACCTGAGAGTGTCAATAAGTTTTATTGCTGGTTCAGAGAACATTATGGATTTGCCGATTCTAGTAACGATTAAGCCTTGGCTGAATTTCTTTCATCCCCTGCTGATGTGGGTTTTGTTAGGATTATCCATTTATGCCATGTATTTGGGTGTCCAAATTCGTCGTACCCGTGAAGCGGAAGGGGACACGAAAAAAGAGTTAATTAAAGGAAAATTCAATATTAAACATCACCAAATTGGTTCGCTGTTATTGGCTTTAATGGTTTTGGGAACCCTGGGCGGGATGGCTGTAACCTATATTAATAACGGTAAACTCTTTGTTGGCCCCCATCTATTAGCGGGACTAGGAATGACCGGAATGATAGCCGTTTCCGCCTCCTTAACGCCTTATATGCAAAAAGGCGCGAATTGGGCTAGAGTCAGCCATATTAGCCTCAATACAGTCATTCTAGGACTATTTGGTTGGCAAGCCGTCACCGGAGTGGAAATCGTGCAGAAACTTATTAGTAAAATGTAATCGGGGTTGTCGGTTGACTGTTGACTGTTGACTGTTGGCTTTAACGGTCAACGGTCAACCGCCCTTAAGAAGCTTTCGGCGCTTCATTGATACTCACGGGATTAACACGATAACCGTAAAAATTAATTTGATAATCTGTAATTTTTACTCCAGTTTGTTGTTCAACTTGGGCTAATAATTCTGGGGGTAATTCAATATGGATATCTAAAATTTGATCCGTATCCAAACAATTAATATGGGAATGGGAATCGCTGATATGTCCATATAAACGACCTTCAGAACGTTCTACACACTCAATAATATTTTCCCGCGATAAAGCTTCTAAATTTTGATAGACCGAGGTATGACCAATGGATTTACCCTGTTGATTCAATCGATCATAAATATCGCGTGCTGATAAATGTTCTTGAGCTTGCCAAAGCAACTCCAAAACTAAACGACGCTGACGACTCAGCCGCATTCCTCTGGCTTGACAACAATTGATAGCATCTTCTAAAGAACGAATTGGTTTCACTACTTTCGCCTCAGTTTATTTAGCAAATTTCAATAGTTTTGAGATAAGGGATAAAACAATCACACCTATGCTTCCATTGTATCTTAGGAATTTTAACGAACTTAGATTATCCCCGCCAAATCTAAAATTAATCTAAAATCCACTTCCATAAAGGATGATATTGAATGGCAATTACAATAACGCTAAATTCTGAGCAAGTAAATCATTTAGATCTGTCTCCCGTTCAAACCGTTATTGATCCCCTGCTTCAAAATACCGCGATTACCGCTTATGAGCAGCAAATTAGTTTCGAGATCGACTATTCCCGTGACCCAGATGACCCCAGAGAAATTTCAGAAGTTCCTGAAGTCCGACTCTGGTTTATTCGCCTAGATGCTTATTATCCTTGGCTTCCCTTTTTTCTGGACTGGAAATCCGGTGAATTAGCCCGTTACGTTGCCATGTTAGTCCCCCATCAATTCCATCGTACCGAAGGCATCCAATATAATCCCGAAGCCCTAGAAATTTTTTTAATGCAAAAGATCTTTGTCCTCAACCACTGGCTCACCCAACACAACATCCCCAGCAAATCCCGCCTCATGGCTCTAGCCCAAATGCTCGGCTATGACCTCGATGATACCTTCTTTGAATATATTGTTAACGGTTGACAGTTGGCTGTTGACGGTTGGGGGTTAACGGTTGACGGTTGGGGGTTAACGGTTGACTTTTGGCTTGTGCAGACGCGCCATAGCACGTCTCTACTGACTCTCCTGTGATCCCCTTCTCCCCCGGCTTCCGGCGCTCCCGGTACTCCCGGTATTCTCTTCTTCTGTAACAGTTCTTTACGACTGCTATAGACAAGGGCAACATCAATGTTACGATTCCGTAAAAACATAATTTGAGTGATATTTCTATGGCAGAAGCACTGACAGGAACACCACCAAAGTTTGGCGGCAGCACAGGTGGCTTATTAACAAAGGCCCTGGTGGAAGAAAAATATGCGATCACCTGGACTAGCACTAAAGAACAGGTGTTTGAAATGCCCACCGGTGGCGCAGCGATTATGAACGAAGGGGACAACCTTCTGCATTTGGCCCGCAAAGAACAGTGTCTAGCTTTAGGCGCTCAACTGCGGTCAAAATTCAAACCCAGAATAGAAAACTATAAAATCTATCGCGTTTTCCCCAACGGCGAAACCGAATACCTCCATCCCCAAGATGGCGTTTTCCCTGAAAAAGTCAATCAAGGACGTGAATCCGTCAATCTTATTGGCCGTAATATTGGCAGCAATGTCGATCCGGCTAAAGTCAAATTTACAGGCAAAACCCCCATTGACGTTTAAGACTCTTTGATTAATTAACGGGCGCAATGCCCTAAACAGATTAGGATGAAGGATGGTTTACTCTCACCTTCATCCTTTATTTTTTATTGTTCGCTCCTTGTCGCTATGATTTTTCCCGATTTCTCCCAATTTGCTCAACGGGCTTCCACAGGAAATTTTATTCCGGTATATCAAGAATGGGTGGCTGATTTAGATACTCCCGTTTCCGCTTGGTATCGGGTTTGTGCCAATCAACCCTATAATTTTCTGTTAGAGTCTGTTGAAGGTGGCGAAAAAATTGGGCGTTATAGTTTCTTAGGTTGTGATCCGGTTTGGATTTTAGAAGCCAAAGGCGATCGCACCGTACAAAAATGGCGAGATGGAACAATTCAAGAATTTACAGGTGATCCCTTTAACGCGCTACAAGACTGTTTAAAACCCTATCATCCGGTAAAATTGCCTCAACTTCCTGGGGGAATTGGCGGACTATTTGGGTTTTGGGGTTATGAATTAATGCCCTGGATCGAGTCCCGTGTTCCTGTGTATTCCCCAAATTCCGATGATTTACCCGATGGGTTATGGATGCAGGTTGATAATTTATTAATCTTTGATCAAGTTAAACGCAAAATTTGGGCGATCGCTTACGCAGATACTCGCAATACAGATTTAGAAACGGCCTATCAACAAGCTTGCGATCGCGTTCAACAATTAGTTGCTAAACTCCAATCTCCATTATCCCCAGAAACTACCCTTTTAGAATGGACTCCTCCCGCCCCCCCAACCCCCCGTGCACGGGGGGAGCAACCAACCTTAACCTACAGGAGTAACGTTTCCCAAGAGCAATTCTGCGCCAATGTGGAAAAAGGCAAACAATATATTAAAGCGGGAGATATTTTTCAAGTTGTTTTATCTCAACGGTTAACCACAGAATATTCCGGTGATCCCTTTTCCCTATATCGTTCTTTGCGGTTAATTAATCCTTCTCCCTATATGGCTTATTTTAACTTTGGAGATTGGCAATTAATTGGCTCTAGTCCTGAAGTTATGGTGAAAGCAGAAAAAAACCCGGACGGAAAATTAATCACTACCGTCCGTCCCATTGCGGGAACTCGTCGCCGAGGTCAAACTCCTCAAGAAGATCAAGCTTTAGGGGAAGATTTATTACAAGATCCTAAAGAAGTCGCGGAACACATTATGTTAGTCGATTTGGGACGCAATGATTTAGGGCGAGTTTGTCAGATGGGGACGGTTAAAGTTGATGAATTAATGGTAATTGAACGCTATTCTCATGTCATGCACATTGTTAGTAATGTCATCGGAGAATTAGCCGAAACTAAAACCGCTTGGGATCTATTAAAAGCTTGTTTTCCCGCCGGGACAGTTAGCGGAGCCCCTAAAATTCGGGCGATGGAAATTATTCATGAATTAGAAGGTTGTCGCCGTGGCCCCTATTCTGGGGTTTATGGTTACTATGATTTTGAAGGACAACTCAATAGTGCGATTACTATTCGTACCATGATTGTTCAAAATCAAGGTGAAAATCAACATCAAGTTAGTGTTCAAGCGGGTGCGGGTATTGTCGCCGACTCCCAACCCGAAAAAGAATACGAGGAAACCCTGAATAAAGCACGGGGGTTATTAGAAGCCATTCGCTGTTTAAAAGGGTAATCATATTCCCTCTAAGGGCGAGAGACCCAAAGTCCGTCAACTTAACCCCAAAAGCCTTGAAATAAATTTCAGGCTTAAAGCTAAAGTCATCTAAAGATGACTGAAGGCTTGTCTTTCTTAACCCGTTTTAACGGGTTTGAGCTTTTAGCCCGAACTTTAGTTCAGGGCATTATGACTTAAGTTAACGGACTTTAGAGAATACCTCGCCCCTACGGGGTATGACAGGAATAACCTCCCGACTTGCCAGCACCTGCTAAACTTAGGTAGAAATTGTATCGTTTTGGATCATGTCTTCCACTACAACCCCTTTACCCCCTACTTTAGAACGGATGGTACAGCGTTTTAAACGCGCTTCTTCTAATAAATTGCGTTATGAACAATTAATTACCATCGCCCAAAAACTTCCGACCTTTCCAGAAGATCAGAAAATTTCTGATAATAAAGTCCCCGGTTGTGTATCACAAGTTTATGTGATTGCTGACTTAGATGATCAGGGAAAAGTTCAATTTCAAGGAGAGTCTGATTCTCAATTAACCAAAGGATTAGTTGCTTTTTTAATTATGGGAATGAATGGACTCACCCCCCTAGAAATTGCTCAACTTCAACCGGATTTTATTCAAGAAACAGGATTACAAGCGAGTTTAACACCTTCTCGCGCTAACGGCTTTTTCAATATTTTTCAAACCTTGAAGAAAAAAGCCGTTACCTGTGATACAAACCTCAATTCTGAAGGGTCAGGAATCTAAAAAAATACTTGACAATTTAACCGAGCAATGAATCAAGATTATTTGTGGATAGAAGCGTTAAAATTTAATGATCAAGGGTTAATTCCTGCGATCGCTCAAGATGCAGAAGATGGAACTGTATTAATGATGGCTTGGATGAATAAAGAATCGATTCAAAAAACCCTAGAAACCCAAGAAGTTCACTATTGGAGTCGTTCTCGTTCGGAATTATGGCATAAAGGAGCCACATCAGGACATATTCAAAAACTTAAATCATTATATTATGATTGTGATGCCGATACTTTATTATTAAAAATAGAACAAATTGGCAATATCGCTTGTCATACAGGCGCAAGAAGTTGTTTTTTTACAGAAGTCAAATGTTAACCGTAGGGGCGGCGTCTCCCCCAAAGCGTGTCAACTTAAGGCTAAAAGCCTTGAAATAAATTTCAGGCTAAGAGCTAAAACCCGTTAAAACGGGTTAATGAAGAAGGATGTTAGTCATCTTTAGATGACTTCAGCTTTTAGCCCGAACTTTAGTTCAGGGCTAACGTGGGTTAAGTTGACACTCCTTGGGTTATCCCGCCCGTAGTTAGTGTAAAAACCCACTAATAACTTTTTGAACTAGATAGCGTTCGTAGGAGTTAACAGTTATAGCTCCAATCTTCTTTCTATTCCCTATTCCCTATTCCCTGTTCCCTCTTATAAAAAAACATGGTTATCAAACTTTATAATACTCAAACTCGTCAAAAAGAAGATTTTCAACCGTTAGAACCTGGTACAGTAAAAATGTATTGCTGCGGGGTGACGGTTTATGATTATTGTCATTTAGGTCATGCGAGATCCTATATTGCTTGGGATATCGTTAGACGCTATTTAGAATATAGGGGCTATACCGTTAATTATATTCAGAATTTTACTGATATTGACGATAAAATTCTCAACCGAGCTAAGTTAGAAGGCGCAACAATGGAGGCGGTTTCTAATAAATATATTCAAGCTTATTTTGAAGATATCCGACGCTTGAATATTAAAGATGCAAATGCCTATCCTCGTGTTACTGAACATCTTCCCCAAATTATTGAATTAATCCAAGAATTAGAACAGCAAGGAATTGCTTATGCTGTCGATGGGGATGTTTATTATAGTGTTAAACAGTTTAACGATTATGGTAAATTATCGGGTCGTCAACAGGAACAATTACAAGCAGGTGCAAGCGGTCGAATTTCTCAATCTGATCCTGATGTGATTAAGAAGAAAGATCCCTCGGATTTTGCCCTCTGGAAAGCGGCAAAACTAGGTGAACCTGCGTGGGAATCTCCTTGGGGAAAAGGTCGCCCCGGATGGCATATTGAATGTTCGGCAATGGTGCGATCGCTATTAGGAAATACCATTGATATTCATGGCGGTGGTGGTGATTTAGTCTTCCCCCATCATGAAAATGAAATTGCTCAATCTGAAGGAGCAACCCATCAACCTTTAGCACGATATTGGATGCACAATGGTATGGTGACGGTGAGTGGTGAAAAGATGTCTAAATCGTTAGGAAATTTTACCACAATTCGCGCTTTATTGGATAGTCCTCTTGATCCAATGGTGATTCGTTTATTTATTTTACAAGGACATTATCGCAAACCGTTAGACTTTACTGATGAAGCGATCGCTTCTGCTGAAAATGGATGGAATACGTTAAAAGAGGGGTTATTATTTGGTACGGAATACGGCGAGAAATTAGGCTTTAAACCCGATGAAAAAGCCTTAATTGATGATGATGCCATTTCCCGGTTTACAACGGCAATGGATGATGATTTTAATACCCCTGAAGGGTTAGCGGTTTTATTTGAATTAGCCAAAGAATTAAGACGCGATCGCAATATCTTAATACATGGAGGCGAAATCAATACCTCTACAGAACAATTACAAAAAACCTGGCAAACTTTAAGGGAATTAGCTACCGTTTTCGGGTTAGAAGCACATCCGGTAGAGACGTTGCATGCAACGTCTCTACCGGGTGAAGGTGGGTTGAGTGATGAGGAGATTGAGGTGTTTGTTCAACAACGGTTAGAGGCGAAAAAAGCTAAGAATTATGGGGAGAGCGATCGCATTCGAGAGCATCTCAAACAGTTAGGGATTACCTTAATTGATCAACCCGGAAATCAAACCATTTGGCATCGTTAATTAAGACTGATTAATCTAATTATCCAACTTTAAGCAAGGATGAAACTAATGAAAATTAATCATATTGAAGTCAAAAATTTTCGGGGTTTTAAAGAGAAAAAATTTGATTTCTCACAAAATTTTACTGTCTTTGTTGGAGATAACTGTACTGGAAAAACAGCTTTACTTGATGCTTTAGCTGTGGGAATAGGAAGTTTATTTCTTGGTTTTAATGATGTTCATTCTCGTCATATACGCGATGATGAAATTTATAGAATTAGTTATACAAAAAATAAAATTCCCACCTTAGAACCTCAATATCCCGTTAAGATTTATTGTGTAGGTTCAATTAGTGAAAATCCCGCGAATTTATTAAATAAATTCGATTCTCTTACTATTGCGTGGACAAGAGAATTAAGAAAAAGAGGAGGAAGAACTACGCGAATAGGTGCAACTGATCTGATTGAAATTTCCGAAAAGATGCAACAAAAGGTAAGTCTAGGTGAAAATATTGTTTTACCTTTAATTGCTTATTATGGTACTGGAAGATTATGGCTACAAAAAAAAGAAAGGGCAGTAGAAACTCTTGAACCTGGATCTCGCATGAGGGGTTATTTAGATTGTTTAGATGCTGCATCTAATCAAAAATTGATGTTACGTTGGTTTAAAACAATGGAAATGGTAGGAATGCAACGAAATGAAACCCTAAAAGTTTTAATATCAGTTAAACAAGCGATCACTAATTGTGTAGAAGATTGGAATAGTATCAAATATGATTTATTAGAAGATGATTTAATGATTACATCAAATCAAGGAAAAATTCTTCCTTTTCGGCTGTTAAGTGATGGTGTTCGTAATATGTTAGCGATGGTTGCTGATATTGCTTATCGTGCAGCAGTTCTTAATCCTCAATTAGAAGATCAAGCCGCCAGTCAAACTCCGGGAATTGTTTTAATTGATGAAATTGATTTACATTTACACCCAAAATGGCAAAGAAAAGTTGTTAATGATTTACGACAAACTTTTCCCAAAATTCAATTTATTGCGACAACTCATTCCCCTTTTATTATACAATCTCTTAAAGATGGAGAATTAATTAATTTAGATAAATTAGATAATCCTATAGAGGGAATAGAAGATTTTCCCGTTACTTTTCAAGAATATTTCGACGAAAATTTTGACTTACTTCATCGTCCTGGTGGCGGTTTATAAATTTTTACTTAATATTATTATTCCCTGTTCTAAGAGTGCGGAGCACTATAACAGAAATTTCAATAAACTCTCCTTATCTCTTAACTTTTCGATAACCGTAAAACCGTTTCAGCTTGTAATAATTGATGGGTTTCTGCTAAGAGTTGAGGAATTTTATCCGCGTGGAGACTGTTAACTAAACATTGACTTAAATCTAAATTTTCTACCCCTTCAGCATTTTTTCCCGGAAACCAATCCCCGGCATTTCCTAATAAATTATAGCGCATTTTAGCATATTCAATCATATCATAAGCGATCGCTAAATTTCTTAACCACAAAATCACCGGAATATTAATATTATTCGGGGTTTGTTCCTGACGGGGTAAACCAATATGCCAGGTTTTTGCCCAATTTTCCCCAAAACAATTAATTAATTCCTGTTCTAAACGTTGCTGAATAGGAGGTAAAATTTCATCCCAGCGATCTAAAAGGGGAATAGTTTTTAAATGTTCATCAAAATCCGTTGCTTGAGAAGCTCCAATACTTAAAGTATGAACTTGAGGATGACTTAAACAAAATAAATCATTAAACACCATTGGACTCAAAGGAAAACACAAATTGACTAACTTTTCAGGGGGGTTATAGAGTTGACCGCCTTTATCGGAAGGACTAATAATAAAAACCCCCAGATCGTGGCGAGTTGCCGCTTCAATTGCTGGCCAATTATTTTGATTAATATAATACCAATGTAAATTGACATAATCAAATTCATTGGTTTCAATAGTTTTAGTAATAATTTCGGTAGGGCCATGAGTAGAAAATCCGATAAATCTAACTTTTCCCTGCGCTTGTAATTGCTTGGCGATCGCTAAACAACCCCCAGGTTTAATAGAATCCTCTAAACCTTGATCATTATTAATCCCATGAATAGCCAATAAATCGATATAATCTAATTGTAAATAAGCCAAAGATTGATCAAAATCTTGTTTAAATTTCAAAGGATCGGGACTGGGAGAAACTTTAGTTTGTACCATTAATCTTTCTCTGGGAAGTTGGGGTAAAATTTTCCCTAACTGCATTTCTGAAGTCCCATAACCCCTAGCCGTTTCAATATGATTAATTCCCAATTCCAGAGAACGATAAATACAAGCTTCGACTTGTTTTTGGTTAGCTTCAGGAATTTGATCAAAGGGGATATCTTGCCATTGATGTTGATATCTCATCCCGCCACAAGAAAACACAGGCATCGGTAATTCTGTTCGTCCAAATCGTCTGTAATACATCATATAAAAGTTGATATTATAGTTAGTTTATCTCGTTGCTAGGTTCTACCTAGCAATGTCTTTTTGCAGGCTCCGCCTGCTGTTAAATAGAGGCAGAGCCTCTAGTAGGCTATTCCCTGGTAGAACCAGGGAACAAGGGTTTTCAGGTTAGGAAATTTCCCGAACTTTCTCTCGTTGCTAGGTTCTACCTAGCAATGTCTTTTTGCAGGCTCCGCCTGCTGTTAAATAGAGGCAGAGCCTCTAGTATTATATTCCCTGGTAGAACCAGGGAACAAGAGTTTTTAGGTTAGGAAATTTCCCGAACTTTAGCTTGTCCGTCGATAACTTCACCCACAAGGATTATATTAGCAACCCCCACAAATAAACCGTTATCTAAAACTCCAGGAATATTGTTGATTTCTTTTTCTAATTCGGCGGGATTTTTCAGGGCATCAAATTTAACATCAATGACTAAATTTCCTTCATCTGTCACCACTGGCCCAGCTTTTTTCACCCCCATTCTCAGGGTCGGTTTTCCTCCTAATTTTTCGATCGCTTTCATTACAGGAGTCATGGCCATAGGAATGACTTCAACGGGTAATAAAAACGTTGATCCGAGTCGATCAACTAATTTAGAACTATCGACGACAACAATAAAAACATCCGCCAAACTATCAACAATTTTCTCACGAGTATGGGCAGCGCCACCTCCTTTTATTAAATTCTTTTGCGGGTCAACTTCATCGGCGCCATCAATGGCAATATCTATTTTATCAACTTCATCTAATGTTGTTAAGGGGATGCCATATTCTTTGGCTAATACTGTTGCTTGAAACGAGGTCGGAATACCTTTAATATCTTTGATATCCCCACTTTTTAGACGTTCTCCAATATACTGAATGGCATAGGCTGTTGTCGAACCTGTTCCGAGTCCAACAATCATTCCCGATTGTACTCGATCCGCCGCCGCTTTCCCGACGTACTGTTTCATCAATGTTACGGGATCTTGTTCACTCATTCTAATTTATCCTGAATAAAGGACTGTTTTGGACACTGGGCAATTTTAAATTTAACTCCCCCTGATTAGTCTACCGAGTTTGGGGCAATTAGGGAATATATAGCAGTTTTTGTGGCTATGTTTATAAGGAGAAAGCCTAATTTAACCCCAAAGACACAAGGACACAAAGAAGACGAAAGTTTTTGTAAACACGCTCCCTGCTGATTGCTATAATTATTAAAATGGGTGTTTAATTATTGATTGGAGAGTAACTTGTGAGTTTAGATTCCGTTTCTGCCTTATTAAAACAAGGAATTCAGCTTAAAGAATTGGGAAATTTAGAAGCTGCGATCAATAGATTTCAGCAAGCTTTAAAGATAGATTCCCAAGAGGCAGAAGTTTATAAAAAATTGGCGGAAGCTTATATTTTAATCGGAAAGGAAGAGGACGGAATTAATAGTCTCAATCAAGCTCTGAGTTTACAACCCCAATTATCCTCTGCTTATTTAGTTGTTGGTAATGCGTTTTATACTCAATCTCGTTTGGATTTGGCAATTTGGGCCTATAGCCAAGGAATAGAAATTCAACCGAATTTCCTAGAAGCTTATGCTAATTTGGGAAGTGTTTATTTTCAGCAAGAACGATTTAATCAGGCGTTTTCGTGTTATCAAAAAGCACTAGAAATTAATTCTAATTACGGGTTAATTTATTGGATGCTGGGTAATTTAATGAGTAAACAGAATCAAATCAATCCAGCTATTGATTATTATCAAAAAGCGATCGCTCTGCAACCCAAGCAAGAATTATTTTATTTAAAATTAGCTGAAAGTTGGCTAAAAATTGATCAAATAAATTACGCTATTGATTGTTATAAAAAAGCTATTGAAATTAATCCTCAACAGGTTTTTGCTCATCAGGAACTTGATCGACTACTTCAGTTAAAACTCCAGGAAGATAGTGAAGTTCAGGAAGACAATCAAGGGTTTTATGAAGGAGGGGTAGAACTAGCGAGTTCTGGACTAGAGAAAGAACTTAAATCTCGATCAGAGTCGAATATTCAAACGGCGTTAATTGCTTCTGGGAATGAACAATTTTTTGTTGAAAATCCTGTTTCAAAAAAGAGCGAAAACTCCGCAGCCGAACAGTATAAGCAACAAGCTGAACTCTTAATGAATCAAGGACTTTATGATCAAGCGATCGCAGCTTGTCATCAAGCTCTAAAACTACAACCCGACTATTTACCTGCCTATTTAACATTAGGAAATACCTTACATTTTCAAGGGAAAATTGAAGCGGCATTACGCTCTTATTCTCAAGCTTTAGAACTCCAACCCAATTTTGCCGAAGTTCACGCTAATGTGGGAACAATGTTGTTTAAAATGCAACGTTGGGATCAGGCGATTTCTAGTTATCAAAAAGCGTTAGAACTTAATCCTAATTTAGCGGCGGTTTATTGGAATTTAGGCAAAGTATTTCAAACCCTAGGTCGGGCGGATGAATCTATTGCTGCTTGGCAAAAAGCCTTAGAATTACAACCGAATTTAGTTGAAGCCGAATTTAACTTTGAATTTGGCAATAGTTTAGCGCGTCGAGGCTTATGGGAGGAGGCTGTTCAAAGTTATCAACGAGCCATTTCCTTAAAACCCAATTGGGCAGAAGTCTATTCTAATCTAGGGAGTGTGCGATCGCAACAAGGGCAAGAAAAAGAAGCAATTAAATTATATTACAAATCCATTGAACTCAACCCCGATTTACCCCAACCCCATCTTTATCTCGGTCATATTTTCTCCAATCAAGGAGAGGTAGAAAAGGCAATTTATCACTATCAGCAAGTGATTAAACTTCAACCCGATTCTATGGATAGTTATGCCAATTTAGCTAACCTTTATGCTCGAATTGGCAATGTCACCGCCGCAATTCAAAACTTTGAACAAGCCTTAGCTATTAAACCGAATTGGGCAGAAATTCATTGTCGATTAGCCCATATTCGCAAACATGATCAACCCGCAGAAGCGATTATTAATTTAGAGAAAGCTATTGAACTTAAACCCGATTTTACAGAAGCCTATCAACAGTTATGTGATTTACTCAGTCATTCCACAAATTTAGCAAAAGCGCGGGAAATGTCGGATTTATATTGTCAAAAATGTGGGGATAAAGTTCCGGTGTTATCGGCTATTTCCTATATTTTTGCCTATAGTCAATCTGGGGCTTGTCAACCCGCTTTAGAAAAACTTATAGAATTAGAAAAAATCTGTTATCAATATCCCGATCAATTGGGCATCGGGGAAGTGATTATTCTGTATGAAATTCTCCTGTTTACCCTGTCTCATCTTCGGGATGCTTTAGAAGCCAATGCTCAATTTTATCGATTGATTGCTCAACAATATGCTAAACATCGCTTTAGTGATGTTTTATCCCCTCAGTATGCTTCTGTGCCTTCCAAAACTGCCTCTAAATCCCTGAGAATTGGCTTTATTTCTAAACACTTCCGTCGTCATTCTGTGGGATGGTGTAGTGAAACATTAATTCGAGAATTATCCCTAATTTCTCCTGAGATTTATATTTATGTTACCGGACAGTTACCTGCGGATGAAGTTACTCAACGATTTGAACAAATAGCAACTCGATTTTATTGGCCAAAAGCCTATCCTAATGGCTTTGCTTCGGCGGAGGAATTATCAGCAGAAATCCTCAAAGATCAGTTAGATATTTTAGTGGATTTAGACTCTATGACTGTTCCTACAAATGTCCAGATTTTATATCGTAGACCTGCCCCAGTTTGTGTGTCTTGGTTAGGGTTTGATGCTCCCTATATTTCCCCAGATAACTATTTCTTCTGTGATCAATATACCCATCCCCAAGGCATTGAAAAACATTACCTAGAGCAGTTAATCCGTTTACCGCATACTTCCGTGGCTTTAGAACCTTTTAAAAGTCGTCCGGTGGATCGAAATGCAGTTAGAAATAGTTTGAATATTCAACTCGATCAAATCGTGTATTTATGTGTTGCACCCGGACGAAAAACTAATCTGGAGATGATTCAAGCTCAAGTTAAAATTCTGAAGGGTGTTCCTAATAGTGTGCTACTTCGCAAAGGTCAAGGGGATAATCAATTAATTCGAGAAATGTATCAACAAGTTTGTGCAGAACAGGATATTGATAAAAGTCGGGTGATGTTTATTGGGTTAACTCGAACAGAAGAAGAACATCGAGCTATTTATTATGTGGCTGATGCGTTATTAGATTCCTATCCCTATAATGGAGGAACCCATAATTTAGAAGCGTTATCTGCCAATTTACCGATAGTTACTCATGCTGGTGAACAGTATCTTTCCCGCATGGGTTATTCGTTTTTAAAAGCCGTAAATTTAGAGATCGGTGTTGCTTGGAGTTGGGAAGAATATACAGAATTAGGGATTAGATTAGGTTTGGATGCGAATTTACGCGCTCAAATTAAATCCCATTTAATTCAATCTCAAAACCCTAACTCTTTAGCTCCGTTATGGAATCCTAAAAAATTAGCTAAGGAAATGTATGATATTTTTTGGAAACTTTATCGGGAATAGGCAATAGTTTTTAGAAAGTTATGGAACAGCGAAACAATGATGTTGTAACAAGCAAAATTAACGTCATTGATAATTGATAACCGTTAAAAACTTATCAACTGTTAAAACCGGACAAGAAAAATTATTTGCAAGGCAGAGTAAATCATTATCACCTGTCACCAAATAATCAGCTTCACCAACAACAGCTAACAGCAAAAAAGGGATATCAAACGGATCTCGACATTCAGGAACTACAGGCAAAGTATCGGGCATCAATACAGTGTCACAAAACGGCAAATAGTCTGACAATAAATCTTCCTGCTCCGAGTTTGTGAGTTTAAACTTTGGGTAAGTCAGCACCCTAACTAACTCCGCAATCGTAACTTGAGACGCTAAAGGAATAAAGCGATTATCCTGCCACGCAAAGCGCAATCTGGATAATTTGCCCCCAAATACTAAGGCTGACAAAACTAAATTTGTATCAATTACCACTCGTGGACACTCAATCATCACTAACGCGCCCACTCGACAGCATCATTAATATCCTGTTCATTCAGATTCAAAGTCGCTAATTTAGCCCGTACAGCATCAGCCCCCTGAATTTTTACTGGAGTCAAAATAATTTGTCCACCTTCTACCTTAACTTCAAAATATTCAGCCTCCCCGATGGCTTGAGTTATACTTTTAGGTAGAGTAAGCTGATTTTCAGTAGTCAACTTAGCCAGCATAGTAATATTCTTAATTGTTTACTATTTATTATCTGTTATTCAGGCTCAATTGTCAATTATGCCCGAAACCAAACTGCAAGATAAATTAATCAAATAATAGCAGGGAACAGTTTTTAATCAGTCGTGAACAGCCTTAATTTTTGATACAATAACAATCACGCCCTTGTTTTTTAGCACTGTACAACGCTTGATCTGCAAGTTCTATTAATTGATCTGACTGAACCTCTAAAGTTGGAATCATCGAAGCAATTCCTAAACTAACCGTCACCATTTCTTTAACTTCCGATTTGATATGGGGAATTGCCAAACGATAAATAGCTTGCTGAATACGTTGTGCTACCTGAACTCCGGCTTCTAAATTGGTCTTCGATAGCAGGACAACAAATTCCTCGCCTCCGTAACGAGCCACAAGGTCAATGGGACGCCGGAGATCGAGGTGGCGAGTCGATTGATAAACCGCTTGTGCAACCCGGAATAGGCAATCATCCCCCGCTAGATGGCCGTAGTAGTCGTTATAAGCTTTGAACCCATCGAGATCGAACATAATCAAGGTCAGGGGTCGTTGTTGTCTGATCAAAGCCTGCCATTCTTGTTGTAAACGCGCATCAAAACAACGACGGTTAGCTACTTTTGTTAAACCATCCAGATTTGCCAGTTGTTGTAATTGTTGATTGGCATCTTGGAGGGCTAGTTCTGTTTTTTTCCGGGCTGTAATATCACGAATTGTAATTGCAAAACCATCCCCTAACTTGACCGCAACGAAGTGATACCAGCGAGGTTCTATTGAGGGATAATAAATATCTTGTTCTAAAGATTCACCCGTTTCAACAGTTCTAACAAAACGATAAAATAGTTCGGGTTGAACTCGGTTGAGGAGTTTTTTTATAATTAATTTGCCAATCATATCTTCACGAGTGCGTTCAAAGGCTTTCGCTAGTATCGGATTAACAACTAAGCACCGAAAATCTCGAATCTCTCCGCTTGAAGGTTCCCGCACAGCTTGCATAGCAGCAATACCATCAAGGGAACTATTTAAAATACTCGATAGTAACGCCCGCGATTGATACAATACCTCCTCGGCTTCCTTACGCTTAATAATTTCTTCTTCGAGAAGCCGTTGCTGTCGTTTAATTGTTAATTGACTTTCCAAACGTGCTACCACTTCTTCCACTTGAAAGGGTTTGGTGATATAGTCTACACCCCCCGATTCAAAGGCTTTGACTTTATCAAAAACATCATTTAAAGCACTAATGAAAATAATCGGAATATTGCGGAATTCTTGATCTGCTTTGATGGTTTGACAGACTTGATAGCCATCCATTTCAGGCATTTTAACATCTAAAAAAATCACATCCGGTCGTTTCACCTTCACGGTTTTGAGCGCCATTCGCCCACTGGTGACACTGCGAACGGTATAGCCGAGTTTAATCAGCAAATCACTTAAGAGTTGCAGATTTTCAGGAAGATCATCGACTAGGAGGATATTCCCTTTAGTTGCAGGTGAAAGGTCAGGATTCATAATTACTCAGGGGTTCAATTAATTCAACAATTTGCTCAAATTGAAATTTACGCGCCAGTTGTGTTAAGGATTGTATCAGAAAAATCTGGGTATCGGGAATTTGGGTGATTAATTCCATCACAACTTGGACATCGGCTTCAAGTGCTGCTTTATAGAGTTGAGAAATCCAGTCCTGAGACATTACTGTTAACGCATCGGAGGTTAGCTCATCTGGTAAGACAGGATTTAAGATGGGTTGTGTTTCTTCATAGATATATTGTACACCTAAATGTTTAGCAAGCATCTCAAAAATACTCTGTTCTGTAAAGGGTTTTCTAATAAAATCATCACATCCTGCTGAAAGCACAATCGCTTTTTCTTCTTCTAATACACTCGCTGTTAAAGCAATAATTGCAGTCGCATTGCCTTTTGTCGTCAATTTAATCTGTTTTGTAGCTTCATAACCATCCATAATTGGCATTCGCATATCCATCCAAATTAAATGAGGTTCCCATTCATCCCAAATGGCGATCGCTTCTAATCCATTACTCGCTTTTTTTACCTCAAATCCCAAGGGTTCTAAAAGTTTAATTAATAATTTACAATTAATTTCTTTATCATCAACAGTTAGAATTTTATAGGTCGGCTGACCCGGTATTAATCCTAATACTTTTTGTTGAGTTCCTGAGAGTTTAGTATTAATATTTTGACCGGGTTTTGCCTGAATTGAAAAATAGAAAGTTGTGCCTTGTCCGAGTTGACTTTCAACAGAAATATCTCCCCCCATTAATTGGACAAATTTCCGACTAATGGCTAATCCTAAACCCGTCCCTTCTTGCTTTTCTTTCCCGGCTTGGGCTTGGCTAAAGGCTTCAAAGAGTTTGGGTAATTCCGCCTGGGAAATTCCCACTCCTGTATCACAGATTTTAAAATTTAAGCTAATAACGTCCGTTGAGTCTTCTTCGTCCTGAAAAACTGTTAAAGTAATACCCCCTTGAGAAGTAAACTTAATGGCATTACTGAGTAAATTAATTAACACCTGACGCAATTTAACTTCATCGGTGCAAATATAGCGAGGAAGGGTTTCACTTTGTTCAAAGATTAATTTTAATCCGGCATTACTGGCTTGTAAATCTAGCATATTTTCTAAATCATCTAATAACTGATACAAATCAAAATTAGTCGGATTTAATGTCGTTTTTCCGGCTTCAATTTTAGATAAATCCAAAACATTATTAATTAAAGTTAATAGATAATCACCACTACGATAAATAATTCCGGCATTTTCATATTGTTCAGAGGGAAGATTAGAGCTTCTGACCATCAATTGAGAAAAGCCTAAAATAGCATTCAAAGGCGATCGCAATTCGTGACTCATATTAGCAATAAAAATACTTTTAGCTTGATTGGCAACTTCAGCTTTTTCCTTAGCAATAACTAACTCTGCTGTGCGTTCTTCTACTCGATGTTCTAAGGTTTCAAAAGATGTTTGTAACTGAAGTGCCATATTGTTAAACGATTTTGCCAGTTGACCTATTTCGTCTTTTGAGCTAATTTTGGCGCGGATATCTAAGTTACCTGCGCTAAAATTGGAAACTATATTGGTAAGGTAAATTATTGGCTTTGTTAGCAGTTGCCCAGTAGCAAAAGCGATGATTGTCACTACTGAGGCGATCAATGCTAATAGAAACATTGCATCACGAATTTGCTTTTCTACGGGCACTAGGGCAACAGCAAGGGGCTGGGCGAACAACACAGACCAAGGTTTATATTGCAAACGAGCGATCGCAATCAGATTAACTTGATTATCTGTTGCTGCCAAAGATGCAATTAAATATGACTGTTTATGATCCAATGCTTGCTTAAGTTTTGGCTCATTAGTTGCCAATTCCTTGACAGGAGAATTAGATAAACGCCCTTCCCGTTGCAGTTGAGTTACAACAGGGGCAGACAAAGGTACAATTGATTTAAAAAGCAGTTCTGGTGCAGTGCTATGTGCCAAATAAATATTATTTTCATCTAACAGAATAGCAAAAGATTTTGCCCCAGCCCGTTCAGTTTGTCGAGTGACTAACTGCTGGATAACAGTAGCATTGTAGGAAACACGCAAGACACCCAATATATCTCCATTGGCATTGCGAACCGGACTGCTAAAAAAGAGCGTTACCAGGTCAGGAATTGTCGGCGATCGCTTCATGCTAGAAACAAAAGATAACCCCGTTTGTAGTGGTTTTTTAAAGTAATCTTGACCCGATTCATCTTTGCCAATATCTGATGTATCTGTATCCAATACATTTTTTCCGTTTAAGTCGAGCAAAGAGTATGAGAGAATATTGACCATATCTTTGCGACTGAGACGGATTAATGTTTCTGTCGCCAATTGCATTTCGGGGCTGTTATTTCGCTGTTTTGGAGTTAGGCTGAGGTAGCGTGCCAAACCGGGTAAAAGTGCCTCTACGCGCACGGCATTGAGATTTCCATCAATAAAGGCATCTATTCTGTTAGTGGTTTCGTTAGCCGCCGCAGATAGGGCTTGTTTTGCATTGTCAGTTAGGGCTTTTTCAGTTGTCTGTTTGTCAAGAAATGCCAATAATAGCAAAGGAATCAAAGCAACAATCAGAAAAGAAGCGATCAACTTTGTACGGATACCGCCCAAAAGGGGGTGTTGCATGGCTTTAGAGGATGTTTTCAAAGTGATTTGCTGTGTTTTTAAGTACCTGTTGATCCCCCCTAGTCCCCTTTAAAAAGCAGGGAACGATCCCCCCTAGCCCCCCTTTTCAAGGGGGGAAACTGAATCAAAGTCCCCCTTTTTAAGGGGAATTTAGGGGGATCTTTTTAAGGGGAATTTAGGGGGATCTTTTTAAGGAAAATTTAGGGGGATCTAAACCGTTTTGCTACCAACAACAAAACTTTTCAAACATCCTCTTAAACTAGGAGGGAGGGTTTAAGAAAGAAGAATTGAACAAACTTTTTAGCTCAGGAATGCGCGTCATGTTTCCAGAGCGAATAAAAAAGTCTGCATATACCTTGGCATTTTTGTAAATGGAGTTCGGGTTGCTAGATTGAAAGAATTTTTGATTTTCATCTAAATTAGTTAGGTTTACTCCCTCCAGAGAAATTGTATTAAGAGGAATTTTTAACGCTTTACTAATGATAGCATTTCCTTCCTGAACATTTGCTTGCCAGTAAGCAGAGGCTTCTAGCCATCCTCTGACAAATGCCCGAACGTCTTCGGGGCGATCGCGGATTGTCTCACCACGAAAGACAATCATATCTAAAATCAAGCCGGGGGTTTGTTGGCTGGTAAATAGGATATGTCCCCCTAATTTAATCGCTTCAGAAAGATGGGGTTCCCAAGTGTGTCCGGCTTGAATGGCATTATTTTTTAGGCGTTGAGGAATTTCTGAAGCTTCTACTTTAACCAAGTTCACATCATCGCTGCTTAACTTGGCAGTTTTCAACATTTCAGTCACGAAAACTTCGCTAAAACCGCCTATATTTGCACCCAACTTTTTCCCTTTCAAGTCAGCGACGGTTTTAATTTGTGGTTGGGCGACTACCACATCTGCTCCTGTTGATTCATTTATAACCACCACAGCTTGTATATCTGGATTTGTGGCACTCAAGTTGATAAAACTTCCCAAGGTCACTACCATGCCATCATACTTACCCGCACTGAAATTTGCTATTTCCAATTGGATGTATTGTTTATAAATTAATTCTACATCTACCCCTTGGGCTTTGAAGAATCCTTTTTCTTGAGCAATGATGCCTGAATGCTCCCCAACAAAAGATGTAAATTCCACTTTCAAAGGAGGGCGTTTTAATTGGGTCGGTGCTGAAGTATGACAAGCAAATAGCAAACAGACGGTAATTAGAAAAACACTAATATATCTCAGTAGTTTAAGCATAGTATAAGCGAACTGAAATTTATTGAATTAATTTCAAAATAGGATCGGTAATATCGAATCTCTTATAAAATTTAACCTAATCTGGGTGAATTAAATCTTGAAAAATAAAAATTTTCCATTTCGTAGTGAGTCCTTTAGGACTCTCTTAGCGCTAAAGGGCTTAATACAAGTTTCGTAGTGAGTCCTTTAGGACTCTCTTAGCCCTGAAGGGCTTACTACTACAAGGGTTTTTGACCTGGAACTCCAACACTTCGCGGATATTGTTTAGGAGTATATTTTACTTTTTTAATCGATACACAGTGGCGAATACTTTGGGTTAAAGGGGTGGTAAAAGCATCGACTGATTCTATCACTCCTCCCAATTGTTTCACCGCCGATGTTAACTGTTTTTCCTCTTCTGTTGTCCAGTGACCTCGATAGAGAATCGCTAACCCGCCAATGGTTAATAAAGGCAGTGAATATTCTGCACAAACTGATAGAGGAGCAACGGCTCTTAACAGAGCAAACTGATAGGATTCTCGCTGTCTAGGGTGTTGACCGAGAGCTTCTGCTCTGCCCACCCAAGGAATAGTATTTTTGATGTTTAATTGCTCTAAAATACTTGTTAAAGCGGTAATTTTTTTGCGGGTTGAATCTAATAAAGTAACGGAACAATTCGGTAAAGCTATCGCCACCGGAATTCCGGGGAAACCCCCTCCGGTGCCAATATCAATAAATTTTTCACCGGGAGGGATGGAAATTTTTCCTGATAATAAGGGTGAAATTCCTCGCAAGGAATCCCATAAATGTTTTTCCCAAAATTCATCAGGATCAGTTAAACGAGTTAAGTTAAGTTGTTGATTAAACTCAACAATTAACTGATATAAACCTTGAAATAAATTCTGTTGTTCAGGAGTAGGTTGCCAATCTAAAGTATCCTGCCAAATTGCAGTCATTTCGGGCAATTGAGGAAAGGGAATTTCATTCATATAACAGGGAACAGGGAACAGGGAACAGGGAACACCGGAGGATTCATATTTCATCCCCCTTGGTTTGAGGATCAATCTTTGTCCTAACAGCCGGGGCGGTTGCGATCATTTACCCAGAGTTAATTTACCCAGAGTTAAACTTTCGGAAAAGCCACCATTTTTTGTTGATTTTCCATTGCCATTGTTTTCAAATCAAGAGAAGTTAAATCACCGTGTTTCAAAGACCAACACCGATCTGCTAGACTAAACAGTTCTCTAGCATCATGGGTAACAACTAATAATGTCCAATGTTTTTTTAATTTACCTAACAAATTAATTAATTGTTGTCGCATTGACCAGTCTAAACCTGCGGTGGGTTCATCTAACATTAAAATATGCGGTTGGCGAATTAATTGTACCGCTAATGCTAGACGTCGTTGCTGTCCGCCACTGAGGGAATGAGGAGCCGCCTGTAAGGATAAATGGCTGAGTCCTACTTCATCTAAAGCTTGATGAACCTGGTCTGAACCTAATTCTGGATGACCGAGACGTAACTCGTCTAAAATTGTTCCGCCACAAAAATGTCGTTCTGGGAATTGAAAGACTAAACCTACAAGCTGTTGTAAGTGTTCTGAAGTTAATTCTTGCTGTCGCCAACAAATATTGCCCTTCGTTTTTTCAGCTAAACCCGCTAAAATTTCTAGTAATGTACTTTTCCCCGAACCACTAGGCCCAATAATCAGTCCCATTTGCTGCGGTGCCAGTTCTAAGTTAATCTGAGTTAAAATTGGGTTGTCGCTAGCGGCAGGATGATAAACTAAGTTTTTGATATAAAGCATCACAAAAAAACACAAATAAAATGAGAAGTTCAGCCGAAAAAATTAAGCAAGAGGAACGGTTCAATGCCCAATTCCCTTAGCTTAGATTATAGCACAATCAGCCGTTTATTTTTACCCATTTTCTCAAAAACATCCGGGTTTACCCTTGCGGAAAGGCGAGAAAAAAATTAATATTTATAGAGATCGGAACAAACGATAGCCTTAATTTGGCTGTTGTTACGGGTTCAGTTTTGACTTTAACAAGAGGAGGAAAACAATGATCATTTATTCTCGGCGTAAAAGTCCGAAATTTCGCCCAATCCTGAAAGGGCTTTTTCTAGGAATCAGTGCAGGTTTGATGGTATTGAATTTAGGGGTTAATCTCAGTTTAGCTGCTGATCCCTTCCGCAAAGATGATCCTCGCCCGATTGGAAATCAAACAGAAACTGCATTTAGAGCCATGTTTGAGCGAGGAAATTATAAAGAATCTCAACAATATTTAGAAAAAGCTAAATTACAAGAACCAAATGAACCCTTAGCTTATGCTCTTTTAGCTTCTTTAGCTTACCAAGATCAGGATTTTAATTCGTTAAAAATCTATAGCGATAAAACCTTAGAATCCGCTAAATTATTAAGTACAAAAGACCCTTTACGCGGTAATCTTTATATTGCGGTGGGTTTGTTTTTACAAGGAGGTCATACCATCGTAACTGAAGGCACATTCAAAGGCGCTCCTAAAGCGTTAAATCAACTCCAAGAGGTATTAAAATCCTTAAATGTTGCTGAAAAAATTAATCCTCAAGATCCCGAATTAAATTTAATTCAAGGCTATATGGATTTATTATTATCCTTAAATCTTCCCTTTTCTGACTCTCAAAAAGCGATAAAAAAACTTGAACAACAAGCTAAACCGAGTTATTTAGCCTATCGAGGAATTGCTATTGGCTATCAAAACTTAGGGGAATATGAGCAAGCATTGAGTTATACAGACAAAGCCCTATCTGAAGCGCCCAATCATCCAGAAGTGTTATATTTGAAAGCGCAAATTTTAGCAGAACAAGGGAAAAAACTCAAAGCAGAAAATCAAAATACAATTCCTTCTCAGTTACAGGAAGCCCAACAATATTTTACTCAATCTTTAGGTCAATCTAATCAACTTCCTAAGCGGTTAGTTGCTCAAATCTTTTATGAACAATGCAAAAATTTAAACCGCATTGATAATCAAGGACGACCCTGTGATCCGTTGCGCGATACAATTAAAGATGCTAATGGTCTTTGGGGGCCAACTGCCAATCAATTACCACCCTTATAACTGTTTATTATTATGGAAGTTTTGTTTAGAGAATGTAATCCTTTTGATATTTGGATTTGGCTACAATTTCAAACGGTTCCCTCGCGGAGTGAACGGGATTATATTGAGGAAGTGTTTGATTCTTGGTTTTTATTAGGAAAAATGGGAGGGTTTAACGCCGAAAATCTACAGGTTCAGGACACAGGAATTGACTTAAATTATTTAACCTATGATGATGCAATTGTTGATAATAGTATGATGGCATTGATGCACAATATGGGAGAAATCGAATATGAGGGAGTCTGGGCGCGGTGTTGGTTTGATTTGGGAACCAGTGATGCTTTTGCTCTCGATGTTTTAATCAATGCTTTTCGTCAATTGAGTCAAGAATATGTGATCATTGAAAAAATAATTTTTGGCGGTGAAAATGAGGATTGGCCGATTGAAAAAGATGTTTATCAATCCAGTGTAGGCGATTATAATTAGTAGTAGAGACGTGCTATGGCGCGTCTCTCTGTCTCTCTATACTATCCTGATTTTAGTTATGTCTAAACCCAGTAAAATTCGAGTGTTAGCATTAGGATTAATTCAAAATAGCGATCGCATTTTTGTTTCCCAAGGTTATGATAAAATTAAAAAACAAACTTTCTATCGCGCATTAGGAGGAGGCGTTGACTTTGGAGAATTGAGCATTGATGCCTTAAAACGAGAATTTCAAGAAGAGATTCAAGCGGAATTAACAAATATTCACTATTTAGGCTGTTTAGAGAATATTTTTATTTACGACAAAAAAAGTTACCATGAGTTAATTCAACTCTATAAATGTGATTTTGTTGATCTTAAATTTTACCAACTTGAAGAACTAGAATTTCTGGAGAAAAAACGCACGAAAAAAGCCTTATGGGTTCCCCTAGAACAGTTTAAATCAGGAGAATTGATTCTATTTCCTGAACAGTTTTTACAATATTGTGAGTAAAAATGACAATAACAAAATTAACTAATTCTGGACAAGTTGCGATTCCTTTAGAAATTATACAATGACTCAAACTGCAACCGGGCGACTCAATTGATTTTGCGATCGGGTCAGATGGCAAAGTTTATTTACAACCCGGTAAAATTGATGTCAGAGAATTATCTGGGATGCTGTATGAAGAAGGTAGAAAAGCTGTTTCTCTGGAAGAAATGGATGGGGCGATCTCTGAGTGTGCAGGAGAGTCAGCTTGAAAGGACTAGATACTAAACATGGGTTAAAAAGTGCGATCGCTCCAACCTTAGTGTTAAAATTATCGTAAGCAATTGAGGTAGCTGGCTATGCAATGGCAAGAAGTTTGTGAAAATAAACAGTTGCAAGACTTACCCTTTAAAATTGAATTGAATAAATGGGGACAAATTGTCATGAGTCCAGCCAAACCTAAACATTCAGCTTATCAAGGTATAATTATAACTTTGTTGAGTTCTCTAATAGAAAAGGGTTTGGCATTTCCAGAATGTGCAATTCAAACAACGGACGGAGTTAAAGTTGCTGATGTTGTTTGGACTAGCGATCAAATAGCCGATATTATTTTAGAGGAAACAGTAGCTTCAGTTGCACCAGAAATTTGCGTAGAAGTAAAATCTTCTAGTAATACATTAGAAGAAATGTTGGAAAAAAAAGATTTGTATTTCGCAGCAGGAGCAGAAGAAGTTTGGGTTTGCGATATCCAGGGTAAAATGAAATTTTACAATCGCCAAGGAGAATTAAGTAAATCTTTGTTAGTCCCAGAATTTCCAGAGGAAATTAAACGCAGAAATCTGCCTACAACTTGAACTAAAAACTGTTAGATTACCGTTTCTGATTCGGTAAGATGCTCGGTATCATCGTTGAGTTCTAGTATCCATTTCTCTCCATTTTGAACCAATTTGAATAAACAACATAACGAAGGTTTTATCTCCGTTTCCTTTAAACTAGGAATCAATGCGAGTGCTGTTCCTAATACAGAAGCACCATGTCCAACTAATAATAAATCATCCTGGGGAAAAGTATTAACTAGCCGTTTAGCGGTGTCTGCGGTGCGTTTTAAACAATCTTCCCAGGTTTCAGGATAGTGGAAGACTCCGACGGGATGGGATAAATCAATGCGGGGGAATTCTTGAGATAAAATTGCTAGGGGTAAGGTTTCAGGACAACTCATCCAGTCAGGATTTAACCATTCTCCTAATCCCCAATCTAACTTAATCGATAAATCTAACTTTTCAGCCACAGCATTCGCCGTTTGTACCGTCCTTAAAAACGGAGAAGCAATAATTTGAGTAATTCCTTCCCCGACTAAACGATTTGCTAATTGTTTGGCTTGAATTTCACCATCATCGGATAAATGGGGGTCATAACGTCGTTCTGCGGTATTAAACCAAGCGGGATTGACAAAATCAATCCGATTACCATGTCGTGCTATCCAAACCGTTTGAGGCATAATTCCGCTTTATATTGTTTCCTCTTAACCCTACCAAGGACTGCCAATTAATGTAAATGCTCCCCAATAATAAGGATGGGAAAGATTATCGGTTCCCTCTGATGCAATTTCCGGGGGTAAAGAAATTTCACCGCGTGATAATAATAATTCTCCCTGTTGTAAACGGACATCACCTTTTAACATCTGAATTTGAGTTTGTTGTAAAGCTTGTGCTTTGGTAGAAGTGGTTTTTAACTGTTGATAAAACTCACTCATTAAGGCTAAAGTTCCTGTGTCGCTGACATACCATAAACTCGCTAAAGCCGTTTTTACTCCCGACTGAAAGGCTAATCCTGCAAATCCTAATTCCGCATCTTTATCCCCAACAGCCGTTTTACAAGCGCTTAAAACTAATAATTCAATCGGGGGATTTTTCCAATTAAACTGACCCATTTGATCTAATTTTAGCTGCTCATTCCAAAATTGTATATAGGAATTTCCGGGTTTTCCGGGTTTAAATTCCGCATGGGTCGCCAGATGAACAATTCTATAGGGACTGAGGCTTAACAGACGTTTTAAATTATCGACAGTAAACCCTTGATTGAGAAAAGATTGTCCTTCCCACTGGGGCGAATTCTCCAGATTTGTAATCGGAAGAGTGATGTTTCCATTCATCCCATCAGAGTTGACAATAGTAGATAACTCAAAAGGAACCGCAGGTAAGGGATTTTGATTTTTAAATTCTGAGGCTCCCATTGCTAAGACAGCAGCATTTTTTACCGTTTCATAATTTAGATTCATCAGATTAAAAGCCGGAATCCGAGTTAGGGCATATTTTTCAATTAAAAAACGTTCTCCATCCTGTAAAACCGCTAGGGGGAGAGTTCGTAATCCCTGACCTAAACAAAATAATATTGTATCAATATTTTCGGCTTCTAATTGGGCTTCAATGGGCTTAATAATCTGATTATAAAGTCGTTGAGCCGGTTCTAAATAAGAACGACTTTGTAATTTTCGAGGATTGGTGATTTCTTGATATAAATTGATCACCTCAGCTTTTAAATTTTCTGTGATCACATTGGGTTGGATTAGACCTAAAGGTTCTTTTCCAGGGGTAACTAAGGCTAAAACTAATCCTTCGGGTTCAGGAACTACCCAGAGAACAGCAGGTTTTGTTTGGGTTTTTTGGCTAATTTGAGTTAAAATTTTGGCAATATCAGGAGCCTGAAGTTCGCTATCGGTTAAATTTCGACCAAAATAGGTTTCATAGTCTAATTCCCATTTTTTCTCCATCGTGGTGATGGGATTGTTACCGTTGATACTGCGAGTAATTTCCCTGGGGACAGTCGGGGCGGGTTCGCTTAGAACTGGGGGACTCACGGACAACTCCCCGAAACTCGCCCCGGAGGTCGATAGTCCCATCACCACCAAACCGAAGAGGACAATGGGAAGGGTTCGCCGCATTCGTTTGTAAACCCGGTTTCTCGTCAAATTACAACCCAGATGCTTTAAAATGTCTAAAAATAGCAGAGGATAACGTTGTATTCTTTTCATAAGATTGAAGTAGAAAATTGGAGGGGAGGGGGATTAAGATCAATCCTGTTCCTGATCTCAGTTTTAGCCTGGTGGTTATTCAATCTAATCTAACGCTTAAATTCTGAAGTAGAATAAACGTTTGCTAAAAATTCATCATCAGTCCTCAAATATCCCCGTTTTTTTAGAGCGGGGAGTCTTAAACTTTAGTCTAAACGCTCACTTGTAATTATGACGTCTTCCTCAAATTTAGAGACACCGGAATCTAACTCAAATCAGCCTTTTTCACCTCAAACGGATGAAAATGTTAATGTTGTTTCATCTGTTGAGGAGGAACAGAACGCAATTCTTGAGGAAATTTCCCAGGAGGTTAATGTTTCTGAGGAAGGAGAATTATCGGGTTTAGAACCTGTATTAGATGAATCTGTTACTTTAACAACAGAGGATGAAAATACACCAATTATAGATTCTCCCGTTGATGTTCCGCAACAGGATTTATCTCAGCTTGAATATTATAATCCTCAAAAATCTAATTTTAATCAGACAGAAGATTTAAAAGACGAGTTTTTTGATGAAATTCCTGATGAAGTGGAAATGGGTTTATTCGACCATTTGGAAGAATTAAGACAACGGATTTTTTATTCTCTAATTGCGGTATTTATTGCGATTATTGGCTGCTTTGCATTTGTTAATCCAATTGTACAACTATTACAACGTCCAGCCGGGGCGATTAAATTTGTCCAACTAGCCCCCGGAGAATATTTCTTTGTTTCCTTAAAAGTTGCGGGTTACAGTGGATTAGTTGTGGCTACTCCGTTTATTTTATATCAAATTACCCTGTTTGTTTTACCGGGTTTAACTCGCAGAGAACGGCGTTTATTAGGGCCAGTCGTATTAGGTTCTAGTGTTTTATTTCTATTAGGTTTAGGCTTTGCTTATGTGGCGTTAATTCCGGCGGCGTTGAACTTTTTTATTAGTTATGGGGCGGATGTAGTTGAACAGTTCTTTTCTATTGAAAAATACTTTGAATTTGTTTTAGTTTTATTATTTTGTACCGGAATAGCCTTTCAAATTCCTGTAATTCAAGCCATATTAGGAGCTTTAAAAATTGTATCTTCTGAGAAAATGTTATCCGGTTGGCGATACGTTATCTTAGCAGGAGCCGTATTAGGTGCAGTATTAACACCCTCAACTGACCCCTTAACCCAAAGTTTATTAGCAGGGGCTATATTAGGGCTTTATTTTGGCGGAATTGGCATTGTTAAACTGATTGAAAATACCTCAGAACATTACTCAAAATAAATAAAAAATAAAGCCCTATTCCCTATTCCCTATTCCCTATTCCCTGTTCCCTGTTCCCTGTTCCCTGTTCCCTCTTATAACGATTGACAAAGGGCTGTTTTGCGAGAATCAAATAATTGAACAATTCCATTAGTAACCGCTTTTTTAACATCAGCATCACAACCGGCTAAAAATTCTTCATGAGTAATTTTATCTTGAAAAAATTCTTGGGCGCGGTTGCGTTGATGGACAATTTCATCAAACCCTAAACATTTAACCATATAAGTAGTTAAGGGAGAATTTTTAATATCATAGGATGAGCTTTGAGTTCGCCCTTCATCTAATAAGGTCAAAACCAGTTGTTCTAATTCCGTTTGGGGTTGGTGAGGGTTCGGGTTTGGGGGAAGAAAATCCGCGATCGAAATAGCTGAAAATCCCTCTGTAGGCATTTCACCCATCAAGGTTGAAACCGGAATTACTCGCCCAAATCGTAATGATAACGCCTCTAAAAACGCAATTGTAAATAACTTACTTGCCAAATATAATCGCCCCACCTCAATATTTCTTCTAGCTCTGGAAACTAACTCTTTATAGGTGAGATCATCAGGATATCCTTGGAAATGATGAAAAATAATTTCGGGTTTAATAAAATTCATAAACCCTTCCATTTTTTGCAATGCTGTCCGATATTGATTAATTGTATAGGAACTAGAATTTTTCAGATAATGATTGGTTTCGGGTAATAAATTCCAGGTATTATCTAAAAATTTAGCTGCACTAATATGGGCAAAACTCCCCACATCTCGATTAGAAAGTCTCACAGAACGTTTCACTGTTTCAATTAATTCCTCATCGGTTAATTTCAGGTTAAATGTCCCATAAACCTCTTTTAACCGTTGATATAAAATATCGCTATTGCTTCCTAATTCCGTTTTTGTGCGAAAGGGAATAGTTGCTTCAATACAAGCCACTATTTGCACCAATAGCTCTAAAGGTAACAACGGTTCTAATACTTTGCTTGCCACTAATCCACTCAAAAATTCATTTTGTCCACTCATCGGAGACAGAGTTTGACCCGGAGCAAAATCAAAGATTTGTCTAACCATTTCAAAACTTTGATCGGGCGGTAAGTCTTCCGAATCACGGATCAGTAAATGTTCTCCAACTTGCCGAATAAAAGGTGCTATATAGTAGGTTAAATTAAAATTAACACTCTGATCCACCTGCACATAGACAACATCATGAAATAGGGCGGCTAAAACTTCAATCGGATCATCCTCTCCCCCTACCTCAAAAATATGATTCGGGGTGTGAAAATAGCGCCAAGGCCCGGTCATCGTTTGTACAATCAGTTCCGCTATTTTAGGCAGTTCTGTCTCGTCACAATCAATTTCAAGCTTCTGCATAGCCCAGATCAGCTTTTCTAAGCACTGTTTGTTGTAATTTTGTTCAAAACCCATATTTACCTATACACCTTATATACTGAACTTAATTTATTGATATCTTATTATGCCTTTAGTTTTAATGAGACCAGAAGTCTAACCCCCTAAATTAAGATTGAAACCGAGTTTAAGCTCCAACAGAGGTTGAAAATGAGCAAAATCCCAATTCTAGCTACAAATTATGAAACAACAATGGATAAGATTTGTCCTAGTTGTGGATTCGATAATTCTCAGCGAGCAAAATTCTGTATTGAATGCGGCACTTTGCTCACGAACTCGGTATCGGTCAATAAACCCCAAATCTTACATCCTCAATCCTACAATAGCAAACCGTCGGAATTTGAGACAGACAAGTTTGCCCTATTAACCCCCAAACAGAATAGCAAGGTTAGGGACAGTTCCCCCCTGTTTGTTCCTCCGGTGTTCCCAGATCCGATGTTCCCTGCTATAAAATAGAACAATGAAAACAGCATTTTTAGGTTTAGGGGTGATGGGTGGTTTCATGAGCGCCAACCTCGCCAAAGCAGGATATTCTGTTAACGCTTGGAATCGAACGAGCGATCGCCCTGGTGTTAAAATAGCATTAGAAGCGGGGGCTAATATCGTTCATTCTATTCAAGAAGCGGTTACAGATATTGATATTATTTGTACCTGTGTTAGCGATATTCCTGATGTTGAAGCCGTGATATTAGGCGAAAAAGGAATAATTCATTTTGCTAAACCAGGGGCTATTATTATTGATTTTAGTACCATAGGTTCAGAAGCCGCCCGTCGCATTTCTCAACAGCTTGAACTGGCTGAAATTCAATTTTTAGATGCTCCCGTTTCTGGGGGTGATGTTGGAGCGAAAAACGGCACATTAACCATTATGGTCGGTGGAGATGAAACAATATTTGAAACCTCTAAACCGATATTAGAAACAATGGGTAAAAATATCCGGTATTGTGGCAAAGTGGGCAGTGGTCAAGCCGTTAAACTCTGTAATCAAATTCTCTGTTCTTTAAATATGGTTGGCATTTGTGAAGCCCTGTTATTAGCTGAAAAACAAGGCATTGATCCCAATTTAGTCGTTAAAATTTGTAGCACCGGAGCCGCCGGATCTTGGGCGTTATCGAATTTAGGTTTAAAAGTCGCTCACGGTGATTTTGAACCTGGTTTTATGATTAAACATATCTTAAAAGACCTGAGAATTGTTCAAGAAACTCTCAATTCTGATCCCGGTTTACCCGGTACAGAATTAGCCGATAAATTATTTAAAATTGTCCAAGAATTAGATCAAGGATTAGGCGGAAATCAAGGAACACAAGCAATGATTCGAGCTTATAAAGAAGGAGAATAAATAGCGATATTGATTACAGGATGAAAAATTTTGAATTGATCGGGTAACACCGGATCAAGATTAGCCCAGCCGAGACCCAATTTTTGATCGGTTTATTTTTGACATGATAGGATTGGAAGCAATCGAGATCGTACAATAGATAACACACTGAATCCACTGTTGACCACTGACCCCTACTCAACATCATGACACAAATACAACCCAATACCAACTCAGTTCAAGCGACAACAGAAGATTATGCAATTCTGGCGACCGATGTACAGAAATGGTACAGCAATAATTTCCACGTTCTCAGAGGGGTTAGCCTTTCTGTTAAACGGGGAGAAGTTGTGGTGATTATGGGGCCATCGGGTTCAGGAAAATCAACCTTTATTCGGACATTTAATGCTTTAGAAGAATTTCAACAAGGCAGTATTGTGATTGATGGGATTAATTTATCCCATGATTTAAAAAATATTGAAGAAATTCGTAAAGAAGTGGGAATGGTGTTTCAACAGTTTAATTTATTTCCCCATTTAAGTATTTTACAAAATATCACTTTAGCCCCAATTTGGGTAAGACGTTGGCCGCAAGCCAAAGCGGAAGAAGTGGCATTACAATTATTAGAACGGGTGGGAATTTTAGAACAGGCGAAAAAATATCCCGGTCAATTATCTGGCGGTCAACAACAACGAGTTGCGATCGCTAGAGCGTTAGCGATGCAGCCTAAAATTATGTTATTTGATGAACCTACTTCTGCTTTAGACCCGGAAATGGTGCGAGAGGTTTTAGATGTGATGCGAACTTTAGCGGAGTCGGGAATGACAATGGTTTGTGTCACCCATGAAGTCGGATTTGCGCGAGAAGTAGCCGATAGAATTGTGTTAATGGCCGATGGAATTTTAGTCGAAGAAGGAACACCAGAAGAATTTTTTAATAATCCTCAAGAAGAACGAACTCAAAAGTTTCTATCTCAAATTCTTTAATTTTTGGTGTGGAGATGTAAAATTTTGCGTCTCCACAATAATTATATTCTAAACCCCTAAAATATATCCTCGTTATTAAAATCAGAATAGTTAAGGTTATGATCCCCCCTAACCCCCCTTAAAAAGGGGGGAACTGGAATTTCTTATTCTTTAAGTCCCCCTTAAAAAGGGGGATTTAGGGGGATCTAATCTTGGCTATAATCAGAGGTTTTCGGCTTAATATCCTCAACTATTGACGGGGTTTAGTATAAGTAGATAAACAACTGCTAATCGCATTTTGAATCGCTGCATCTTGCATAATTTGTTGTTCAGTTAACCTTCCTAAAGACCGCAATTTTTCATCAGGAAGTCTCAGCAAATTATTCAAAGTACAACGACAATACTTTTCCCCTTTTGTCGGATCAAGACCTGATTGACTCACTCCTTCCAAACAGCCTTTCATGTATTCTCTCCGAAATGCTTGTGCTTGCTTATTTGTTAAGGATAAAGCCGGATGAATCGGAATCAAAAAACCAGCACCAAGCGCTAACACAATTAGAGGCTGGAAACAACGGAAATAAAAAGAACTCAACATTGAGATAAATATTTTTAGAGATGGATTAGGAAACCGCTTTCAATTTTAGAAGTTTTTGTTAGAATTGGCTGAGAATAGAACAACTCCAACAAAACAGTAATTTATCCCTGTCCTAACAGATTATCTCCAACGGAGACAAATTGAAGTTGTGCAGGCGCAACCCCTTTAACTAAACCCAAAACATTTCCTGTGTCTGCTATTGTAATCACCGTTACGGATGCTGATTCAATTTGAAAATCCAGGGTTCTAATTTCACCGGGCGGGTAGGGGCCACTACTATCATAATCTCGAAGATCGCCATAGGTTAGGGTTTGTTGCGTTAACACAATATCATTAACTGTTAAGCCTGCTGTTAACCCAATTACATCCCCTTGGCTGCTATTGTAATCGAGAATAAAATCAGAGGTAATCGTGTCCAGATTGTCCACTCCACCACAACCACAGTCTGACGGTGGCGGGGTGACGGTATCGGTACGCAATACAAACACATCCACACCTTCACCCCCCCAGAGACGGTCAACCCCCAGATCACCGATGAGGGTATCGTTTCCGGCTTCTCCGACTAACGCATCGTCCCCTTGACCGCCTCGAAGCAAATCATTATCTTCATTTCCATAGAGATAATCATTATCTAAATTTCCGTTAAGCAAATCATTCCCTGTACCCCCATAAATGACGTCAAACTCTTGACCCCCCCGCAGGGTATCATCTCCCTCCTGACCATCGAGAGTATCTTGACCCTGATTTCCGACCATTTGTTCGGGGTCTGTGGAGCCTAACACATAATCATTTCCTCCCAAGGCGGCTAACCCGTTAGGATATTTGGAGATCGCCACAGGGTTAACCCCTAAAACTCCGGGTGCAATTTCAACGGTATCGGCATTTTCCGTTAATAAAAATAATCCCGATACTGGATCAGACGGGGTTAGGGGTTGAGAAATTACAGGAATATTACTGAGTTGTTCTGTCAGTCTCGGTTCTGGGATACTAACAGATCTTGTTTCCGATGGGATGGGTTGCATAGAATTATTTTACCTGAGATAATCATTATTTTTAGAATTCCCCACAGCTAAGGAAGTTCCAACATCGGCTTAAAATAGAGTTTAAAATCAATTCAATCGATTAATATTGAAGTGGCAATCAAAGAGGCTATAGAATTATGAGTTATGATTATGATTTGTTTGTGATTGGTGCAGGTTCAGGGGGATTAGCCTCTTCAAAACGAGCGGCATCTTATGGGGCAAAAGTTGCGATCGCCGAATATGATTTAGTCGGTGGAACTTGTGTAATTCGCGGTTGTGTCCCTAAAAAATTGATGGTTTATGCTTCCCAATTTTCTTATATGTACCAATATGCTCAAGGTTATGGATGGGGAGAAGTTGAACCCGAATTTGATTGGAATAAATTAATTACATCTGTTGATACCGAAGTTAGACGCTTAAGTCAACTGCATATTAGTTTCTTGGAAAAAGCCGGAGTTGAACTCATTTCTGGTTATGCTAAATTTATTGATCCTCATACGGTAGAAGTGGGCGATCGCACAATTACCGCCGATAAGATTTTAATTGCTGTTGGCGGAGAAGCGTTTAAACCCAATATTCCCGGAATTGAACATAGTATTACCTCGCGTGAAATGTTTTTACTTCCTGAACAACCAAAACGGTTTGCGGTTTGGGGAGGCGGTTATATTGGAGTTGAATTTGCTAGTATTCTCAAAGGATTAGGCAGTGAAGTTACCCAAATTATTCGCCGAGATTTGATTTTACATGGCTTTGATGAAGATATTTGCAGCAATATTCAAGGGGGAATGGCGAGTCATGGGATTAATTTTATAACCCAAAAAGTGATTGAAAAAATAGAAAAAACTGAAGAAGGATTACAGTTATTTTTGAGTGGGGAAGACTCAGAACCTTTAATAGTTGATGCCCTGCTTTGCGCTACAGGTCGCAAACCTAATTTAGCAGGATTAATGTTAGAAAATGCCGGAATTGAATTGAATGGGAAAGGAGCCATTAAAGTTAGTCTTGATAGTCGCACGAATCAGCCTAATATTTTTGCAGTGGGAGATTGTACCGACCGGATGAATTTAACCCCCGTTGCGATCGCCGAAGGACGAGCATTTGCGGATACAGAATTCGGTCATCAACCTCGATTTATTACCCATGAAAATATTGCAACGGCTGTATTTTCTAACCCGGAAGCTGCAACGGTGGGATTAACAGAAACCCAAGCGCGAGAAAAATTTGGCGATAATATTAAATGTTATACCGCTCGCTTTCGTCCGATGTTTCATAGTTTCACAGGCTCAGAAGAAAAGGTCTTCATTAAATTAATTGTTGAAATCAATACGGATCGGATTTTAGGCGCTCATACAGTCGGAAAAGATGCCGCAGAATTAATTCAAGGAATTGCGATCGCTGTGAATATGGGAGCCACTAAAAAAGACTTCGATAACACAATGGGAATTCATCCTACCAGTGGTGAAGAATTCGTTACCCTCAGATAATCAGTTATCAGTTATCAGTGAGGAATAGGTAATAATCAACAGTCAACGGTCAACAGTCAACAGTCAACGGTCAACTGTTTATTAAATCTTCCTAATGGTTGAAGTATTCAGCCGTTGAATTGGCTTATAATAGGAATCAGAAAACTATCAGGTGTAGTTTTTAGGTGGCAGCTATTGGAGGATAAAGTTATGAAAATCCTATCCACAGCAATGTTTGGAACCGCCACAGTGCTTCTACTTGGTTTGGGAGTTACGACTCCAGCCTATTCTCAGAACCCTAATGATCTGAAACAATTATTAGAAACCCGGTTCTGTCAAGGGTGTGATTTGAGAGGAGCTAATTTAAGCGGTGCTCATTTGATTGGTGTAGATTTACGAGATGCTAATCTTGCAGGTGCAAATTTAGCAAATGCGAATTTAGAAGGTGCAGATTTAAAAGGTGCGAACTTAACCGCAGCAAACTTAGAAGGTGCGTTTTTAAATCAAGTTGAATTTAATCATGCTAACCTGACGGCTGCAAATTTAACCGATGCGAATTTAGTTCAAGCTCAATTAGACGGTGCAAATCTTTTGAATGCGGATTTAACCGGATCTGAATTTGCAATTCCAACGGTACAAACTGCTGAACTTCCCAAAGGATCAGCCGATGATTTAGGAATACCTGAAATGGGTGTAGGTCTTGATTCTCGGTTAACTTTCCCTGTAGGGGGGCCAGAATTGGATGAACCTTTTGAATATAGCCAAGAATATCTGGATCAAACGGTTAATCCGACCTTAAATTCATCACAAGCGATTGATTCTGATCCGTTTTTACGCAAAACAACGACCTTTAATGATGGTATGAGGGGAGATGTTAACCCATCAGGAACAGATCTGTTAAAAGTTGATTTTTAATCCTAATCTATGAGCAGCAATTCTGTTCTAGTTCAGCCAAAATTACCCAAATCAGGGAAGAAAATCCTAATCATTTTTTTCCCTGTTAACAAATAATAAATAATACTCTGTTTATACTAAATAATAGTTCTAATCCCAAGGTTTTGTAGAGGCATTTCCCATAATGTCTCTACTCATTTTCTAATTTTCTGTTTCCTGTCTTCAGTATCCCATATAATAAAAGAACTGTTTATGTGATGTCGAGTAAATAGCCGTGACTTCCCCAGAAACTTCATCCCAACAGCAACCCCAACCCGAAAACCATCCGGCGCTGAGTTCTAGCTATTACACGCTGTTAGGACTTCATCCTAGTGCTACCCCCATAGAAATTCGCCGCGCCTATCGGGAATTGAGTAAACTTTACCATCCTGATACAACCACATTATCAAAAGCGATCGCCACGGCCAAATTTCAAAAACTCAATGAAGCTTACGCCACCTTAAGCAACCCAGAACGGCGTCAATCTTATGATCTCAAAATCGGCTATTCTCGATATCATGTCATTCAGGTTCCGACTAATTTTAATCAACCCTATTCTAAAACAAATCGTTCTCCTAATTCCTCTGCTTATTTAGACCCTACAGATCGTCCCCTTTCCGCCGGAGAGATTTTTGCATTATTTCTGATGGGGGTTAGTTTAATAGGATGTTTATTGTTAGCTATTTTTATCGGTTTAACTCGTTCCGGGGGTGTTGGAGAATCTATTCAACCTCTAGGATTTTTAATATTTTCAAACATTGATTTCTTGGGATTAGTAAAAACTGCTATAATCAACATCTAGGATAAATTTGTTCTCCTATCTCTTTTTTATGACCTTGCCTAGTTCCGATACACCTTTATATAATCATCCCTTACCTGATATTGAAAACTGGTTGCGTTCTCATGGGGGGGAACAAGATAGTAAAGAGCTTCATTATTGGCGTATTGAAAACCCCAATTGGACAGCAGATTTGTGGTTAGAAGTTGACCAAATTACCGTGCGTTATATTGGTGCAGCAACCCACGGCCAAGATATTCAACGTTCCTTTAAATATTCCCTGTCTCGTCAAGATCTCGAAGCCGCGATTTTCGGCGGGCCATAATCAGTTATAGCAGGGAACAGGGAACAGGGAACAGGGAACAGGGAACAGGGAACAGCCAGGAAAAGAGTTCTCTGTGCACGGTTTTAGCATTAGTCTATGTCCTAACTGCCTTGGCAACTGCTATAATTGTTCACAGTTAACAGTCAACTGTTAACTGTTGATTTAATCCGTGAAATCCTTTAATCCGTCCAAATCCGTGATCACTGATTTAAACTTTACCGAATCTTCGTTCCCGTTTTTGATAGGAAGATAACGCGAGATGTAATTCTGTATGATCAAAATCAGGCCAGAGCGTATCAGTTACATAAATTTCTGCATAGGCAAGTTGCCATAATAAAAAATTACTAATTCGTAATTCTCCACTGGTGCGAATTAACAAATCCGGGTGACACATTCCTGCCGTATATAAATGTTGTTCAAACAAAGTTTCATCAATATCTTCCGGTTGAATTAATCCTTGTTTAACTTGAGTTGCAATCTTTCGACAAGCGCTTAAAATTTCTTGTCGTCCGCCATAATTTGTAGCAATAGTAAATAGAATACCCTTATTAGTTTTCGTTTCCTCCATTGAATATTCTATTTGTTTCTGTAGAGACTTGGGAAGTGCGGTTAAATTTCCCACAAACTGAATTCGCACTTCTTCTTCCATCATTTCTCGCAGTTCTCGCATTAAAACACGCTCAAATAATGCCATTAAAAAATCGACTTCTTCTAACGGACGGCCCCAATTTTCTGTAGAAAAGGCATAGGCTGTTAGTGCTTGCACGCCCCAATCTCGACAACAGCGTAAAGCTTCTTTGAGGGCATCCACTCCCCGACGATGGCCCATAGTTCGCGGTAAACCCCGACGTTTCGCCCAACGACCATTGCCATCCATAATCACAGCAATGTGTTTAGGCAAACGGCTTTGGTCTAAATCTGCGGGTAATTCATATATAACCCTTGTCTTGGCACTCATTTTTTCTCCCGAGAAGCTTTGGATCGAGGACGGAATAGGCGAGACACTAAAGCCCATCCTTGGGAACCAATGCGGTTTCCCCAATGGGTAATCGAAATTGAAGCAGCAGTTCGGTCATCATTGGATGTCCAAGACCGAGCTTCTAATAGCTCTTTCAGTTTACTGCTAGTTAAGGGTCGATTGAGAACCCCTTTCTCGGCCAGAGAAATCGAACCCGTTTCTTCTGACACTACAATACACATACATTTTGCCACCCGTTCCGTAATTCCCATGGCCGCCCGATGGCGAGTTCCCAATTGTCGAGACGCCATTCGTTCAGATAACGGTAAAATTACCCCCGCCGCCGCAATTCGAGACGCGCGAATTAACACCGCCCCATCATGTAACAGGGTTTTGGGTTGAAAAATCGTTTGTAACAGTTCTCTGGAGACTTCTGCATTCAGTTTAACCCCCGGAACAGAAAAATCCCGTTCATCAATGGGGCTGGCCGTTTCAATAATAATTAATGCGCCTGTCCGGTTTTGCGAAAGTTCTTTAACCGCTTCTACAATTTGATCAATTACCCCATCGGGTTCTGGAATTACACGGCGACCTTGACCAAACAGTTGTGAAACTTCTCCCCGACCCAACTGTTCTAAAAATTGGCGGAATTCCGACTGTAACATAACTGCCATCGCTACAGCAGACCCAGTAACTAAACTATTGAGGGCAACATACAATAACCTCAAATTAGCCCAGTTACTAATAGCCGTTGCCAACATTAGAATAATAAATCCTCGTACCATCCACAAAGTACGACGTTCTCCAATGATGACTAACACCACATAAGCGACGGCAAAAACTAATCCGATATCAAGACTTTGAATCAACCAGGGAGGAATTCCTTGTTTAGTCATGAATAGGTGCCGTATTCATCGAATCGTTATCAAATTTTAGAGGTTAATGTTGACGGTTAATCGTTCTGGAAGTCGATCTTTTCGGATTAAATCTTGGTAAGATTCTCGTTCAATAATGACATTAGCATCGCCATTATTAACTAAAACTGCCGCAGGTTTAGACAGTCGGTTATAGTTAGATGCCATACTATAATTGTAGGCTCCTGTTGCCATAACTACGAGAATATCCCCAGATTCAACTTTCGGAAGTTGAGCATCCTTAATTAAAATATCCCCAGATTCACAATGTTTTCCTGCAATAGTCACCTGTTCGGTTATGGGTGCAGACATTTGATTTGCCAATACCACTCGGTACAAGGACTGATAGGTAATCGGACGGGGATTATCGGACATCCCCCCATCTACAGCAATATACGTCCGAATTCCAGGGACTTGTTTTTGAGAACCTACAGTATAAGCGGTGACACAGCTAGAGCCAATCAAAGACCGTCCCGGTTCACATAATAATTTCGGTAGGGGATATTGTTTCTGTTCACAGGCTTTGATCACGGATTCAGTAACAATTTTTACCCAATCTTCGATACTTGGGGGATCGTCTGACTCCGTATAGCAAATCCCTAAACCGCCACCAATATTAACTTCTGAGATATTTAAACCGAGTTGATTGGCTTTGGTTAATGTATCAATAATAACTGAACCCAAATCATTATGGGGTTGCAATTCAAAGATTTGGGAGCCAATATGAGCATGAACTCCAATACAAGCTAAACCCGGTTGTTGGCTAATAAATTGAAACACTTCATCCAGTTGACCGGGATCAAAACCAAATTTACTATCTAAATGTCCGGTGCGGATATATTCATGGGTATGACATTCAATTCCAGGGGTAAACCGAATCATCACCGGAATAGGATGATCAACAATAGACTGTTGACTGAGTTGAGCGAGAGTGTGTAAATCTAACCAATTATCTGCAACAACTGTACACCCGCTTTCAATTGCTAATTGAATTTCTTCTAAGGATTTATTATTACCATGTAAGTAGGTTTTCTCCGGTGGAACTCCCGCTTGTAGGGCGGTATAAAGTTCGCCTCCCGATACCACATCAATTCCTAACCCTTCAGAAGCAACAATCGCACAAATCGCTAAACAATTCCAGGCTTTGGAGGCATACAAGACTAAAGACTCACCCGGATAATAGCGTTTTAAGGCATCCCGGTATTGCTGACAAGCCGTTCGCAGGGTGGTTTCATCGACAATATAAAGGGGTGTGCCAAATTGTTCAACTAATGCGGTAACGTCACAACCGCCAATTTCTAAGTGATCCTGCTGATTGACTTTCGCCGTCAGAGGCAGTAGGTGTTGATTAGGCGATCGCGTTTCAGTGGCATCCGTTGATGCCGATAGGTATTGCAGTCCAGAATTTTGCACAGGAAATACTATATTAACACTTCTATTGATCAGATTTTACCGTAAAGTTGTCCTCCCTTACCAGTTGTAGGAGCGAAATGGCAATTCTTGAGGAATGTATTAAGATTAGATTGGCTCAGGATTCAGAACGTTTAATCATCAATTAATCTAGGGTCTAATCGGAATCAGAAGATTATAGGATAAATGGGAAAACAATATTTAGAATTACAAGTTTTAACTGATGATCAACTTTCTGCGGTTGTCGAACTTGATCAACGCTGTTTAGGAGGACTTTGGACAATAGAGGGATATCAACGAGAAATTGATAGTCCTAATAGTGATTTAATCATTTGGAAAAAAGTTAATGAAACCGAAAATTCACAACCGATCCTAGAAGAATTAAAATTACCTAAAATAGAGTTAAAAAATCCGGGGAGTTCGGGTAATGAAATTATCGGAATTGGGTGTTTATGGGCAATCTTAGAAGAAGCACATATCACAATTTTAGCAATTGATCCAGATTATCAAGGAAAAGGGTTAGGTCAGGCGCTATTATTTCAATTATTAGTATCAGCTTGGAAACGGAAACTAGAACGCGCCACCCTAGAGGTTAAAGTTTCTAATCAACCTGCAATTAACTTATACAAAAAATTTGGCTTTAAAGAAGCCGGACGTCGTAAAGGCTATTACCAAGATACCGGAGAAGATGCCTTAATTCTGTGGCGAGGAGATCTCCATCACTCCCATTTTTGCCAAAATCTTCAGGACTGGTATCAAGAGATTTGTTTGAGGTTGACAGGTTGACAGGTTAACAGCTTATGTTGCCTGTGCCACGATTCTCAGAGCATTGTGCTAGAATCCATCAGTAAAATCGAAAGTGATTCTATTAGCCACAACACAGTTGAGGCTTGCAGAGAGACAACCTCTATACAGAATGAAAATTCAATTTAGAGTAAGCTGTGTCTATCCAAGTCTTGATCCCTATCCTGATCTTGGCTTTTCCAGAGGAGGAATCGGGATTTGGACTCGCCCTTGAGTCAGTTGTTGTGTCTAACCTGATAAAAAACGCTCAAATTCCAGGAAATATCCTGCAAAATCAATTTTATGTAATCTCTAGGGTAAGTTGTAGGTCAATTCCAAGTTGGGCAAATATTCCCAGTTGAAGGAGACCCAGCAACGCCAACCTAGAATCTCACGAGCACGAGAAATTAAAGCGCAAAAATGAACCCTTTCATTTTTTAGCCAACTTTTTAATTTGTCGGAAGTTATAAGTCTCACGCTAAAATTAGCGTAACGGGTAAGCAGCAGGTGATGGGAATTAGCCATGTTTGAACGCTTCACAGAAAAAGCCATTAAAGTCATCATGTTAGCCCAGGAGGAAGCACGTCGCCTGGGGCATAACTTTGTGGGAACCGAACAGATCCTCCTGGGTCTGATCGGGGAAGGGACAGGCGTTGCAGCCAAAGTCCTGAAATCAATGGGAGTCAATCTCAAAGATGCTCGGATCGAGGTGGAAAAAATCATTGGTCGAGGTTCGGGGTTTGTCGCCGTCGAGATCCCCTTTACCCCTCGCGCCAAGCGAGTCCTGGAACTGTCCCTGGAAGAAGCTCGCCAACTCGGACATAACTATATTGGCACGGAACACCTTCTCCTCGGTTTGATCCGCGAAGGGGAAGGGGTGGCGGCTAGAGTCTTAGAAAACTTGGGGGTTGACCTCTCGAAAGTTCGGACTCAAGTGATTCGGATGTTGGGTGAAACGGCTGAAGTTGCCGCCGGAGGTAGTAATAGCCGCACCAAGACCCCAACCTTAGATGAGTTTGGATCAAATTTAACCCAAATGGCCGCCGAAGGCAAACTCGATCCGGTGGTCGGTCGCCAAAAAGAAATTGAACGGGTGATCCAAATTCTCGGTCGGCGGACTAAAAATAACCCGGTGTTAATTGGGGAACCGGGGGTCGGTAAAACCGCTATTGCTGAAGGGTTAGCCCAACGCATTGCCACTAATGATATTCCCGATATTTTAGAAGAAAAACGGGTTGTTACCTTAGATATTGGTTTGTTGGTGGCGGGAACCAAATATCGGGGGGAATTTGAAGAACGTCTGAAAAAAATCATGGATGAGATCCGGTCTGCGGGTAATGTCATCCTGGTTATTGATGAAGTTCATACCCTGATCGGCGCGGGTGCAGCCGAAGGGGCGATCGATGCGGCGAATATTCTCAAACCTGCTTTAGCACGGGGTGAGTTACAGTGCATCGGGGCGACGACCTTAGATGAATATCGCAAACACATTGAACGAGATGCGGCTTTAGAACGTCGGTTCCAACCTGTGATGGTGGGTGAACCTTCTGTTTCCGAAACGATTGAAATTCTGTTTGGGTTGCGCGAACGTTATGAGCAACACCATAAACTGAAAATTTCCGATGAAGCTTTAGAAGCTGCGGCTAAACTCTCGGATCGGTATATTAGCGATCGCTATTTACCGGATAAAGCCATTGACTTAATGGATGAAGCGGGTTCGCGGGTGCGTTTAATCAATTCTCAACTCCCTCCAGCAGCGAAGGAATTGGACAAAGAACTGCGCCAAGTTCTTAAAGAAAAAGACGAGGCGGTACGTTCCCAAGACTTTGATCGGGCTGGAGAATTGCGCGATCGGGAAATGGAAATTAAATCGCAAATTCGTTCTATTAGTCAAACCAAGAAAGCCGAAACCACCCGCAGCGAAGACGATAGCCCCATTGTCACCGAAGAAGACATTGCCCAAATTGTCGCCAGTTGGACAGGAGTTCCGGTGAACAAACTCACCGAGTCTGAGTCCGAGAAACTGCTGAACATGGAAGGAACCCTGCATCAACGGTTAATTGGTCAGGATGAAGCTGTTAAAGCCGTGTCTCGTGCTATTCGTCGCGCCCGGGTGGGTCTGAAGAACCCCAACCGACCCATCGCTAGTTTTATCTTCTCTGGGCCGACTGGGGTGGGTAAAACTGAATTAACCAAGGCGTTAGCGGCCTATTTCTTCGGATCAGAAGAGGCGATGATCCGCTTGGATATGTCGGAATACATGGAACGTCACACGGTTTCTAAGTTAATTGGGTCGCCTCCGGGTTATGTGGGCTACAACGAAGGCGGACAACTGACGGAAGCGGTGCGTCGGCGTCCTTATACGGTGGTGCTATTTGATGAAATTGAAAAAGCTCACCCCGACGTCTTCAATATGTTGCTGCAAATCTTAGAAGATGGTCGTTTGACCGATGCGAAAGGTCGGACGGTGGACTTCAAGAATACCTTGATCATTATGACGTCTAATATTGGATCGAAGGTGATCGAAAAAGGTGGCGGTGGTTTAGGGTTCGAGTTCTCTGAAAATGAAAACGATGCCCAATATAACCGTATTCGCAACTTAGTGAATGAAGAACTTAAACAATACTTCCGTCCTGAGTTCCTCAACCGTTTGGATGAAATTATTGTCTTCCGTCAGTTGAACAAGGAAGAAGTCAAGGAAATTGCTGTGATCATGTTAAAAGAAGTCTTCGGACGCTTGATCGAAAAAGGCATTACCTTGGAAGTGACGGAGAAATTCAAAGAGCGGTTAGTAGAAGAGGGTTACAACCCCAGTTACGGGGCGCGTCCTCTGCGTCGAGCCATTATGCGGTTACTCGAAGATAGTTTAGCAGAAGAAATTCTGTCTGGACGGATCAAAGAAGGGGATACTGCGGTGGTTGATGTGGATGAAAGCGGTCAAGTGGTGGTGTTCCAAAGTCCCACCAGCCGAGAATTATTACCTCAAGGCGCTGAGTCTTAATTCAGTTTAATTCTATCTTTTCTTAAACCCCTCGCCCAACAATCGAGGGGCTTTTTTTATTAAAATTTTATCTATTAAAGTATAATATAGCAATCCTAAATGATTTATGAAAAAATTCTGTAGGGGTGATGTCCCTCCAAACCCTCTTTGCGCCTGGGTTTGGAGGGACACATTGGTGTCAACTTAACCCACGTTAGCCCTGAACTAAAGTTCGGGCTAAAAGCTGAAGTCATCTAAAGATGACTAAGATCATTCTTCATTAACCCGTTTTAACGGGTTTTAGCTTTGAGCCTGAAATTTATTTCCAGGCTTTTAGCCTTAAGTTGACACCGATGGGAGGGACATCACCCCTACGATAAAATATTACAACCTATTTAGGACTGCTATATGAAATGCTTAAATGTTTGCTACATATTCCCCGGTGTAGAGACTAGCCATGCTTAGTCTCTACACCGGGGGCTATGGGGGATCTGTAGCGTTTATAATTGGATTTCATAAAATTGGTTGATATAGCAGTCGCAGCAGATGTTAGAACGTTCTTAATTCCTTCCTCCTTCCTTTTTCTTCTGCTATAAAATCGTTAAATAAGTTTCTGTTGGACTGATGGGTAACGCCTTCAAGGTTTGATTTTTTAAGTCGATTTCTAACCCCAAAGCTTCTAAAGGTATAACTCCTAAAAGAGCATCTTTACCTCCTGGTAATTCTAAGCACTCGAAGGTTCCTTCCCGCTCAAACATTGATATTTTGGCATCTTGGAAAATTCGGGCTTTACCAATACCCATGGCGGTGGCTACGTCCACTTCTTTCAGGAGTTTTAGCCCCAGTTTGGCGATCGCATCTTGTGGTAAACATAGGGTAGTTGCACCCGTGTCTACTAATACATTTTTGAGGGTAATTGAGCGTATTTGGTCTTCTGATTTAACCCCAGCCTCCGCTAGAATTTGGTCGGCGCGGTTAGTAATTGTTAGAGTAGCGAAAACTTTTCCTATTTCATTGTTGCTTTGAATTTGCATATTTTTCTCCTACTTAAGAGTTGGAGTTATTGCGTCTTTTAATTGTAACTTCTTTTGACAGCGATCGCGTGGGATCAAGAAACCCAGTTTCTGCAATATGAGCGTTAATGACGGGCTAAATTTAATATAGCCAAAGCTGCAATCAAAAAAGCAACATTTGATAAAGCATTGAGCGGTTCGCCTGTTAAACCTGGAGCCATGGGTCGGGAACGCTCTCAACGTGCACATCGCCCGGTGCGTATATATCGTATATTTAACTTGTCGAACTCAAGTTAAATATACGATAAAAATAAAAAAAAGATTTAAAAGTTAAGAAAAATTAATATTATCATCAAACTATTAGATCAGTCTATAATTAAGAAAGATAGATAAAAATTAATAATTAATTATTGATTAGCTAAGTTTTATTTAACAAATCCTAGATGAAGGAGAAGAATTATCATGAATTTTGAAATTTTTGATGAAAATTACTATTTGATCCAATATCCTTGGGTCAAAACAGCCATTGAATCAGGACAATTTACTTCGGGATTAGATCACTTTCAAAAAATCGGAATGGGGCAACAAAAATTAACAGAAGTTTCTCGTTATTTTGATGAAAGTTATTATCTAGCTAATAATCCTGATGTTGCTAACGGGGTCGCAGGAGGTCTAATTCCTTCAGGACTTTCTCATTTTATCCAGTTTGGTTATGAAGAAGGACGGACAAATATTTCCCCTTCTTATAGCGAAGATTATTATTTAAAACGCTATCCTGATCTGGTTGCTTTTATTCAGAATAGCACGTTTAAATCGGGTTTACAACACTTTCTACAATTTGGACAAACAGAAAATCGTTTAGCTACCCATTTTTTTGAACCTGAATATTTACAGAAAAACCCTGATGTTAACTTAGCAGTGGCTCAAGGAAACTTCAAAACGGGGTTTGATCACTATTTGAAAGTAGGTCAGTTTGAACCCAGTCGCTCCGCTATCTTTATGGGGACAAATGGAACTGATACTGTTCAAGGTTTGGGAGTAGGAACTGTTGAAATAACCGGAATTCCCTTAAGTTTAGATGGGACAGGAAAACGGGTTTATGAACGAGATAAAAATCAAAATCCTGTGGATCAACAAGATACTTTAATTGGGGGATTGGGTTCTGATCAATTTATTCTTGGAGATGAGGGTTCTTCTTTTAAATCTTGGTTTTCTAGCCCAACAACTATCATTAATTTAGATCCAACTCAAGATACAATTCAGTTAGGTGGATTAATCAGTAGTCATACGCAATGGGATGATGGAAGTGCAGATTTGTTAATCAGAGAACGCTTTGCACCTACCGTAGAAGTTGTGATTAAAGATGGGGCTGACTTTCCTACCAATTATCCGATTGTTGAATGGATTAAATCTAGTATAGTGACAACAATCGGTGATTTTGGAGAATCATTTTATTTACATAGAAATCCTGATGTTTTAGTCGCTGTAGAAGCGGGTGCTTTTAGCACAGGATTAGAACATTATCAAAAATTTGGACAGTTTGAACCCAGTCGTTCTACAGCATTTATGGGGACGCAAGGAAATGATACCGTCACCGCTTTTGGTGTAGGAGAAAAAGACATTATTGGAGTTCTCACTGAATATACTTATGCTTATCGTTATTTAAGTAACGGAGAAAATGAATTTGATACGTTGATCGGAAGTGAAGGCGCAGATAATTTTATTTTCGCAGATTTTTATATCGTTGGTAAGATTCCTATTAATACAATTTTTGAATTTTATCTCGGTTTGGGTGAAGCTACAATTCGTAATTTTAATCAAAGTCAAGGAGATACCATTCAATTAATCGGTCAACTGGAAGATTATCAAATCTCTCCAGTGGGTAAGGATTTAGTAATTTCCAAAAACGGGGATACAATTGTCCGTCTTGAAGCGGGTGCAGATCTGAATTTACAAGTTATTCAACCTCCGTCAGTAGGATATAGAAGCCCGTTTACTTTAGGTTGAAATTTGAGTTTCCAAATTATCTGTAAAGAATAACCCTAAACGGTTAAAATCTGAAAGATGAAATCAAGAAATCGGGAGTGAGCAATATTCTATTGAAGATCAATATTGGCTCGGCTCCCGTTACTGCTTTATAAAATATTAAAAATGGTTCTAAACACATCCAAATTCGCTAAAATTGCATAAGCAACCAAAGCACCACCAACACCACCTACTAAAAATCCTCCTGCATATTCATGCCATCCTTCAGATGTTTTTAACGCTTCAGGAGGTTTAGGTGTAGTAATCGTTGCTAGGGGTTCCGGTGGGTCACTCGCCGCATATAAAGAAATCGCAAAGGTGGAAATTAAAACGATACTAATCGTGGCAAATAATCCCGCCATTAAACCCACTGCTGTATCTCGTAAAGGATTAAAGCTGACAAAGGGCCCTAATAACCAATAACCATGAGCTAAACCTACTTCTAACCCCCGACGTTGTGGCGATAAACCTTTACGATAGGCAGGTAAATTATTAATATAGGCTTTGGTAAACGCAGAAGAATTAATGGGAGTTGCTAAATTACCAATTTGCGGATCATCATAGGGTGCATGAACCACTTCACGGTTGCGAGGATCACCAGGGCGATCATTAGAACGTTGAATATTTTCTACGATTTGAACCATAATCTTTGATTCCGTAATTTTATAGGATAACCTAAACCCAATTTAAAGGAATTTACCCCTTAATTCATCTTCCAGAAGCTATATAAAATAATCTCTCTTGAGTTATAGGTTGAGCAAAGAAAAAAGCATTATACTGAGGTTTTGACCTGATTAAGCGATCGCGGGTTCCAGAGCGGTTTGGTGTAGCAAAATTGGGGTTTCAAACCCAATTCTTCCTAGATTCGGTAAGGAGCCTAATTCCAAATCTCATGACTTATTCGAGATCCCTAACCCATGCAGAGTGGGAAATATTTTAATCCCTGTTACTTGAGATATTAGCGACCCAAAAGCAGACCTGACCGAGTAATTGGACAAAGCGAGAGATCTTCAAGGGAATCGTCTATCAACTAAAAAAGCAGCCACTTCCTGAAAGATGTCTAAGGGGTTCTATAGGAAATCCTTAAATGTATGTATACTACTGATGATTGAGACAGAGGTAGCAACGAATAACTATCGCCTCTAGCAAGATTGCCTATTCCTTGTTGACGACCAAACCTACTTTTGTTTCAAAATATACAAAAGCTGACATAATAAATAAATTATCTCTCAATCCTTTGGAATCGATTTGAACCTTTTATGGTACAGACCGACTTGAGGAGCCGAGTACAATGCTTGTACTTGCAATGATTCTTTACAATCGTTAACAATAAGAAAGAGAAACACCAGACTTGATACCAAGGATGGGGATTGATTAGCCAGTTAGATTAAAGAGGAGAGTGGACGCTCTGTGTTCCAACGCTTGAAGCAGGACTTGAAAAATGACTTAATTGCGGGTCTGTTGGTCGTGATTCCCTTAGCAACCACGATCTGGTTGACGATCACTATCGCCAGTTCTGTGATTGAGTTTCTGACACGCATTCCTAAGCAAATTAATCCCTTTGATGGTTTGCATCCAATTCTGGTCAACCTACTGAATGTCTTGGTGGGGTTGGCTGTACCCCTGTTAGGGATATTATTTATTGGTTTGATGGCTCGTAATATTGCGGGACAGTGGCTTTTGGCCTTTAGTGAAAGAATCTTACAAGCTATTCCCCTAGCAGGTTCGGTTTACAAAACCCTCAAACAACTTTTAGAAACCCTGTTACGAGATTCTAACGATAAATTCCGTCGCGTGGTCTTAATTGAATATCCCCGTCGAGGGATTTGGTCACTGGCTTTTGTAACTGGGTCGGTGAACAGTGATATCCAGTCGGAATTGTCGCAGGAAATGATCAGTGTGTTTATTCCCACAACCCCGAACCCGACCAGTGGATGGTATGCTGTTGTTCCAGAAGAGGAGGTACTCAATCTGGCTCTTTCGGTAGAAGATGCGTTTAAAATTATCGTATCCGGTGGGATTGTGTCTTCAACATCCTTACCCGTAAAAGCCCTCCCTAAACCTAATCCGAAATTAGAATCCCTTCTCCCCAGCGAAAATAGACTACAATCTGTTGTCCTAGAAGATGAGGGGGTTGGGATCGGCGAAAATTAAACAGACAAACTTGAAAATCATCAAGAGTTCAGGGTTTGGGGAAATGTCCTGAAAGTCAGTTATTATTCTTTATTCTTAAATTCTTAAACTTATGCAAGCTCGTCGTACTGCTCGTGAACTCGCTTTACTGGGAATTAGTCAACTCCCGGCGACTCAAGAGCGCCTAGAACTTCAACAATTACATGATGTTTTAATTGCCGCCGTTAGAACGTTAACGGCTGAAGGTCAAGAATCTTTAGAAACGGCCGTTTCTGAATTACAACGCAGTAGCGATCGCCTCTTGGGGAGTCAAATTCGAGCGAGTGATTTACAAAGTGCGCGAGCTATGGTCAATGAAGCTATAGAATTAGTTCAAACCGCCATTAATCGCCTCAGTACCGCCCTGGAATTACCGGAATTAGTTCAACTGGCAAATCAACAGGAAGTCCGGGATTATGCCCTAGATATTTTAATTCAAGTCAGTAACCATAAAGCTGAAATTGATCAGTTATTAACCGATGCTATGGTAGATTGGCAACTGAATCGATTAGCCCGAATTGATCGAGATATTTTACGCATCGCTGTAGCAGAATTAATGTATTTAGACTTAAAAGAACAAGTGGCAATTAATGAAGCTATTGAATTATCAAAACGCTACAGCGATGAAGAAAGTTATCGTTTTATTAATGGCGTTCTCCGTCGATTTGTCGATAAATTGAAAGTAACTGTCCCAGAGTTAACCGTTGNGTTTCACAGCCGAGTTCGAGATGGATCGGAGTGGTTCCACTGAGCCATAGGCACCAGGAAAGCTTTGTAAACTTTTCGGTGATTATTGAGGATTTAGCGGTTTTGCGTTTCGCTTGTTTTCCTCTCACAATTTACTAATCTACTCCCTTTCTCTCGGAATGTCAACCCCTTTTTCAAAAAAATTTTTCTAGCCTTAACCTGAGCTACAACAGAAGACAGAAACCCATTCAGGAAATTATGATTCAGTTTAACCTACCCCAGCCCCCAACCTTTGAACGAGTCGAAGATGAACGTCTACATCATCAGCAACGGTTAGTCGCCGCCTTTCGGTTATTTGCCCATTTTAGAATAATATTTTAATTCAGGAGATTTCATCATGCCACTTGATTTACCTTGGGCTTTAGCATTTGTGATTATGGCCGGACTAATACCCGGATTAAAAGCTATTTCAAATCCGCCTATTTCTTCCTCAAATTCATCCCCACATCCTGCACCTGTAATTCTCTCTCAAAATTCAGGAGTAACCGTGAGTGATGTTAAATTAGTGCGAGTTGGAGAAGGAACAGTAATTCGTTATTCTATTGAAGGAAAAGTTAAAAATAATAGTACAACTTCCATGCGATCGCTAAAAGTTAATTATCAAGAATATCAACAACAGAATGATCAATTAGTAGCACTAGAAGCCGGAGAAGCAACAGTTAATCCCACAGAACTTAAACCAGGAGAAACAGGACTATTTGGTCGCGTGGTCAATAGTCCATTGGAAGTCATACTCATTGAAAGTTTAGTGTCTCCTGCTCAGGGAGAAATTCCTATTAATCAATGCTATGCCAATAATTTAGAACGGCGAGAAATATGTCGTAGACAATTGAATCCTCAAGCAGTTTATCCTTTATTAAAATAACCATTAGACTCTTGCTTCTCCCACCTTATTATGTAGTTCACATACCTATAGCAAGATTGCCTATTACCTCCTATACCATTTCTTCCAATTCCTTCCCTCGCGTTTCTTTAATCAACAGAAGAACGAAAAACAGAGAAATAGCAGCCGCCGTTGCATATAAACCGTAAGCAAAACCTAATCCTATATCCTTGAGGGGTGGGAAGGTGGTTGAGACAACAAAGTTGGCGATCCACTGAGCCGTAGCCGCCACAGAAAGTGCAGCACCGCGAATTCTATTATTAAACATTTCTCCCAACATTACCCACACCACAGGCCCCCAAGAAAAGCCGAAACAAAAAACGTAGATATTCGCAGCGAATAGGGCAATCAGTCCAGCATTTCCCGTTAAATTAGGATTTCCAGCCGCATCGAGTGGGGCACTACCAAAAACGACCGCCAGAGTTCCTAATGTCAGCGTCATCCCAATCGAACCCAGGATCAGTAAGGGTTTGCGTCCCAACTTATCGACAAAGGCAATAGCCACTAGGGTTGTCACAATATTAGTCACACTGGTAATGACTGTAATCCACAAAGAATCCTGTTCAGAAAAGCCTACCGCCTGCCACAGGACACTGCTGTAATAGAAAATCACGTTAATTCCCACAAACTGCTGCAACACCGATAGACCTGTCCCGATCCAAACCACAGGTAACAGTCCATGACGACCGACGAGATCGGAGAGTCGAGGCTTCGTTTCTCGCAAAACCGAGGATCGAATCTCAACGATTTTAGCCTGGATATCTCCCCCCACCACTCGCGCTAAGACAACCCCAGCTTCTGGTTCCCGACCTTGAGCCACTAAATAACGCGGAGATTCGGGAATTCTCAGCGCTCCAAGTCCATAGAGAAGGGCGGGTGGTACTTCCATCCAGAACATCCAACGCCAAGCCGAAATATTGAACCAAAACGAAGCTGCGGCTCCACCCGCCCCTAAAGCGATAAAGTAGTTGCAGAGTAGAGCCGCAAAAATACCGATGACAATGGCAAGCTGTTGGAGAGAGCCGAGACGACCTCGGAGGTGGGCGGGTGAAACTTCAGCAATATAAGCTGGGGCGATCACACTAGCAGCACCAACTCCTAGCCCTCCTATTAACCGCCAAAACATAAAATCCCAAATGGTTACAGCAATACCGGAACCGACAGCACTAATCAAAAATAGGCCCGCAGCGACGATCATGACTTTTACTCGTCCGTAACGATCGGCGATTTGTCCGGCAAAGAACGCTCCGGCGGCTGACCCTAATAAGGCCGAAGAAACGGCAAATCCGATTTGGGGACTACTGGCTTGAAACTCTTTTCCTAATGCTCCTACGGCCCCATTAATCACGGCCGTATCAAAGCCAAACAAGAAGCCTCCTAGAGCGGCGACAATCGCCAACATTAGGGCGTAATAAACACTAGGTTGATGAAGAACAGGTTGATGGTGAACCGTCATTTTTTTTTCTTCCTATTGAATTAAAATTCAAACTTATATCAGTAGCAAACATTTAAGGATTTCCGATAAGAAATAGTAGGAATACTCATGATGAGTATTATTAATTTCTGTCTATAAAAATATTGTTTCATCTAAAGAGGTAGAACAACATCACTCTTTAGACTTATAGCAGGGAACAGGGAACAGGGAACAGGGAACAGACAGGAAAACACTCTGTTTAGGTTTTAGCATCAGTCTATGTCCTAACTGCCTTGGCGACTGCTTTAAAACCCTAACCATTGCTCGGTAAAAATCTGACTCTGACTTTGATATTTTGGATCAATTCTGGGGACTTTCAGCGTCGTTTATTGGAAAAGTTAACTGTCTAATGTGTTGGAATTGAAAATCACGGGCTAAAGCTCGGAGACTGGTCGCTAAGGCTTGATGTTCGGGGGGGATTTGTGCAATCAGACGTAGAACTTCTTCTTCATCACAAAGGAGGGTTGCTTCCTGTAGGCTGGTAATCCATTCAGAAGGCATCACCAATAAACTTTCTGAGGTTAAAGATAGGCTAACAGAAAAGGGCAAGATGGGGGATTGGGGGGCTGAATTGGGGGTGTCTGCGTAAATATACTCCAATTTCAAATATTCAGCCATTTTGCTAAACAATTCATCTTCTTGGAAGGGTTTACTTAAGTAGTCATTACATCCGGCGGATATAGCTAAATTGCGATCGCTTTTAGAAGCATAGGCGGTTAAGGCAATAATGACGGTATTTTGACCTTGTAAATTGGCGCGAATGTGTTGAGTCGCTTCATAACCATCCATAATTGGCATCCGAATATCCATCCAAATCAGATGAGGTTGCCATTCTTGCCACAGCTTGAGAGCTTCTTCTCCATTTTCAGCTTCTTTAACCTCTAATCCAATTTGATTTAAGAGTTTAATCATCAATTGGCGGTTTTCCGGTTGATCATCCACCACTAAAATTCGATAGGTGGGTTGACCGGGGGCTAAACATAGGACTTGACGGCTTTGGAGGGGAGATTGAACTGGGTTCATTTGTGCAGACTGTAGGGGAATTTCAAACCAAAATTTACTTCCGACACCAACGGTACTGTGAACCCCTAAAACGCCTCCCATTAATTCAATAAATTTCCGACTAATTGTAAGTCCTAAACCCGTTCCTTCTAGTGCTTTTTTACCCGATTGACTTTGAACAAAGGCATCAAAAATATGATTTAATTCCGTCTCAGCAATTCCGACTCCCGTATCCTCTATTTCAAATCGAAGCATCAGATTTTGACTATTTATTTTGGACTGAGAACCGAGATCAGAAACCTGTTTTATTGTTAAACTGACACCGCCTTTCTGGGTAAATTTAATAGCATTTACCAGAATATTAATTAAAATTTGGCGAAGTTTATTGGGGTCGGAGATCACAGATTGAGGAACATTCGGTTGCAGATTTAGGGTAAATTTTAGTCCTTTGGTTTCTACCCGTAACCGAAACATCTCCCAAAGGGATAAAATTAAATAATTAAGATCAAAGATACTTTCATCTAAAGTCATTCGTCCCGCTTCAATTTTGGAGAGATCTAAAACATTATTAATTAAATGCAGCAGATGATCGCCACTGCGACGAATAATGTCTAAATTTTCTCGTTGATAGGTGGGAATAGTCTGATCATGACTCATTAATTGAGCAAATCCCAGAATCGCATTTAAGGGGGTTCTTAATTCATGGCTCATATTGGCAATAAAAATGCTTTTAGATTGATTGGCAATTTCTGCGGCTTCTTTGGCTTTTTGCAGTTCTAATTCGACTTGTTTGCGATCGCTAATATCTAAAGCCGTTCCAAACAGTTGCCTGATATTTCCCTGTTCATCTCTCACCCCTTCTCCCCGAACTTCTAAATACCGAATTGAACCATCAACTCGAATAATTCGATAGTCTAATTCATAAGAAATTCCCGCTTGAATCGCTTGTTGAATATGGTATTCAATATTCTGACGATCCTCACAATGAACATACTGTAGATATTCATCATAACTGAGTTCAGGATCGGGTTTTTCTAATCCAAAAATTCTGAACATTTCTTCTGAACACCTCATGGTTTGAGTGGCGACATCAAATTTCCAGTTTCCAATATGAGCAATGCGTTGAGCTTCTACTAACGCTTCTTCGCTTTGACGCAATTTTTGTTCCGCAATTTTCAGTTCTGTTAAATTCCGAATACTAATCACAACTCCAGAAATATCTTGATTCAGTTCATAATAAGGTGCGTAAGTAATACTCAGAAATTGAGAGTCTAATAGAGGAGAATTTAACCAACAATGATCATGAATAACTTCTCCTTCTAAACACCGTTCTAAATGGGGTTTAATCATTTGTTCAAATTGCTGTTGATCCCCAGAATGGATTAAAGGAAAACCAATCAAAGTTTCTAAAGATTGATGATAAAGATTGAGATAGGCGGGGTTAGCTAACTGGTAAATATAGTTACGATCAATTAAACAAATTTGATCCGTTGTCGCTGCTACAATTCGTTCATAACGACGCAAGGCTTCTTCTGTACGTTTGCGTTCACTAATATCTTCACAAATTCCCATCGCTGCAATAATTTCACCCTGGGAATTTCGCACTAAAGCCGTCGATAAACTAATATCTACTAAAGATCCATCTTTACGTTGACGTTGCGTTTCCACTTGACTGAGGGTATTTCTAACGAAAGTATTATTAATAATTTGTTGAAATTCTGGTTTTGAGTCCTGGGGAATCATCGGTAATTTTTTCCCAATAACTTCCTGAAAAGTCCAACCAAAAATGCGTTCTGCTGCTGGATTCCAAACTAATACTTTACCATTTTGATCAATCACATCAATCGCAACGGGAGCCGCTTGAATTGTGGCTTGTAATAGATCATTAACTTCTTGTAATGCAGCTTCAGTTTTTTTGCGTTCGGTAATATCTTGATACACAGTTAAAAATAATTCTCCGCGTTCATCTTCTAATAATACTGTTGAAACCAATAGAGTTTTCGTTTCTCCAAATTTGGTAATAATCGTTGTTTCAATATTATGTAACGCGCCTTCATGAATCACCTGTTGTAAACGGTCTCCCGCCTGTTTATAAGCGCTGCTATCAGGATAAAGCAACTGCATAAAATTGGGGTGGCTTTCCGTATCTTCTAAACTATATCCTGTGATCATTTCAATTTGAGAATTAAAAATCAAAAATTCTCCTTGGTTATTACTTAAGGTGATCCCATTTGCAATCGTTTCAATTACAGTTTGTAAGCGTCTTTGGGTGATTTGTAGTTCAGATTGAGCTTTTTTGCGAGCGGTAATATCAACCCAATATCCGACAATTTCTAAGGGTTGTCCTTTGGTATCTCGAACTAACCGCATTTGCATATCTAACCAACGGTAGGTGCGATCAGAATCTAAAAATCGATATTCATAACTAAACACATCTCGCCTTAAAATCCGTTGTAATCCTGAGCGCAATAGTTTAATATCTTCAGGATGAACATGAGTTAACCAAAAGCTAGGATTTCTGAGGAATTCTGGGGCATAATAACCCAACAAACTCCGAACATTATCACTCATAAAGGTAATGTCATAATCTTCCTGGGGTTGACAACTAAAAATAACGGCCGGACTCACCGTCAGCAAATATTGAAACCGTTCACTGACAGACCGTAATTCTAATTCTACTCGTTTGCGTTCGGTAATATCTAATAACACCCCTCCCACTCCTGAAGAACAGCCTTGACTATTAGTTGATAAGGGAAAAAACGATGCCATCCAATAACTTCTAATCCCTGGAGAAGTATATTCGCCACTAATTTCTAAATCCAGAATGGGGTTGCCTTTATTTAATACTTCATCACAAACAAATTCTAAAATCGCTGTATATTCGCAAAAAACATCTTGAATTGATTGACCAATATGATCTTGAGCCGGAATTCGGTGCATTTTGGCGATCGAATCATTAACTTTAATAAATCGTTTTTGATCGTCTAAAATTAATAATCCGGCGGGAGCGCAAGCAAAAAAAGCATCTAACCAAGATTCTCGTTGGGCTAATTCTCGTTGCAGAGTTTGGCGCTCGCTAATATCTCGTCCTTCAGAAATTAAAAGTTTGACTTGTCCGGTTTCATCAAATAACGGACGCAGGGAAAAATCCATCATTGTCATTTTATGATCCCGATCTAAAACATTAATTTCATAGCGAATAAATTCCCCTTGAGCCGCGCGAAAAATTGCATTCTGAAGTTGAGCTTGAGTTTCAGGAGAAGTCCTCCACCAACATCCCTCCCAAAAGGGTCGATTTACTACATCTTGGCGTTGTAAACCTGAAAAATCTAAGGCGGTTTGATTAATTTCTAACGTGATCCCTTCACAGGTTAAAAGTCCCATTAATTGGAAGGTTTGATTAAAAATAGCTCGAAAACGGGCTTCACTGTCTTGGAGGGCGACTTCTGCTTGTTTACGAGGGGTAATATCTTGAATTTGGGCAATGAAATATAAAGGATTTCTTTGATCATCTCGAACCAGTGTACTATTCAGTAAGATCCAAATGATCTCTCCTTGTTTATGAATATATCGTTTTTCACTTTGATAAGTTTGAATTTGATCATTTAATAATTTATAGTAATTTTCGAGATCGGTTTCTAAGTCATCAGGAGGGGTAATTTCTTGAAAGGTTAAATTTAATAATTCTGTCTGAGTATACCCCAGCATTTCACATAATGCCTGATTTACTTGTAACCACTCCCCCTCTAAATTCAATATTGCCATCCCAATAGAGGCATTTTCAAAGGCACTGCGAAATCGTTTTTCACTTTCACGGAGGTGAGATTCTATAGGTTTTTGTTCACTAATATCACGCAAAAAACCAATAATTTTAGTATGATTTTTCCCGTTGGCTTGGGCGGGTTGCAAATTGCTTTCAGTTAGGTTCACTAATCCTTGATGGGGACGAGCGCTTAATATCCCACTACACAACAACAACAATGCGATCGCCGTTTGCCCTCCTATCTCTGTTGGGGAAAAATAAACCTTGTTGTAAATAGGTGTTAACAGTTTAATCAAGCTAATAAATCCCCCCGAAATCACGATAATATCAATCAGACGAGCATTAGGTTGATCCATATTTAATAGGAGTAAAGCCACTCCTACCATCAGAAAAACTAAAGCAGTATTCGTCTCCATTGGTTCTAGGAATAAACCCGTGAAGTTAGGTTGAACTTGAGAAACTAAAAGCAGATTAAAAATATTATAAAATAGGGTTAAAAAAGCGATTGTAATAATTAAAAATCCGCTAATTTTAATCCCTAACTTTAGAATTTTTGAGTTTTGAGATTCGGGGATAGACAGGTTTTTATTGTGCCATAATCCCAAGGTTAATCCACTGATAATTAAACTAATAGCTGTGTAAAAATTAAAATAAATTAAATTCAGGAAAATATTATCGGCAATAATAGTTCGCCCAATTTCACTGAGTAACCCCAGAAATCCTAAACAGCCAATCACTAAACTAATCCGTTGAGAAAAACGTTTCAGTCCTGCTGAAGATGGAATCAGATTTGATAAAAATGATGGCTGGTTTGTCCTCATAACACCTGTCCCTCTATATTTTTATGTATAATATTGAATGAAACAGAGCTTTTTTGATATTAAAGCTTACACACAATATTTTTCCCTTGTTTTTTAGCTTTATATAAAGCTTGATCTGCTTTTTGAATTAATATCTGTTGTTCTTCATCCATAGGGGGAATTAAACTACTGACCCCCAAGCTCAGGGTAATTACACCCTTTCCTGGGGATGCTTGATGGGTTAATTGCAAATTAAAAACCGCTTGTCGAATGTGTTCAGCAACTTGTAATGCTCCAGGTAGGGAGGTATTAGGAAGAATGACAGCAAATTCTTCTCCTCCATAACGAGCAACTACATCCGCAGGACGTTTGAGAGTTTGATGAATGGTTTGGGCAACTTGTCTTAAACAATCATCCCCGGCTAAATGACCATAAGTATCATTATATAATTTGAAATAATCAATATCCGCTAAAATTAGGGATAAAGGGAGCTTTTCGCGTCGTAATCGCAGCCATTCTTGTTCTAAAACCCGATCAAACCTGCGGCGATTTGCAACTTGTGTTAATCCGTCTAAATTAGCCAGATGTTCTAATTCTTGATTAACTTGATGCAGTTGTTGATACAGTTGAGATTGTCCAATTGCGATCGCTAATTGATCCGTGACCACTACGGCTAATTCTACGTCAGTTTCTGACCAGGGAACAGAGTGATGTCTAACAATACTTAAACTTCCCCAAACTTCCCCATCGGAATAAACCGGAATCTGCAACCAAATTCTCGGATATTGTTCAACTAAGTCTTGATTAAATTCATCGAGGATTTCTTGAGGATTTTCGACACAAAAAGTTTGTAATAATTTCAGACGTTCTGTTAATAAATAACGGGGACTTGAGAGTTTAGCATTAACTAATTTGGCGAGATCAGAATTGGGAAAATATTCAACAATAGGCTGCCAACTACGGTGTTGAGAGAAATGTTGAACAATTGCTACCCAATCTGCTTGTAAGAGTTGACCAATTTCGGTGACAGCCGTAGAAAATACAGTAGAAATTTCCAGAGAATTGCGAATTGACCGAATCACTCGATTTAAGGCCTGTTCCCGTTGATATTGCACCCGTAATGCTTCTTGAGCTTGCTCCCGTTCTAAAATTTCAAGCTGGAGTTGTTTTTTGTGCCATTGAATGGTGAGTTGATTTTTCACCCGTGCTAACACTTCTTCTACTTGAAAGGGTTTTGTAATATAGTCAGAACCACCAACAGTAAAGGCTTTGACTTTATCTAATCCATCACTTAATGCACTGAGGAAGATAATCGGAATATCTTGAGTATTAACATCCAATTTTAAACGTTTGCAGACTTCATAACCCGATAAATCGGGCATAAGAATATCTAACAAAATTAAGTCAGGAGGACTCTTTTGAATCGTCTCCAGAGCCTCATAACCATTACTAACGGCTCGAACTTTATAGCCGTTTTCTCGGAGCAGATTAACTAAGAGCCTTAAGTTTGCCAGTGTATCATCAATAACTAGCAAATCCGCCCTAGATCCAGAATTGGGAGAGACATACATTCGCGCTGAGTCAGTTAATAAAATAAGCCACAGATTAAACTATCCTTTAAAATGGATATATTCTTTCAATTGAACGGATTGATCTTGAATCTGATCAGGATTTTTTTCCAAAAACCCCTATTGAGACGAAATTATTTATACTTTCCTCTCAGGGATTTAAACCTGTAATTCAGACCAAAACTGAACCTTTCCCTCTGCTAAGATTTGATCGTATTCAATGGAACCCACTAAACTCCCCTAATTTGAGATTACTTACTATTATACTCAGATCAGGCTTCTATCTTATCTATTGAGAATAGAAGTCAACGCGATCATCATCAAAGGTAGGACTAGAGGAACGTTTTTCACTAGATATGCTAAATTAAAACCAGAAGGCTGTAAATAAAAACTTTAGGAGAAAACAAAAGTTTGAAGTTCTTAATTATTTTTCATACTCTTAAGCAGAACAATGTTGATATTATTGAGAAAAAAACAACTTTCGTCAACGTTCTGTTCTGTAAATCAACTTTTTTTAAAGTTTTAATCTCAATTTAAGGTTGAGGATATGGCTCCTATGTACCGATTCAAATTACAGAAACAACGATTGTTTTGGATCATCTTATTTTGCTGTTCCTTGTTAATTTTCCCGATCTTGACTCAGGCTTTAACTGTTCAAGAAGTTCCTAACCCTAGACATCAAAATGGGGGATGGGTAACTGATATGGCAAATATTTTGCGTCCAGAAACAGAAGCCAAACTCAATCAAATGATTGCTGAATTAGAGGCAAAAAATGGCACAGAAATTGCAGTTGTTACGGTTCCGACAACGCAACCTTCCCCCACACCCAAGGATTTTACCACTCAACTGTTTAATACCTGGAAAATTGGCAAAACAGGACAGAATAATGGGGTTTTATTTTTAAATTCCGTCGAAGATCGTCGGGTTGAAATTGAAACGGGTTATGGGGTAGAAGGAGCCTTACCCGATGCTCGCGTCGGACGAATTATTCAAACTCGAATTATTCCCTATTTTAAACAAAAAGATTGGGATGGAGGCACCTTAGCGGGAACAGAAGCTCTGATTTCAATCTTAGCCCAAGAAATTTATCCTCCAGGGGTTTCCTTGGGACAAAAAATTTCTAATTTTACCTTGTTTTTAGTGCTATCATCGGGTTTATTGTCCTATAGATTTTATCAAACAGCCAAACGTCAAGCTAAACAACCTGCTTTTATTCAACTGGGCACTTATTCTCGGATTAAAAATATTGATCCTACTAATGCTGGAGTAAAAAAATCGATCCATATTGGCGCGTTTGCTACCTTATTTGCCATCAATAGTATAGCTTTATCAATTCTTGTTCAAACCTATCCGGGTTGGCTTTGGGTCGGTGGAGTACCGATCATTTATATGATTTACTTGTGTACTTTACTAGGACGCCAATCCTGGGTTCCCTTAAATCAAAATAATCGGTTGGGGAGATTATTTATACTGGTCAGTGGGTTAATTTTATTCGGTATTGTGAGTTATTTTCCTTGGGTTTACTGGAATTCTCCCCAAGTTTCTGTTATTTTAGTCACGATTTTACTGTTATATTTATTATCCCTTTTTGCTAATTGGCAAAATCCTCAAAATAAAGCCGTCACCTCAACAACATTTTTCTTCTTGGTCTGTGGAGTAGTCTGGATTTTTTGGGTTGTATTTCTGGCTGCATTTTTAAATGAATTCTTAGGCTATATTTGGGATTTTATTGGATATCTCGATAAAAATACGCGAGCATTAATCGTGTCGGGAATTCTCAGTTTGATCGGGAGTGGATATATTGCGAATTCACTGTATAAACGCTTTTGTATACAAGGAAATCGACAAAGTTCTATTCGTCCTTTTTATGAGGAAACTTCTCAACACCGAATGCAGATTTTAGAACCGGATCAAGTATTATCGATTTTAACAGATCATGAAAAAGTAGCTCAGGAGTTAGGAAGTGTTGAATTTGAAGGCTGGTGGTGTCCTGATGTGACATCCGTTATTAGTCGAGATACTATCTATTTACGAGCTTATGTTTTAAATGATTCTGAATTTTTTAATTGTCCCCAGGGTAACGAATTAACAGTTACTCGCACCTCACAAATCACTAGACAAGCTACAACCTATCACAGTGGAATTCGGTTAATTACCTCCACTTGTCAATGTTGTAATTATCAAAATCAAACAGAACAAATTATCCCCCAAGAAAGTAGTAGTAGCAGTTCCGGTGGGGGAGGAAGTTCTAGTAGTAGTGGAGGGGGTGATTTTGGAGGCGGTAGCAGTGGAGGTGGAGGCGCCGGAGGAGATTATTAACAGTTGAGGGTTAAGGGTTTACTGTCATCAAATGGGTTCAAAAAGGGGATTGAATTTTTAAAGCCGGAGATCATTGGACTTGACGAAAACTGATTTGTTGGTTTTTCTAGCTCAGGCTATGCTATAATTAATATCATAAGCACCTCGTACAGTTGATAGTTAATCTGCTTTTCAAACGATTGATTAGTGTTACTAATCAATTTTAGTCAAATTCAAAAAGCCATTCTCTTTATACCCGCTTAAAAATGAGCGCAGACTTAATCTATGAATTCTTTTTAAATGGGGTGCAAACGGATAGCCCAGCAGCCGTTTTGGATTCCTTTGAACAATTATTTTTTTACCTCCTGTGTCCCCATCAGCCGGAGGTTCAAATTGCCTTAGAAGATATTTTGAGTTCTGAAGAAGGAGAACCCCATTTTAACGGGGTACTGAAGCGATGTTGCTATATCCTGATTAATAATTGGCTGATTAAACGTCAATACAACTTTATTAAGAAACTCATAGATAAACTATCGGAATCTCCCGATATTAATCAAACCTGCTTATCCATTCAAGAAAGCAGACTCTTATTCTGGTTAAAGAATTTTTTAGAGAGTGAAGATTATCAAGAAATACTACGCTGTGCCAACTTAGAACGCAGCACTTGGAGCAGTCGTTATCAATCCTATTTATTAGTTCCCCAATATCTCAATCCTCGCAATTCTAGGGAACAAAAAGAAGTCGCTCGAAATCTAGCCAAACAGCTTAAGGACAAATACAAATTTGATTTAGCAATGTATATCGCGCGGATGGGATCTTCAACGGGTCAAGAGCGGATGCTAAAAAACCCAACCCAACTGGGGGATGAAGTTGTAAGTTTAATTAAACAAACGATTTCTACACAGCGCGTCTTTAACTATGGAACTCAAGCCAATTTATTTTTGCAAAATACCCAGAATTTTACTTATGAACAATTTAAACAGTGTTTACCTCAATATTTGATGTTTAATATCAGTCAGCAATATCCCGCCAATATTCTCCGAGAAAGAATAGAAGAAAAGCTGGAATCTCTGTACTGTATTGATCATGATAAAATCATTAATAAAGCGTTAATTAGTAGAACCTGTAATCGCCTAATTGAATATTTACTGATTGAAAAGGGGAAACCCCCATCATTTTTATTTAATTTAATGATTCGGCAGGGAAGTCAACTAACCTTAGTTATTTTGCTGCTAAAATTAGTTTTAATGGGGAATTCTTGTCGAAGCTATCTGGAGATTTGTATTGCTAATTTAATTCAATTTTATCAAGACCATGCCGAGGCCAGATGTCAAGGCGTAATTCAATTTTTAGAAATTTTTAATTTAGTATTCACCTTATTTACAGAAAATGTACAATATTTTTTAGTAAAAACAAAAGATTGTCCACCCGGAACTCAATCCGAAACCGAATTAGACACCTATCGCCTATTTTGTCAATTCAAAGGCCCCGATTTACGCACCACTAATTTAAAAGAAGTGCAGTCAAAAGGAAAAGATTTGCGGGGTGCAGATTTACGCGATATGAATTTAAAATCTGTTGAATTGATTCAAGTAGATTTAAGCCTAGCTAAACTCAGTGGCGCCGATTTAAGTCAAGGAAATTTTACAGAAACTAAATTCTTTATCTCTAATCTTAATTATACTAATTTGACCGAGGCAAATTTAACGAAAACAGATTTTCGACGAGCGGAATTAAAACACGCTAATTTAACAGGTACAAATTTAAAACAAGCCAACTTTAACCGTGCTGATTTAAAAGGCGCTATTATTACCCATGCTAATTTACAAGAAGCAGATTTAGAAAATAGTGATTTAAGCGAAGTCAATTTATCCTCATCCCAACTTCAACTCGCTAATTTAAGCGGAGCTAATTTAAAAGGAGCTAATTTAAAAGGAGCTAATTTAACCAATGTTAACTTAAGCAGAGCCAATCTTCAAGGCGCAAATCTTCAAGGAGTTGATTTACGGGGAGCTAATTTAACCGCCGCCAATTTGGAAAATGTTAATTTAAAGGATGCCATTTTAGAGCGTGCTGTGTTCAGCCAAGCCAACCTAAAATCAACGAATTTAACAAAAGCTAATCTCACGGGTGCAACAATCAATCAAGCCGATTTAAGTCAATCTATTTTAGCTTATGCACAACTTCGAGATACAAATTTATCTCAAAGTAATCTCCGTCATGCAGACTTAACAAAAGTGGATTTAACCCGTGCTAATTTAATGCAGGTTGATTTTAGTTATGCGTCTTTAAGAGATGCAATTGTCCGTCATACAAATCTAAAAGATGCAATTTTATTAGCAACGGATTTACGCGGAGCAAATTTATTCCTTAGTGGGATTGCTGAAGCACAAATTAGCGGAGTTAAATTAGGAAATAACGCGGGTTTATCCGATAAAACTCGAATTTTCTTAGATGGTGCAGAAATCAATTAAAAGTAGTGAGTCCTTCAGGACTCTCTTAATATACACCTCATCCCAACACCGGACGCCAAATTTTAATTGTTCCATCTTGACTCCCACTAACAATAGTTTGATTATCGGGACTAATCGCAACCGAATAAACAATCCCCGTATGTCCGGTTAATGTACAAATTTCTTCCCCCGTTTCTATTTCCCACAATTTAATCGTTTGGTCTTCACTTCCACTGACTAATATTTTATTATCTGAAGTAATCGCAACAGAATAAACACCGCCTGAATGTTCTTCTAAGCTTCTGATTAAATTTCCAGTTGCAGGTTGCCAAATTTTAATCGTATTATCCCCACTTCCACTCGCTAGTATTTGAGTATCCGAACTAAAAGCAAGAGATAAAAATCGATAATCAATTCCAGGGACTTTAAGCTCACGAATTGTTTCTCCGGTGTTCATGTGAGCAATAATAATACTACCTTGCGGATTTTCATAGGCCAGAAAAGGGCTACTAAATGCAAAAGTAATTGCGTTAATTATTACTCCTATATTGGAAACACTATGTGATGAAGTATAAGCATATTTATCAGTATCTATATTCTTGACAAGAACACGAGCATAGGAAGATGATTTTCCATAACTATGATTCATCCCAATAATATTTTTATGAGGGTGAATAGCCACAGACTCAACTTTAGACTCACTTGTTACTAATACAGATATTTCTTCACCCGCCTCTAAATTCCACAGTCTCACGGTTTTATCATAACTTCCACTAACAATTGTTTGACCATCAGAACTAATTGCAATTGCTAAAACTTCTCCTGAATGTCCTGTTAACGTTTTTTCTAATTCTCCTGTTTTCAAATTCCAAATTTTAATTGTTTCATCCTCGCTACAACTCACAATATTCTGACCATCAGGAGTAATAGCAACCCCATAAATGACCCAAGTATGAGCAATAATTGTTTTAACACATTCCCATTTTTGAGCTTGATTTGTCAACTGTGGAACAAGCGTCTCGCTTGTTGATATCCCTAAATTATTACTTGCTAATATCCCTAAATTATTAATTTCTACTATTTCCCCAGAATTAGATAATTGATTGTTTAAATCTGTTAAAATATCCCTAGCAGACTGATAACGTCGTTTAATCGCACTTTCTATCATTTTATCCAAAATCAACCCAAATCCCTCACTCACGGGATGTTTTAAATGCTCTCGCCAGACCCAAATTCCCTCCTCATCATCAAATAAATTAATCGGTTCCACTTGCGTTAATAAATGCAAACAAGTCACCCCTAAACTATAAATATCACTCGCAAAAATACCCTTTCCCTTCGCTTGTTCCGGCGCAATATAATCAGAAGTACCGATAATTGTTCCCGTAACAGTAAATGCGGTTTTTTGGGTAAATTTCGCCGAACCAAAATCAACTAAAACAAATTGACCATTCAGACAACGAATAATATTAGCGGGTTTAATATCCCGGTGAATCACATTTTTAGTATGAATAAACTCTAATATCGGAAGTAAACAGATTAACAAAGATTGAATCTGATTTTCCTTAAAAGCTCCTTCCTGAGTGAGAATTTTAGCTAAATTTTCCCCTTCTATAAATTCTTGGATTAAATATTGTTGTTGTTCAATCGTAATATAAGCCAAAAGTTCAGGAATATGAGGATGTTTCCCTAATTCATCTAAACGAATTGCTTCTTGTGCAAATAATTCCGATGCTTTTTGTATCGCTTCAATATCTTGAGACTGGGGAAAAAATTGCTTGATCACACAGCGAGGTTTAGAGGGTTTATCCTCATCAATGGCTAAAAAGGTTTTACCAAATCCCCCTTGTCCGATAATATCAATAGCTCGATATCGGTCTTTTAATCGTAGTTGAGTCCCACAACATAAACAAAATTGACCCTGATCAGAATTATAGGGTTTAGCACAATTAGAATTTAAACAATAAGTCATAGAAAAATGCGATCGCATCTATTCTATTAATAATATCAGATATTAATCTCAAAAAAAAATTAACCCGTAGTGAGTCCTTCAGGACTCTCTTCTCTTCTAACACTCTCAAACACAACAACGGGTTTAGACGCGCCGTAGCGCGCATCAGTGTCAACAATCGCGCTAAAAGCCTTGAAATCAATTTCAGGCTAAAAGCTCAAACCCGTTAAAACGGGTTAAGAAACACAAGTCTTGAGTCATCTTTAGATGCCGATCGCTCTTAGCCGGAAATTTATTTCAGGGCTAACGTGGGTTAAGCTGACACTAATGCGTAGCGCGTCTCTACGGTAGGATTAAATGAGTTTAACCGCACGCAGGGTAAACATAATTCCGGCGGCTGCGACTATAGCACCCGCATAGATGATAACGTAAGCGATCGCGCCATCCACTGTAAGCATTACACAACTCCATAAACATTACTCTCCATTGAATCATGAGTGATCCGTCCGTGATCATCCGTAATGGGTAAAAAATAGAATACAATTTTTAAGGGTGAGTTAATGAGGGGAAGAATATGGAGTCGATGATTCGGGTTAATTTAGGTTCATTATCCTATAATATTGCCATCGGTGCAGGACACTTAGATCGATTAGGGGAATTGATCACCCCCTTAAAATTAGGGAAAAAAATATTATTAGTTTCTAACCCAGAAATCTTTAATTATTATGGAGAAAGAACTCGCATTTCCTTAGAACAAGCGGGGTTTGATGTGGCGATTTGTACCCTTCCAGCAGGTGAAGAATACAAAACCCCCGAAACCCTACAAATGATTTATGATGCCGCTTTAAAATACCGACTAGAACGTTCCTCTACAATGGTAGCGTTAGGAGGAGGAATTATTGGAGATATGACTGGATTTGCTGCGGCGACGTGGTTACGGGGGATTAATGTAGTTCAGGTTCCGACTTCTTTATTAGCAATGGTAGATGCGTCTATTGGGGGGAAAACAGGCGTTAATCATCCCCAAGGAAAAAACTTAATTGGGGCGTTTCATCAACCCAAATTAGTATTAATTGATCCTGATGTTTTACAAACCCTTCCTGAACGAGAATTTAGAGCCGGAATAGCAGAAGTGATTAAATATGGTGTAATTTGGGATCAGGAATTATTTGTTAAACTCGAACAATCCCAAGGATTAGATAATATTCAAGCTTTAGACTCTGGATTATTACAAGAAATTTTAACCCGTTCTTGTCAAAGTAAAGCCGATGTTGTTAGTCAAGATGAAAAAGAATCGGGGTTAAGAGCAATTTTAAATTATGGTCATACTATTGGTCATGCGGTCGAAAGTTTAACTGGGTATACCGTTGTAATTCATGGAGAAGCCGTCGGAATTGGGATGGTAGCCGCGAGTCAAATTGCTGTTAAATTAGGATTATGGGATGAAGATAGCGATCGACGTCAGTTTGCTATTATTGAAAAGGCGGGATTACCGACCCAACTCCCCCCCGGATTAAATATTAATGATATTTTGGATAGTCTACAAACCGATAAAAAAGTTAAGGCTGGAAAAGTGCGATTTGTATTACCGACTCGCATCGGAGAAGCCATCGTTACAGATCAAGTCACTTCTGATATCATTCGTCAAGTATTAGAAAGCTCTCCCGTTCGTTGTTTGGCTTAAAGCTGGAAAAATTCATATCTTTGTCATCAGATTGACACATTAACTTCATATCCTGACGATAATCTGTGAATCATAAGCAAGTTAACTCCTCACACTAAAATCACGTTTCGTTCCTCACCCACTGGCTGATTACCAGTGGTTTTTTTTTGGCAAGATTTTTGTCATACTAAACTGGAAAACATTGCACTCAATATTGGCTAACTCACCCATGAGAAAATGGACGCCTATTCTGCTGTTAACCCTGTATTTATTAGGGGTGGGAGTAACCGTTGGACTCAAAAATCAAGATTGGATTGTGGCCCAAGGGATGTCATTATGGAGCCAAATACCTTCTCCTCCCGAATTTGAGCGGGTTATCGCTGAAACCGTCTTTCCCTCTCCCTCCCCATCTCCAAACATCAAACTGGTGGTGGCTGAGGAACCACAGCCAAAAGCGACCCAACCGCAACCGGAAACGGTGGCGAATGTGAATAATGTTCCTGTCCCTGGAACCTGTGGGTTACAACCTGATCCGAACCCGACCGCGAGGGGGACAGTTGGGCCACCTGTGAATCCAGTTACGTTATATCGGTTTCGGCGGCCAACGGATGCACAAACGGCCAATCTTCAAGGCGGGTTGGGTTATACTCCCAATGAATATCAAGCCTTAGCAAATCCGACGAATTACGGACAACGATTTCTTTATGATATTAATAGAAAACCTGTGAATAATGCGCCGATTGTGGTGTTACATGAAACGGTATCGGATGTTTATAGTGCGGTAAATTTTTTCCAAGCCGCCCAAAATTCTGAGGATAATCAAGCAAGTTATCATACTTTAATTATGTTAACTGGGGATATTGTTTATATTGTTCCCCCAGATTTAAGAGCCTTTGGTGCAGGAAATTCTGTATTTGCTACTTCAACGGGAACAGAAACCGTAAAAACCCATCCTCAACGTCCTCCTTCTGTGAATAATTTTGCTTATCATGTTTCTTTAGAAACTCCTGCGGATGGTCGTAATAATGCTGATTCTCACAGTGGTTATACGGCTGCACAATATCAATCTTTAGCGTGGTTAGTAGCAAAAACAGGAGTTCCTGATTATCGAATTACAACTCATGCGGCGGTAGATCGTTCAGGAGAAAGGCGAGATCCCAGAAGTTTTGATTCTCAACTATTTCTTCAATATTTACAATCCTATCCCCGAACTCAAGAAATTATGATTAGTTGTCAATCGGCTTATCTGAATTAAAATAGTTAGAGTAGGGAACAGCTAATATTGACACAAGAAAAGCCTTGAAATAAATTTCAGGCTTCGGAGCTAAAACCCGTTAAAACGGGTTAATGAAGAATGATCTTAGGAATGAAAAACCAATAAGGTGACTAATTGAGCAATCGTTTACAGTGGATCAAGGTTTCCAGGGTTTAGTTGTGCAAGTTATTTATTTTTAATTCCTTAATTATTAGTCATCTTTAGATGACTTAAGCTTTTAGCCCGAACTTTAGTTCAGGGCTTTAATTTGACACTAATTTCTATTAATATCACAATGCAATTTTAACTTGGTGAGGACTACCCCAAATCACCGTTTCCTGTTTATAAATCACCATCCCTGGTTTAGCCCCTTTAGGTTTATAAACGTGCTTAGGTTTGGTATAAATAACAGGAACTTGTTCACTTTGTCTAGCTCGACTATAATAAGCCGTTAAATTAGCTGTAAATTGTAAATCAATATCATCAGCAACCTGTCCCGCACTTAACCGTAATAAGACATGACTACCGGGGATTTCTTGACTATGAAACCATAAATCATAATCCGTTGCAACTTTAAAGGTTAATTGATCATTTTGACGATTATTTCTGCCAATTAACACCTCAAAATTATTCGGAGTTTGATAGCGATAGAATTCTATGGATGAGGGAGAATTAGAACTACGATAATCAGGAATATTAATATAACCTTGTTGAATTAATTCCTCTCGAATTTCGGCTAAGGTTTGTAAATCTTCGGCCGTTTTGTAGGTTTCAACTAAACTAATCGCTGACTCAACTTGCTCTAAATAGTTAATTTCAGTTTTAACATCATTTAACAGGGGTTCAACGGCTATTCTAGCTCGTTTTAACTTTTGATGTCGTTTGTATAAGTTTTGAGCGTTCCAGACGGCATTATTCTCTGGATTTAGGGCAATTTTAACAGGTTCTCCCGTCTCAAAATCCGGTAATAAAATCTCCTTCATACCCGGTTTCCATTCGTGCAGAAATGCCATTAATAAATCGGCTTTTGCCCGATATTCATCCGCTTCATCAGATTGTTGTAACCGTTGAATAAATTGATCCGCTTTAACTCGTAATTTCGTTAAAACGTTATTAATTTTTTGACTAACTTGATGCCGGAGTTGCTGAAATTCCTGTTGATTTAATTGATTTGTATAATAGGTATTGAGTAAAATTTGAATAGATTTAACCTCAGAAAGAGTTTCTGAATTCCAAGGAATAATATCATAGCCTTTTGCGGTATAATAAGGACAAAAATCCTGTTCTTCTAAAGCTTTTAACCAAGTTTGCCAACTTTGAAATAACCGATGCCAGTCTTCTATCGTTAAACTATTAGTGGGTTGAGTTGGATCTAAATCAGCAGATTGAATCATCGACAACACTAACCCAGAACTTAAACCCCGATAGTTTTTTAATAGTTGTTGTTTTAAAGCACTGGGAATTAAACTTACCCGCTCTTGCCAACGAGATTGAGCTTCATTTAAACTGGGAATGGGCTCGGTTAATTTAGGAGGCAATTCATAGGGTTGACCCGTTAAAATTGGTCGCACACTGGATTGTTTTATATTGACCTGATGGGCAGCCGTAACAATATTATTGTCCGATCCAGTTAAAATAACGTTACTATATTTTCCCATAATTTCTACATACAAATGCCAGAGGGGTTCATCCCCTGGTCGCCGGGAAAATTGCAGATCTAAAATTCGTTCCCAAGGGTCAACTTGCTGAATTTCAACTAATGCTAATCCCCCTAATTGATGACGCAGTTGATCGCTAAAAGTAAACGTATCAGGAAGACGAGGAGGAGGATCACCGATACAAATTCTAGCGGCTTGGGGATGCCAAGAAATATCTAACCAGCCCCGACGTTTTAGGGTGCGTAACCCCAAAGAAATCGTAAAGCGATCGCGTTGATACACCTGTTCTAACCGCGCCGGAATCCAGTCTTGACGCAGTTCACAACAGCTTGCGATTAATGTCGTTAAATCAACAGATTGCATAATATTTGCCTGATCACCTTACCCATGTACTATTGTCTCATTATTTTTTGCTCATACCCCACCTAACTTCCCAGGATAACGTTTTTTTAAATTATACTGGTTTTAAATTTTTAAATTATTCTTCGCCAATCTGTACACCCTTGTATTCCGTTACTTCCTTTTGAGTAAATTTCCATGAAAAACCTGCTGACTCGTTTAGATCTGTCTTACCTTTATGTGTTTTTGGGAGAAGCAACTCTAGGTTTAACCTTTGTTTTTTATATCCTTCTAGCGCGTGTTTTAGGGCCAGAACAGTATGGGATTTTTACATCAGCTTCTGCATTAGGGGCAATTTTAGCCTTATTAATTCAGTTTGGTTTACCCATTCTTTTGAACCGAGAAGTTTCGGCTAACCCGGAAGTAGGCTCAAAATTAACATCCCGGTTTATTATCTTAGAATTGCTAACCTCTATCCCGGTTTTTGTCCTCTTATTTCCCATTGCAATATTGATGGGATACAACGAGGGAAACACTCTAATTATTTGTTACATTGTGGTGTTTTCAGAAATTTGTCGCGCCATGAAAATGACCCTACGGGGAACGTTAAAAGGCATGGGATGGTTTAGAACAGAAACGGTGTCTGTTGCCTTGGAACGTGCCGCTACAGTTCTGATTTCTTTGGGGGTATTATATGCCACAAAAAGTTTGATTTTGGTGGTAATTAGTATTGTTGTTGTCCGGCTTTTAGATATTTTAATTTTAATGTATTATCTCAATCGTAAACTTCCGGTTTGGTCGCCTTTTACCATCAGAGATTGTTGGGATTCATTACGCATGGCTTACCCCTTTGCTTTATCGGGGGTTTTATGGATTTTATATTATCAAGTTGATTTAGTCATGTTGCAAGCCATCGGAGTAACAGTTGAAGCCGGATATTATAGTGCAGCCTATAAAGTTATGGAGATGTTTTTTGCCTTACCCCGTGTGATTTTCCAAGTTGTTTTTACTCGATTTGCTAAATATCACGCCAATGATCCCAGTCGTTTACCTGAACAATTATATAAGGCAACACGCCTTTTATTAACTGGGGTTTTACCTGCGGTTATTCTAGCTGGATTCTTACAACAAATTTTACTCCCCTTAATTTATGGTCAAGAATTTCTGCGCTCAGTTTATTCCTTAGCGATTTTGTTACCGAGTTTAGGAATTAGTATGTTTGGCAACTTAGCTCAACGGTTTTTACAAGCAACGGGACAAGAAAAAAGCTTACCTAATATTTTATTTTGGACAGCATCAGGTAATGTAATTATTAATTGGTTTTTAATTCCCCGTTTCGGAGGGCCAGGGGCTGCGATCGCAACTTTAATCAGTGAAATTGCCTTGTGTTTATTAGGATTACAAATTATGATTGGCACTGGATATCCTCATATTGGCAAACAAATGCGGGCGATCGCTTTACTAAGTTTATTCGCAGCCGCTTGTCCTTCTTTTATCATTTATGGCTTAAATCCTGCCATCGGAATTGCTTTAATCATGGGTTCATTGTTAGCTATTCTCTATTTGTTCCAACGTCGTCGTTTTCTGGGTGAAGCTAATTCTTAAGCCTAAAATTTATGGTTCGTAGTCAAAACTAAAATTGAGGCTACGAACCATAAATTTTTAAGTTATTTAACGAAATAACGTTAAGTTTTGATTAAATTTTTCACTTCATTATGACATGGCTTTAGAATTTTAAAATTAATGTTCTTAAAGGAGAACAGCGATGCCTTACGTTATTACAGAAACTTGTATTAAATGCAAATACACAGATTGCGTTGAAGTTTGCCCTGTAGACTGTTTTTATGAAGGTGAAAATATGCTCGTCATCAATCCTGACGAGTGTATTGATTGTGGGGTGTGCGAACCTGAATGTCCGGCTGAAGCCATTTTTCCTGATGTAACGGAAGAGGGAGGACGTTGGATAGAATTGAACCGGGAGTATGCTCAAATCTGGCCTAATATTACTCGCAAGAAACCCTCACCCCCAGACGTAGATCAATATAAAGACGAAGACGATAAGTTCAATAAATATTTTAGTCCTAATGCGGGTGGCTCATAAGTTTTTAGGAAATATTAACAGTTTGCTGAACGTAAATTAAACCTCCATACCCCCTCTTTTTAAAACAGAAGGGGTATAATTATTTTAAATACCTATATAAGCTGTCCCGACTACGAACTTTTAGACTTTAAATAAAATTGAAATCGCTGCTGCATTTGTTCAATTGAAAGCTTTTGTGTCCAATATTCCACTAACGCATGACCAAACGCCCAAGCATTTTTTTCCGGGGGATTAGGATTTTCTAAGAGTAACGGCCAAAGAGCCAATAAATCAAAATTAACCGGATCAGATTCTCCTGAATTTAATAACATAAACAAGTCATAAGCCATCTGCAATTTACCAATCACAACGGGTAATTGTTCAACGGGAATTTGTTCTGCGAGTAATAAAGCCAAGGTAGGAGAACCTGTTGTTAATGTGGAAATAAATCTCAAAATCGGACTTTTTAATAACGCCGCTAATCCTTGAGTTGTTGCCATTTGAAAGGTATAATGATCAATAATTTTAGCCGTTGCTAAAATCCGAGCTTCTCGATTTTGTAAAAACCGGGCTAAACGCAATTGTTTGGCGGGATTAATCGTTTCTAAAAGAGCAATAGATAAGACATCAATTCCCCAAGCTTGGCGCTGAATTTGACGATCTTGGGTAACAATCGGTAAAATGCGATCACAATATTCTCCTAATTGTTCAATCCGATATTGTGTGGCTTCTCGGATTGCTTTTTCTTTGGGTTTATTTCCCGATTTCCAATCATAGGGCGGTTGCCATTCTCGCATCGGACGTAAGCGATCAACTTGGGTAACAATTGTAATAATGGGTAACTCGATCCCCTGCTGTTTAATCTCTTTCAAAAAATCCCCATCCATTTGTAAAGCCGGATCAAGGGCTGGAGTTACTAATAATAATAAATCTGCGTTGGCTGCATAGTCTAAAACTTGTTCTCGCAACTCAGGACGATTCACCTGTTCATAACCCGGAGTATCCCATAAATTAAGGCTTTCTCCCGTTTCTATTTGCCACTGATAATTTTGAATTTTATCCGTACTGGGTAAGACATCCACAAGGGCTTTATCCGCTTGAAACAGGGTATTAATTAAACTACTTTTTCCCGCTCCTGTGCGTCCCACTAACAGTAAATTAACGGGTTTTTGTTTTAACGTTTCAACGGATTCAGTTTGGGTTAAAATCTCTCGGAGAGTTTGGGTTTTCGCTTGGGGAAGGGAAGGAGTTGTAACTGCAAATTCTGTTAGCGGTAAGGTATTTCCACTATAGAGAATAATTGCTTGATGACACAAATTTCTTAAGGCTGATTCTCGTAAAGATTGACCTAAATTAACTAACAATTGTTGTGTGGCTTGATTGGTGGATTTTTGAGTCGTAACTCGCGCTAAAGCAACCGTTGGATTTAATAGCCATTGCGCCCAATTCCACACTCGCCAAAGTTTACGGGCGGAGGGTTCTAATTTCTGATAAACTTGATAAGCTTCATAGCCTTGTCCAACGGTAACTTGATTCAATACCGGAGATAATTTTGCCATCCATTGATCTAAATCATCAACTGTTCCTCGCATTAATTGATAAGCTTGAGGAATATAAATGCTGAGGAGAGGATATTTTACTTCAGGATGATAAATATTAGCAGTAGTCGCCACCACATCTTGACAGCGTTTCCAAAAGATTGAACTATCTTCCCAAATTGGCGGATCATTTTGGGAGGCTTTTAAAATGTCCTGTAGGGCTATTTCTACTTGATTAATTGCCTGATTTCCAGTCGGTTGAGATATGGGTTGATCAAAAGAGGATTCTAGTTCGTGATTGACTTCAGCAACGACAGTTTCCATCTGTTTAACCAGGGGTTGAGTCCATTTCACTAATAACCAACGCCAACCCAAAAATATTAGGGTAAATACCGCCCAAATCCAATTAATTCCCCAGACATGAATGGTAACTCCCGCCGCCATTAGCAAAAAAATTACCATGATTGTGATCGGCGTGATCAATACAATCCATTGCCATTGTTTGAGTCTAATCATAATTTTCTCATGAGTTTAGATAAACGTTGAGTAGAAATCCTTAACCCTATTCAATGTCATGCACTTGACAATCACAATTGAATACTATAGTATTTTATATTATGACATATACAATCATTGATCTGTTTGCTGGTGCAGGTGGCTTGACAACAGGATTTCACCTGGCAGGATTTCAATCTCTATGTGCAATTGAAATCGATAAAAAAGCCATCGCTACCTATAAATATAACTATCCAAGCACTAAAATTCTCCAACAAGATATCCTTCAAGTTAACCCCTCTGACCTTCGTTTAGCCTTGGGTTTAACTCAGGAAAAATTAACTGTATTAGTAGGAGGGCCACCTTGCCAAGGTTTTTCCCGAAATATTCCGGCTAGTGATCGCTATTTTAACGATTCTCGTAATCAACTGTATCAAACTTTTTTGGCATTTGTACAGGAGTTTAGGCCTGTTTATGTGGTTATGGAAAATGTTCCTGAAATTCTCAATGCTTATAAAGGTATTATCAAAAATGAGATCACTGAAAAACTTGAATCTTTCGGTTATAAAGTCACCTCATCCATTTTAAATGCGGCTTACTATGGTATCCCTCAAACTCGATCTAGAGCTTTTTTTCTAGCAAGTCTCAACCGAAAGCTTGATATTCCCAAACCCACTCATCAAGGAGATATTAGAAGCGATTATCGTGCTACTCTATCTTCTAAGCAATTAAATCTTTTTGAATCTAACCTGTCTCCTATTGTAACAGTTAAAGATGCTATTGGAGACTTACCCTCTTTAAAAGATGGACAAGAATATACCCATCAAAATTATCCTGATTCTCCCCAAAATCTCTATCAAACCATCATACGTCATGAAAGTACAAAAATTGTTAATCATATTGCCCGTGCTTTAACACCCATTCAAAAGGCAAGAGTATCTGCCTTAAAAGAAGGAGAAGATGCAAGAGATTTACCGCCAGAATTAGCACCCAAAAAACACTACAGTGGTGCTTATGGAAGATTATCATGGAATAAACCTGCTAGAACGATGACTCGATGGCTTTTTCATCCCGGTTCTGGTCGATTTTTTCATCCTGAACAAAATAGAACAATTACAATACGGGAGGCTGCTAGATTACACTCCTATCCAGATACATTTCACTTTTTAGGAACCTACACAAATATGGCATCCCAAATTGGTGAATCTGTACCTCCACTTCTAGCTAAAGTCATTGCTCAATCTATTCTTCTGGATTATCATTAAAATTTTCCCGATCAATTTGTTCTTGTAAAGCTATTAAGATTGACTGAATATATCGATCTAGTTAAAATCTTTTCGTTCCAATGTTGAATAATTGCTGCTCCTAGTTGTTGAGGTAAAGATTGTTCTGTCAAATCTTGAAAACCCAGTTGAACAGCTTTTTTAATAATATCTGCTCTTTGAATAACAAACCAAAACGTATTTCCTCGCCTCATATTGTTAATTTGCAGCGATTTCAGTGACCAACCTGTTTTTGTTGTCAAATTAACAGCATCATATAGAAGTTTAGTTCGTCCTAGTGCGGGATCAGATACAGGAATATTTTTAATATAATGAAAAATAGCTTCCCAAGTATAATCTTCAATTGAACCAATAATCGGAGAAGCAACAGTAGCAAGAATTGCTTGTCTGAGCCGTTCAATTTCTTGATCATTCAGCACGAAGAGACTCCTCTACAGACAATAAAAATTCACTCATTGTTATATTTAAAGCCTTAGTAATATGGCTCAAAACTCTAATGGATGGGCTTTTTAGCCCTCGTTCTAACTGACTGATATAAGTCCTGTGCAAACCTGTCATTTCTGCCAGGTATTCTTGAGACCAACCTTTGTCTGTACGACGACGTTGGATCTCTAAGCCTAAAATTTTGTCTAATTTACTCATAAAACAATAGTAAAACTTTGAATACAAAAGTTACAGAGACTAAAGTATTCAAATAGCTCTGCTCCATCGAAAAATTACATTCATAACCCATTACAAATCGGCTAAAATGTCAACGTCGGCAAAAATTGAGTCATCCCAATGGATAATTTACCCCCAGATTCCCAGGATAACGCCTTGTGGAATCGCGTTAGCACCAATAGTTTAGTGCGATTTTTATTATTTTTTGCCTCTGGCTGGGCATTAATTCTGATTTTTAACTATTTTGAAAACATCTTTTTTACGTTTGTATTAGCTGCAATTTTAGCTTTTCTGCTCAACTATCCCGTGCGCTATTTAGAGCGATATTTGGGTCGAGGATTAGCATTAGGAATTGTTATTTTTCTCAGTTTATTTGTGGTTGTGGCTACCGGATTAGCCTTGGGAACAATGTTTTTTAATCAATTTCAACAGCTTCTCACCCTCGTTGTTGAAAATTTAACCTCAGCCGATAATCCGTTTGACCGCTTACAAGAGTTTTTAACAAATCGGAGAATTAATATTAATATCGCTCCTATAGAAGCCGAATTTAATAAATCTTTGGGTTCGATGGTAAGCATTGTGGTAGGAACTTTTTCTTCATTACCCAATGCGCTGATTTCATTTATTATCGTTTTTGTCATTGCCTTTTTTATGCTGGTTGATGGAGAAAGGCTTTGGTTTTTAGTGTTAAAATTGATTCCTTATCCCCATCGCAGTCAGTTTTCAGTGGCTCTTCAAAAAAGCTTTTTAGGTTTCTTTAGAGGTCAACTATTACTCTCCTTGTTCTTGGGAATATCTAGTTTTTTAGTTTATAGTACCTTGAGCATTCCTTTCTCTTTATCCTTGGCTATTATTGTTGGCTTTTTTGATTTTATTCCAGGGATAGGAGCAACTCTAGGGATTTTAATCATCAGTTTAATTGTTTTAATTCAAGGGGGCTGGTTTTTGACAGTACAAGTCTTGGTTGTTAGTATAATTTTACAACAAATTCAGGACAATTTTATTGCCCCTCGCATTATGCAAAGTGCAGTTAATATTAACCCTGTGGTTTTGTTTTTTGCTTTACTGGTTGGCGGAAAAATCGCTGGAATTTTAGGGGTATTTCTCTCAGTTCCTGTTGCAGGGGTAATTGTGAATTTATTAGATATTGAAGAAATGCAGTCTAAAGAAGGAAATAAAGATTCTATTGAAATAAAACCCTAACTCATAAATCTGGTTTCTTTAACAATACCTTCGGCATTTTTTGTACTGTAGAAGTAACCACAAAGACACAAAGACACGAAGGAAGTATTCAAGGGTATTGTTGAAGAAGCCGGGTTTATCAAGTTTTATGGATAAGTTCTTCCTTTCCAACTTCCCCCTTTTCCTCGCCAATATCTTAAGGCTGAATCTAAAGTCATCAACGCATATAAAAAGCCAATCAAGGGTAAAGTTAATCCCCAAACGGGAGAAAGTTGATAAAGTTTTAACGTCGGATAATAAGCAATTTCCATTAATAATCCTGTTAACGCAGCTAAAAGGATTATTAACCCCTTTCCATGCAGAATTCCCCAAATCAAACCTACAGGAAACATTAAATAAATCAAAATCATTCCAATTAAGGTTAATCCTAATAAAATAATCGAAAAATTCAGTTGACTAAATGCTGTTCTAGCGACCATATCCCAAATACTTGCTAAATTCGGATAGGGTCTTAAACTATGAGTTGTTTCTGTTAGTCCTAACCAAATCGGATAATAGGATTTAGAGGTAAAAGGAAAGATAAAACTTCCCATAGAAAACCCTTGATTTACTGGTGTTAGTAATCTCCCTTCTTCTCCCCCTTTACTAAGGGTATTCTTCACCGCTTGTGCTAAAGAACAATCATCAATTAATGCTTGTTTTAAAATTTGTAAACCACCAATACGAGTTAAGGCTTCCCTGCGAATTAAAATACATCCTCCTGCTGCGGCTGCGAGTTGACTTTGAGGATGATTAACCCAACGAAACGGATATAATTTTTGAAAGAAAAATACAAAGGCGGGAATTAATAGTTTTTCCCAGAAACTTTGACACCGTAATAACACCATTAAGGACACTAATTGTAATTGTTCGGTTTCAGCTTTTTCAACTAATTGCTTTAAATTATTAGGAGAATGTTCAATATCAGCATCGGTAAATAAAATATAATCGGGAGGGTTTATTAACTGTTGAGTATATTTAACTCCCTGTTCCATCGCCCAAAGTTTCCCTGTCCATCCCCCAGGTAACGGTTGAGAAGTGATAATATTTAATCGCTCTGTTTGATTTAATATTTTAGCCGTTTTTTCGGCAATATTTGCTGTTTTATCCTGACTTTGATCATCGACTAAAATAATAGAAAATGAACCAGGATAGTTTTGATTGAGAAGCGATCGCAAACTCATTTCAATTAATTCAGACTCATTTCTCGCTGGCACAATTATAGCAACAGAGGGATAATTTAATAACGGTTTTTGAAGTTCTGGAAGTCGTTGATCGGCTTGCCAAAATTGCCCTCGAAACATTAATAATACAATCCATATTATTAATGATAATAGTGTTAAAATTAAAACCAAATTTTCCATCTTAAACTTAAAAATATAAAAAATGATCGGGATCTAGCCTAACACTATAACAGATATAGCAATCCTAAATAGGTTGTAATATTTTATCGTAGGGGTTTGGTCTCCAAACCCTCTTTGCGCCTGGGTTTGGAGACCAAACCCCTACA